>JAZGFK010000103.1:0-9462 GCA_036479375.1 Pontiella sp. | reverse complement strand
GCCGGAGACAATGCTCTTGTTGTACGGGCTTCGGCTGAGTCGATCCGTTGCGTAACCGGAGAACCCGCACGATGGCTTCCTGGAAAAATGATGACAATGCAATTCGATTTTAAGGTTGCGGTGGACCCGGTAGATATCGTGAACGACAGACCTGTCATGTCCGTGATGGTAGGGAATTCACTATTGAGTGAAAAGGTAAGTTGGACGGTTGTTCTGGAAGCGACGCCGGGCGGTGATTGGCGTCTGTCTGGAGCGATGCCTGATGCAGCGTCGAAAAAAATCTATTCTGAAAATTTTCTAATTCGTTCGGATGAGGTCGTCTCAATTTCGGAATGGCACCAACTCGTACTTGTTATCAAAAAACGATCAGAACCCGACTCGTTTGAATCAACCGTTAAACTCATAAATCCAGTAAGTAGAGAGGTAATTGCTGAACTGGTCTTTACAGATATAAATAAAGACAAGGTTACTAAATCCATGTGGAATACAACCCGGGCCCATGTGGGTTTTTCCGGACGAAAAGATCAGCTTGGACTGGCGGTCATAGACAATCTTAAAATATCCGTCGCGGTCGAATAAACCCCCTTAGATCATATGAAAAGGCTAAAACAGGGTAAAATTTAACCCTGTTAATCTTTCATTTAACCCAATTAAAAAGGCATCCCGGAGAGCCGGAAAAGGTGGTGGGCGATAGAGGATTCGAACCTCCGACCCCTACCATGTCAAGGTAGTGCTCTAACCAACTGAGCTAATCGCCCCCAAAAAAGAGAAGCGCAATATACGGATCGCATGGGGAGGTGTCAACCGATGCCATGTTAAAATTTAGTCTTATTTTCCAGATGCTTTAACGAGCGCGAAAAAGCGATCTTCGTGTTGTTCCCAAAGTCCGTTTTGTTTGAGCATATCAGCCAAATCATTGATGAGTGATGGATTGCGTGAGGCATCGAGGAAGGCTTGGTCAAGATTATCGGTCAAGCTCGTTTGGTCAGATATAGCCTGTTGCTGTAGATCCTGAATATTGCCTGGTGCGGAATGCTGTACCAGTTCAACCATCAGTTTCATCAGGCATACTTCCCAGGGATCATCAACACCTATTAATATTGCGCTGAGGGGGTCGTCTAAAGCAGCAACGTCATGCTTAACTCGCTCCAGCACATTATCGATATGGTCGGTTACGATATATTCCTTCAGTTCCTGTTTCTGGAGTGTGAAACCATACTGAAGAATCCGGAGATCATTAGTATGCTCCGCAAGCCATTCGGCATACTGCTCCGCTTCTTCTCCCAGATCGCCGGCATCCAGTTGCCCCAGTGACTGGGGAGTAATAATCGCCGGCTTGAGCGCCTTGAGGTGCCCTTCACGAACGACCACCTTTTCTGTGCTATCCATCTGCTGGCATACAAGGTAGTAGTTCACCACGGTGTCGCCGAATGTTTCCAGACGGTTGGTCGGGGTGGCGATCAATTCCGTGTTATTGACGGCATACCAGAAATCAAATTGTTTTTTAGGGTCCATAGAAAAATATGATGAGTGAGTCGTATTTTCCAGTATAGGAAGTTGCGTCTCACGGCTCACTCGTCATTCCTTATTTCATTTTCTTCTCATTCTGTTGGTAATCGGCGAACTTCATTGAGACTACTTTGGAGATACCGCGGGTCTGCATGGTCACGCCATAGATCACATCCGCCGCCGCAATCGTTTGGCGGCTATGCGTAATGATGATGAACTGCGAGGAAGTCAGGAAGCCTTTGAGGGCATCTACGAATCGGTTGATATTGGCGTCGTCGAGAGCGGCATCGAGTTCGTCCAGTACACAGAACGGGCTCGGCTTGACCTTGAACAGTGAGAAGAGCAGGGCAACCGCCGTCATGGTGCGTTCTCCGCCGGAAAGCAGCGAAATGGTTTGTAGCTTTTTTCCGGGCGGGCGGGCAATAATTTCGATGCCGGCTTCGAGCACATCTTCATCGTCGGTCAATACCAGTTTGGCCGAGCCGCCGCCAAACAGCTGTTTGAACATTTCCTGAAACTCCACGTTCACTTTATCGAAGGTGTCTTTGAACATTTTGGTCGTGGTGTTGTTGATCGTTTTGATCATTTCCAGCAACTGGGTTTTTGCGGCAAGTAGGTCTTCCTGTTGCTTGTTCAGGAAGGCAAAGCGCTCTTCGTGTTCGGCGTGTTCTTCGATGGCCACCAGATTGACAGGACCCATGGAATCGATTTTTGCCTGGAGTTCCGCGACCCGAGTTTCAATAATTTCGCGCTCCGGAATTTCGTCATTTTCCCAGCGGGGGACTTCGGCTTCGGAAAGTTCTTCCTTGGTAATATGGTAGGTTCCGGTTACGCGTTCCAACGCATTATCATGCCGCATGGTGAACTCGGCCTTTTGCACTTCGAATTTTGATTTCCGGGTGAGCTCGCTTTCGAGCGAGCTACGTAAGCCGCGTAAACGGTTTTCGGCGGTCGTCAGAACCTGAATGGTTTCCTCGCGGCGGGCACGTTCATTTTCAAGCGTCTGGGAGGTTTCCTGTAAACGCACTTCCAGAGGTTCAATCTTGGCGGTTTCATCTTCGATCGCCGTTTTAAGGCTTTCGATGCGTTGGTTATAGGAGTCGATTCCTCCGGTACGGTCGTTAATTAGCTCTTCGAGTTCCTGAATGCGCGCTTCCATGGGTTGTTTGCGGTTGTGCAAATGTTCCAACGCCTGCGATTTCTGGGAGTAGACAATCCGGTGTTCGGATGTAATGGATAGCGCATCGGAACGCTTTTCTTCAATTTCGTTGAGTTGCGTGGTCTGCTCGCCAATCTGCGTTCGGATATTCGCCTGGCGATCACGGGCGTCCTGCAATTCGCTCGCAAGGCGGGTGCGCATTTCAACGCCTTCGCTTTTCGTTTCAATCAGGTTGGTGAGTTCAAAGGAAACCGTCTCAACGCGTTCGCATGCTCCCGAGGTCTCGCGGACGATGACCTGACGTTCGCCTTCCTGCAGAGCGAGTTCACGGCGGTATTCTTCGAGCATCTGTTGCGCATTATTGATGGTCGAACCAATTCCGCTTTCCTCGCTACGCAGGGTTTCGAGTGCATTTTCAAATGTTTGAACTTCCGCTTCGATTTTATAGATTTCTTCCTGTAGCTGATGGCGCAGCTGATGACGGGCGAGGGGACTTTTATCTTCGGTGCCGGGCATCCATAGTTCTGAAGACCCGTCACCGGATACCACGGTGCCGGTTTGTGTAACCACGACCGTATCGGCGGACAGGATGTCGGGCAGTTCCACTTCAGATCCGACCACGCGGACATTCCAGAAAAGGCGACGAACCAGCGGTGCAACAGCATCGCTGAAAGTTATGCAGTCGAGCAACCCTTTGCCCACAGCTGATGATGTGTCGATTGCTGCTTCTTCTTTACTTGAAACGACGCTGAGCAGGCGGGCGCTGCCGGCTTCCTGATCGCGTAGCCAGTTGAGGGCGTTGCGGGCATAGGCTTCGTCTTGAACAACAATGGAGTCGATGCACGGGCGCAAGATGGCTTCGAGTGCCGTTTGGTATTCCGGCGAGGTTTTTAATTGTTCGGCCAGCGGCCCGACGATGCCGGCGCGGTCGAGCGTAAAGTCAGCTGGGGGATCCAGCAGCATCTGTGCTCCGGGAGGGAAGCCTTCGGTACGGGCTTCGCCACCGGAGAGCATTTCAAGCTGTGCGCGTTTGGCTGCAATGGTTTTCTGCGCGTCATTGAGGTTCCGTTCGCTTTCAACGATCAAACCCTTCCTGCTGGAGCGCTGACTGTTGAGATTGCTTAGTGTTTCAGCCTGCTCACTAACTTTGCCGGAGAGCATTTCAACTTTGGTGTCCATTTCCTGCTGCTTCTCCATAAAAGAAGAAAGGGACCGTTCCAATTCAGATTTTTCAGTCGCAAGGCGTTCTTTCTTGAGCATGGACGAGCGATCGCGCGCATCCAGGGCGTTCAGCTCGTTCTGCATTTTGGAAGATTTGCTATCGAGGGCGACCGACTCGTTCCGCAGATTATTTAGCTGCGTACGATTATAGTTCATCTGATCTTCGGCTTCTTTCTGTACCAGTGTGACGCGGTCGAGTCCTTCTTTGGCCTCGGTCTTTTCCTGCTCTGATACGGTGATGTCGGCAATAATTTTATTAAGTTCGGTTCGGTGCGTTTCGAGGCGGAAACGGGCTTCCTCGGTTTCCTGTGTATTACGCTGGGCAAGGGTAGTCAGTTCCGCGATGCGGTCGGTGTTCATGGTGATCAGGTTGCGTGTACGTTCGAGCTCTCCGCGTGCGGCGGAGGACTGTTCCATGGCCTGGGAAATGGTTTCTTCCAGCTGGGTCAGCGCATGGCGGGATGTTTCAGCCTCGCTTTCGGCACTTTCGACGTTTTCGTGCAGTTCGTTGACCTTATGTTCGAGCACCTGAAGTTCGCCCGACAGTTCGTTTATTTTTTTTGCGTATTCGCGAAGTTTTTCTTGAGTGACATAGATGTCGAGGCTGCGCATTTCTTCGGATAGGTTTTTGTAGCGCAAGGCTTTTCCGGCTTGCCGTTGGAGTGAAATGATCTGACGTTTTACTTCGCGGATCACATCATCCAGGCGCAACAGGTTTGCTTCAGTATGCTCCAGTTTGCGTAGGGCTTCTTTTTTGTCAGTTTTATATTTTGTAATGCCGCTGGCTTCTTCAAATATACCCCGGCGGTCTTCTGGGCGGGCCGATAGAATTTGGTCGATCTTGCCTTGTTCGAGTACGGAGTAGGAATCGGTGCCGACACCCGTGTCCATGAACAAGCGCTGAATATCTTTCAGTCGGCAGGCCTTGCGGTTTAGGAAATATCCGCTTTCACCCGTACGAAAAACCCGGCGGGTAACGCAGACTTCGCTGTATTCAATGCCGAGTGCCTGGGTACATTCCGCCAGTGTAATGCTTACTTCGGCCATACCGAGCGGTTTGGCGGAATCGGTTCCGTTGAAGATTACATCTTCCATCTTGGCACCACGGAGTGCGCGGGCGCGTTGCTCGCCCAATACCCAGCGCACTGCGTCCGAGACATTACTCTTTCCGCACCCGTTTGGGCCGACAATCGCAGTCATTCCGGGCTCAAAATCAAGCTTGGTCTTGTTGCCGAAGCTCTTGAATCCAATAATTTCAAGGGTTTTAAGATACACGGGTTATTTCCTCCAAAAAAAGATCGGTAAAGCTAGCACAGTCCAAGGGTCGGATGAAAACCGAATTTTGGGGCAATTCGATTGTTTTCATGGTTTGTAAGGATTGGGTTGGATTAAACCGCTTGCCGTGTGGCAACCGGCTCAAGAAAAGAAGATGGAGAATTCGGTAAGGTTCTAATAAATTGAAGGTCGACAAGCACAATGGTGTTTGCCAGTTTATACGTTTTGAACTAGTAAGGGAGATTTGAATGCCGGTTAAGAGAAAATACAATATTAAAGGCACAAACGACTTTCTTGTGCTTGCCGCAATTTTCTTTTTTCTGTGTCTGTGGTCGATCAAGGATGCTTGGTTTCCTTCTCCTAAATTAGTTAAAAAACATCCGCCTGAAATTGAGGTGTCGTTTGAGTCTTCCGGTTCGATTGAAAAGGTTTTTGTTGGCGTTGGGGATACGGTTTCCGAAAAGCAGATGCTTGCAAAATTGCGCACCGATCGTATGAGCGTAGAATACGACGATGCCAAACATAAGTATACCGAGGCGAAGAAAAAATTCGCTATGATGGATCTGGCTTTGAAAAATGCCACAAAAAATGGTGCATCAGACGAGGGGCTTGCTGAAATTCAGAAACGTCAGGAAGTAGCCAAGACTGCAATGGTTGAATCGCTGGCCATCGTTACGAAGCTGCGAACCTCGATAGATGCCTCGGAATTGCTGTCGCCCAGAAAGGGAATGATCAAAGAGATTAAGATTGGAACACACTCGATGATTGATGCCGGTGAGACGGTGATAAAGCTCGATCCCAAAGATCATTTCTACCTTTTTAACAAAAGCCTCGCCATTTTCAGCTTCCTTGCTTTCTGGGTTTTTCTAGCCATCCATGTTCTGGCCCACTAGATAATTAATCTAATCCATTAATTATGATCGGATTAGCTTGACCGTTCATATCGTCTGAATATTATCCGTGCTTCACTTTTCAGAAAACAGGGGTTCCCTTTTTGTTGAAACGTCTAAAAATCAAGGAGATACGAAAATGACGAAACGAGATTTGGTAATGCGGATTGCTGACGAAACAGGCCTTATTCAGCAGGATGTCTATGCTGTGATTCAGAAGAGCCTTGACTACATTGTTGAAGCGCTCGAGCAGAACGACACGGTTGAATTCCGCAACTTCGGTGTTTTTGAAGTTCGCGAACGTAAGCAGCGCATTGGCCGCAACCCTAACAAGCCCGAAAACGTTGTAACTATTCCGGCCCGCAAGGTTGTAAAGTTCAAGCCCGGCAAGATCATGCGCGAACGCATCACAGGCTAATATCCTAAAAAATGGCTTCTAACGAATTCCAGCCCTTACAAGGCATGTCTGATATTAATGTACCGGATATTTATATCTGGCGCATGATGGAGGAAAAAGCGCGTTCCCTCTTCAATAACTACGGTTATGAGGAATTGCGTACGCCTGTACTTGAAAAGCTTTCGGTCTTTCAGCGATCGCTCGGAGATACCACAGATGTGGTGAAAAAGGAGATGTATTCTTTTAAGCCGAGCAAGCACGAGCTGGCTATGCGACCGGAAGGTACCGCAGGAACGATTCGCCATTTGGCGGGTCGCGGTGAAGAAGGGCTGAGTGCCCGTGTTTTTTATATTTCCCCGATGTTTCGCTATGAACGGCCGCAGGCCGGGCGCAAGCGCCAGTTCCATCAGGTGGGTGTTGAAGCGACCGGCGAACCGAATCCACTGGCCGATGCGGAATGCATTGCTCTTCAGAAGGGCTTGCTCGACTGCTGGGGGTTGACTGGATCCAAGATTCAGATCAGTACTCGCGGGGAACCTTCGGACCGTAAGCCGGTAATCGACGGACTTCGTGCTGCGCTTCAACCGCATCTCTCTGAGCTGTGCGAGGATTGCCAGCGACGAATTGATGAAAATGTCCTGCGGGTGATTGATTGTAAAAACGAACGTTGCGGAAAGGTCGTTGATCAGATTCCGTCCGCGATTGAATTTATGAGTGCCGCTTCGCGTGCCTATCTTCAGCAGGTTGTCGATGCGCTCAAAGCGATGGACATCGAAGTGGTGGTCAATCCAAAGCTGATCCGCGGGTTGGATTACTATGTACATACTGTTTGGGAGATTAGTCACTCAGCACTCGGTGCACAGGATGCGCTGGCCGGCGGCGGGCGTTATGAAATTTCGCTTGGTAAAAAGGCGATTCCTGGAGTCGGTTTTGCGGTCGGCTTTGAACGGGCCATCATGGCGCTGGAAGCCTGTGGCATTACGGCGGATCAATTCGTTCCGGATGCTGGAATCTGGCTGATATCGTTAGGTGATGCCGCGCTGGCAGAAAACATGAAGCTGTGTCGCGAAATCCGTGCAAAGGGTATTCGTTGCGGCATGGAGTTGGAAGCCAAGAGCATGAAAGCGCAAATGCGTAAAGCCAATCGCGTTGGCGCCGAAAAAGTTATTATCCGCGGCGAAGACGAACTCGCCAACGGAACTGCTGTTGTAAAAGATATGAATGAAGGCTCGCAGAAAACTATAAATTTAGAGGACGTCATTCGTGAAACGTGAGTCGTAACTTTCGAGTATTGGAAAATTACGCCTCATGCCTCAATCGTCAGAATTAATTTGGAGAAGCACATGCATCGTTACAGAACACACACTTGCGGCGAACTTAGAAAAGAAAACGTCCATGAACTGGTTAAAATTTCCGGATGGATTCATAGCGTACGCGACCACGGCGGAATCATTTTCATCGACTTGCGTGATCACTATGGTCTGACACAGGTCGTCATCGATCCACTGCAACCCTTCTATAAAGGTGTCGAACACTGGCGCGTTGAATCCACTATTTGTTTCCTGGGCAAGGTTGTTGACCGTATTCCTGATGCGATTAATCCGAGATTGTCCACCGGCGATATTGAAGTGGTTGCTCAAGAGATGGAAACCCTCGGCGAAGCCAAGGTGCTTCCATTCCAAGTGGCTAAAGACGAAGATTGCAACGAAGCGTTGCGTTTGGAATACCGTTTTCTCGACCTGCGCCGTGAATGTCTGCACAAAAATATTATGCTGCGCTCCAAGGTAATTTCCCGCATGCGCGAACTGATGACCGGCGAAGGCTTCATGGAAATCCAGACACCGATCCTTACCAGCAGCTCGCCTGAAGGTGCGCGTGACTATCTGGTTCCGAGCCGCATTCACCCAGGAAAGTTCTATGCGCTTCCGCAGGCGCCGCAGCAGTTCAAACAGCTGTTGATGACTTCGGGCTTTGATCGTTATTTCCAAATTGCCCCCTGCTTCCGCGACGAAGATGCCCGTGCTGACCGTTCGCCCGGCGAATTCTATCAGCTCGATATGGAAATGGCTTTCGCCACGCAGGACGATGTTTTTGAGGTGAATGAAAAGGTGCTGCACAAGATCTTTACCGAGTTTTCCGATAAGAAGATCGACGATATTCCCTTCAAGCGCCTCCCTTATAAGGAAGCGATGGAAAAGTATGGTTCCGACAAGCCCGACCTGCGTAACCCGCTCGTAATCCAGAATGCATCCGAACTGTTCCGGGGCTGCGACTTTAAGGCTTTCGCCGGTGTTGTTGCTTCCGGTGGAGTGGTTAAAACGATTGCTGCTAAAGGCTGTGCTGAAAAATCGCGGAAGTTTTTCGACGATATGATTAAGTTTGCCCAAGGTGTAGGGGCGAAGGGTCTTGGCTACCTGCGTTGGATCGATGGTGAAGTCCAGAGTCCGATTGCGAAGTTCCTTTCCGAAGAAATCCTAAACCAGCTCAAGGAGCTTGGTGGAGTGGGCGATGGTGACGTGATGTTTTTCATTGCCGATAAGCAGAAGGAAGCTACCGATATTGCAGCCGCAGTTCGTGACGAACTTGGGCAGCGCCTCGAGCTTATCGATCCCGATGTCTTCAAGTTCTGCTGGATCGTCGATTTTCCGATGTACGAACTCGACGATGAAGGCAAAGTGGAGTTTTCGCATAACCCGTTCTCGATGCCGCAGGGCGGTATGAAGGACATCGACGAAAAGGATCCTCTCGATATTCTGGCTTTCCAGTATGACATTGTCTGTAACGGCACTGAGCTCTCTTCAGGCGCGGTTCGTAATCATAGCCCAGAGCTGATGATCAAGGCATTCAACATTGCGGGCTACGATCAGTCGGTTGTTGAAGCGAAGTTTCCCGCACTGCATCGCGCATTCCAGTACGGCGCGCCGCCTCATGCGGGTATTGCTCCTGGTGTTGACCGCATTATCATGCTGCTGGCCAACGAGCCGAATATTCGTGAGGTGATTGCCTTTCCA
>JAZGFK010000102.1:0-2436 GCA_036479375.1 Pontiella sp. | reverse complement strand
GTCCGTGATCCGCCCGTAAGGCAGTAGCTGAAATTGCGACATGTAAACGGCATGCGTCTTCACGCTCGCCCCATATTGAGCGGACTGAGTGATGCCCGCCGGAAATTCTGCGACAAAGCGATTGCCATCTTGATCCTCTAAAATTTCAGCGCGATATTCCGTAACCGTTCTGGAAATTTGTATGTCAAAAACCTGACGCGTTTCATACCCCGTATTTTTGTAATCGCCCCGGGGTAAGGTTCGTTGATCAATGCTCAGCATCTTCAATGATATCTGGATCATCAACCTTCGCCAGCATGGTTCCTTTATGCCCTTTTTGTCCACCCTGCTTCTTTTCATTCCCTTTGCATGGAGGCTTTTTTCGGTTTTGATCAGCGGAAGGCGGCTTGCTGCTGTTGCGACTATTCAACCCGATGCGATTGACCAACAGCGTAACAATCAGAACAAGAACCTCAATCAGAGACCGCGTGGTCTCCGAGATCTCTTTATCGTTCTCCAGTTGTTTACTCACCCTTTCCAAGGTGGCTGATACATCTATATTTTCAATCGTCATAACTCAAAACCCGTGTTTTACCCTTCAACACAAAAACTATAACACAGGGTTTAAAAACGAAATTTCACCTCCACAATACCCCTCTGAAGCGCGGAAAAATCCCGAACCGAACCTCGCCCTGTTTTCTGTTGGAAACGAGCGCAAAGAGCCACACTAGCGGAATGGGGAGTGCTGTGAAAAGATTACCAAAACGGAGTCGTGATTTCGGAGAAATGCCAAAAACCACGGCAAGAAAAAAACAAAACAAACCATGACTTTTCCAAAAAAAATTCCGCGGTGAATAGTTACAAAATAACGAGATTGAACGTTGGGTTAATAATCAATTTCAAGAAAACCCGTCTCGAATGGAAACGTGTGATTCTAAACTAAAGTAATCTGAGTGTATCCGTGTTCATCCGCGATTATATAAAAAGGCGAAGCCTATGACTAATAAAGCAAATATGTGCATCCTATTTCGGGACGAGACCGTTGAGGTGGCGTTCGTTGATCGAACTGTCCTGGGCACACAGATAAAATTCATGGAACGTCTGCCTCGCGATGAAAAGGTGTTCGGCGAAGTGGCGGCGCTGATGCAATCGGCTGAAAAGCCGCCGGGTCGGGTATTGCTGTGTATTCCGCGCGAACTGGTCATGCAGCGAACGCTGCGTTATCCGGCCATGGCGCCACCTGACGTAACCAATATGATCCAGTTCGAGGCATCTCGCCATGTGCCGTTGCCGGAAAACGAGCGGGCACTTGCCTGGGCATTTTTGCCTTCCCCGGACGAGAAGCAGGTTGTGATTAACCTGCTCGCCGGACGTGATGCCGAAGTGCGGGATCTGATCAACCGTTTTAAAGATGCTGGGGTTCCGGTGGACGAAGCCGTGCCATTCAGCTCGGCATTATTTCCGCTGCTGGCCGACAAGCCAACCCTGCTGGTAATTTCCGATGCCTTAAATGTAGAGCTCTGTCTCTATGGAGAAGGGCAGTTGCAGGATTCCCAGTTACTCAATCGCAATATGTCTGACTTCAGTCCCGGTCGGATCGTTACGACCGCGCGTCAGATGACGGCCAAGCATAAAGACTGGTTGGGTATGGAAGGGCTTAGCCGAATTTTTGCATGCGGCACAGAACCGTTGGGTTTCGATCTGGATGCGGCTTTTAACCTACAGGTTCAGCCGTTGGAAGTGCCCGTTGATTTTTCCGCAGTAGAATATCCCCTAACGGATGTACTACTGGCCGTCACTGCGGAGTTGCCGGCTGAGTTGAACCTCATCGAAACTTCAGGGCGGAAGGTACCGCTCAGTAAGCGTACGATTCTGGTGGCATCGCTCTGCGCTCTGCTTGCTATTGAGCTACTGGTCTCGATGGGTTTCAAGACCGGCGCTCCGGCGCTGCAAAGAAAGGCAGTGGCGGAAGAAATTTCGAAGGTGCGCCGCCGCGCGGCCCCCATTCAACGCATGAAAGACAAAAATCGAGAAATGCGGAAGCAGCTCTATCGGTTGGATGAAATCTGCAGTCAGCATGTAAGCGGCATGGAAATCTGGCGCGAACTCAGCGAAACCCTGCCGGCCGACAGCTATCTCCAGCTGGCCTATTTCAAGAGCGGGGATTCGTTGAATATCCGCGGCCTTTCCAAAGAACCCGATCGTCTGCCCGAAATCTTCCTGGCCTCTCAGATGATCGAGGCGATCAGCAAGTCGGATATTGGTAAGAAAGAGGGCGAGTACCAATCATTCAGCATCACGGTTACCCTGAGGACTTCCGATGAAGAAACTGGTAGACTGTAAATTAAAATGCCCAGTTTGGAAATCGAGTGCCCCATGCCAGAATGAACCTTTCTTCAATTCACTACAAACGAGGATAGGAGCATCGGCATGGAGCAAGAGAAAGGTAGCACCCAA
>JAZGFK010000101.1:0-34651 GCA_036479375.1 Pontiella sp. | reverse complement strand
TGGGTGCTACCTTTCTCTTGCTCCATGCCGATGCTCCTATCCTCGTTTGTAGTGAATTGAAGAAAGGTTCATTCTGGCATGGGGCACTCGATTTCCAAACTGGGCATTTTAATTTACAGTCTACCGTCTGAAGAAAGAGCGGAGGGAGGGACGACCTCTGTGTCTTCCTGCCGGCGCAGGGATAGGACGACACAGAGGTCATCCCTCCACGATCTATTCCTCTGCCGGGGCAAACAGCAGCTCTTCGAACAAGGCCTTTTTGTCCGGGTGTTTAGCCCACTCATCGAGTTGCGGAATGACCTCGATATCCTCGCGGGTGCGCATATTTGAATAGGCCTGAAGCATGGCCGCAAACCCTTCCGGTTCGCCTCCAGACTCCAGTCCCTGAGGAATGACCACTTTGAGCATGCCTGCAAAATAACCCATGGTTAACAGATCGGCGTTTTTGGGTTTGTTGTACCCTTCCGGCCATACAAAGAGATGCGTATAAATGTTGAGCTCTCCCATCGCCTGGGCCTTTGCCCATATTTTCCGGGAAGCGATGCGACCGGCATAATCGGAGGGATTGTTGATCAGGGCATCACAGGCGGCAATCAGCACCTCTTCTTCCGTATTTACCGACTTGATGGTTTGGATCAGCTGCGTTATTAGCTGCTTCGACATCGCCGTGGCGGCTTTTCCGTTAGCCATATCGAACCGGAACTGCACCTTGAAAAAATTATTGTGGGCGGCGGTGACGTAGACCGAATTGATTCGCGGAATAGATTTGGTATTGCCTTCTGCAACGCGGGGTTCCAAATACTGGAAAATCGTGTTGGCAAACCGGATATCGCCTTTATTCGGAATTTCAGGGGCTCCACGTTTCCGGACACTGGAGATCTGCCCTTCTTTCTCTTCTTTTTTATGCGCGGTTTCCACGCTATCAAACAGCATGGAAACATCGGCGGCTTTATACCCATCGGCGATGGCTTCGCGACCGAGGTTAAAGACAGATACTTCCGCGGAATAAAATCCGTCCTTTTTATAGAAAATACTATAACCCAGCGCTTCGGTATCGTATTTCTCAACACGATCAAAGGTCATCGCACCGAGTTTTTGCGGATAGATCCATCCAAGATCAAAATCGACAAAAGCCGAATCAGCCATTGCCGGCTGAATTCCCGACAGACACAACAGAACAGCCATCCATTTCATAGTAACCCCCTAGAAAAGGGAGAATGGTAACGACTTTCCTATCGAATTCAACGCTAAGGCGCTTTAAGTTCGAGCCATGGAAAAATATGACGTAATCGTGGTTGGCGGTGGTGCCGCCGGCATGATGGCCGCCGGACGGGCAGCTGAATGCGGCCGCCGCGTGCTGCTGGTTGAAAAGAACCGGACGCTTGGCGAAAAGCTGAATATTACCGGAGGCGGGCGCTGTAACATTACCAATGCCGAATTCGACACCCGGATATTTCTCTCCTTTTTCAGCGATGCCGCCAAGTTTCTATTCTCTCCGTTCTCCCGCTTTGCGGTTCAGGAAACGTTCGATTTCTTTGCCGAACACGGACTTCCGCTGATGGTTGAAGACCGGAAACGGGCCTTCCCGGAAACACAGCAGGCAACGGATGTGACCCGTGTGCTCACCGAATATCTGCAAGCGTATGACGTCGAGGTCCGGTATAGCGTTAACGTTCAGCGGCTGACGGTGAAAGACGGCAATATTACCGGCATTGAAACGAACCAAGGTCCATTTATGGCGGAGAGCGTGGTGCTGGCCACCGGCGGGGCGGCCTATCGCGAAACCGGGTCAACCGGCGATGCGTTCGGATGGCTACGCGAAGTCGGCCATACGATTCACGAAGCCACTCCCGATATTGTTCCGCTGCGCGTCAAGGATCCCTGGGTGAAAGAGCTGTCCGGCACAACGCTGGATCCCATGAAAATCACATTCACCGCTAAAAACGGCGAGGTGATTTCCAAAACCGGTAAAATCCTGTTTACCCATTTCGGGGTTTCCGGTCCACTCATTTTAAACTGTGCCCATCAAGTGAAACACCTGCTTAAACAAGGCGCACTGGCCACGACGATCGATCTTTTCCCGGGACTGGAAATCAACGCCGTGGATCGGCGTATTCTGGAAGTTTTCGAGGTGAATAAAAATAAGATCGTGCGCAACGTTACGAAACAGCTCGCCCCGATGGGCATGGCGCGCGCGCTGATTGCCAACCTGTCTGCCGAGCTGCTGGATAAAAAAGTCAATATCGTGACGCTGGAAGAGCGCAAATCGATTTCCAAAGCACTGAAGGAGCTCGCCCTCACCGTAACCGGCACCATGGGTTATGACTGGGCGGTCGTCTGCGATGGAGGCATCCCACTGACCGAAGTTAATACGCGGACGATGGCCTCGCGCATTCATCCCAACCTTTTCGTGGCAGGCGATTTGCTACATATCAGCCGACCTTCCGGCGGATATTCCCTGCAGCTCTGCTGGACCACGGGCTGGGTAGCGGGAGAGCACGCATGAAAAGGGCCGCAGTTATTCTATCGATAGCTGCGTTGCTGCCGGTGGCGTTTGCAATCGGCTCGCCAATTCGAGTTATGCCGCTTGGCGACTCGATTACCGTTGGTTATCCCGGCACTAATTCATATCGAAAGACGCTGAAGGAACTGCTTCAAAATAATGGACATGCGGTTGATTTTGTAGGGAGCCAAACCTACGGCGAATTCGCAGATAATCAACATGAAGGGCATAATGGCTGGTATGCCGATGATGCCACCGCAACGAATACGATCCTGAGCCATGTCGCCGGGTGGATGACCGCAACACCGGCCGATATTATCCTGCTGCATATTGGAACGAATGACATTCTATCGGAGTCCGCCAACGCCACTGAGGTTTCGGATATTCTTGATGAAATTTTTTCGGTAAACAGCAATGCAACGGTCGTACTGGCGCTCATCATAAATTCCACGAATCGCTACAATGTTGAAATCAGTACATACAACAGCAATCTCAACTCCATGGCCCAACTGCGCATTGCCAGTGGCGAGGATCTTATCGTGGTTGATATGGGAAACGGAGCGGGATTGGATTATACTAATCCCTCGGTAGATATGGCCGATACTTACCACCCCTCGCAACTCGGTTACGATAAAATGGCGACCAACTGGTTTCCTGCCGTCGTACAGGCGATCATCAACCAAATCCGTGTTCCAACGATCGATTCTATTTCCGTGGCCGACTCATCGGTCAATCTTGCAATCAGTAATCTCTCAACGGGAAAACAGATAACCATTGAGCAGACCGAAACGCTTATCCCGCCAGCTTGGTCGAATGTCGGCCTTTTTGTTTCCGATGCCTCGCTCACAAACTGGACCGGTCCAGCTTCGATGAGGTCAGCGTATTATCGGGTCATCAGCGAGTAGTATTTATTACTAATTCCGTAAAAGTCAGGGCTTTCCATTCAAATAATTCTAAATTATGCTCCAGATATTAATCGGAGACCGACACCTACTGCCCTTTGAAATTCAATATGACGCAGATATGGACTGTATTGTTTCCACTTTTATCGGCGAGGTTACCATGACGCTGATCAAGGAATATATTGCGGCGTTGCTGCCAATTCTGGAGAAGACCGGATGCGAGCGCCTACTGAGCGATTCCCGAACCGCCGAACTGCAGGTTTCTTCCATGGATATTATGAAGTTCCCAAAAATGACAGAAGCCTCTCCGCTGACCTCAAAGCTCAAGCGGGCTGCAATCGCTTCGCCCGGCACCAGTGGCTATGAAATGTATCAGGTGCTCTCAGAAATTCAGGGACAGCGCGAACAGGTTTTCGCCCGTCGCGAGGACGCGCTAAAGTGGCTCTTTGAAGACGAGGACTGAGCGTTCGGTTCAATCCTGTGGCGGAACGACGGGCAACCCGGATTGATCTTCCACGCGAGTCGTGAAGGCGGGTAGGGAAATCTGAATTCCCACTGCTTCGAACGCATCGAGAATGCTGCGGTTGACATGATCGGCATGCTCGGTGAACCGCCAATATTCCGGAGGATGGTACCAGTAGATCATTTTGAGTTCGAGGTGGTCGCGTTCGAAATCGCTCAGCCATACCCTCGCCGGAAAATCAGGGTTCAGCCCTTCGTGGTCTTTCAATATGTTCTTCACAATTTCGACGGCTTTCTGCGCTTTTGCAGAACCGATTTCAATGGATAACGGAATTTCGGAAACGCGGCGGATGAAAGGGCGACGGCCAATGTTTTCAATGTCGATTTTCGCCATCTCTTCATTTGGAATGGATGCCTGATGTCCGTTAAGCAGGCGAATTTTAGTAGAACGCAAGCCGACTTCTTCGACCACGCCATCATACTGCTTTACCTTGATGCGCTCACCAACGGTGAAGGGCTTGTCCAGAATCAGCATGATGCTGCCGAACACATTTTTCAGTACGTCCTGCGCGGAGAGCGCAAGCGCCATACCGATGACCCCGGCGCCGGCCAGTAGTGATGAAAGCGGAACACCCAAATGCTGGCCACCCTGCAGCAGAAGAACCATAGCCGCCAAAAAACCGATCATGCGAGTCATTACCCGAACCAGCTGGGCATCAATACTATGGGATGCAATGTGCGGCGCCGAGGCGATCACCTCGCCTGTTCTTCGTCCAATTCCCAACACCACAACCATTCCCGCAAAAAGTGTTACCAGTCCTAAGTTAAATTTTACGATGTAGAGCATCGACCCCGACAGGACGAGCTCATTGGATATGATAAATTGGGCTTTAACAGGAATAAATACCGCCATAATCGGGAACGCCAGCCCCAGCACATATTTAAGCAATCCCCCCTGTGCTCCACCCCGCGAAACCCTTCGTCCGATATAGTAAATGATCATCATAATCACAATGGTAGCGAGCAAAACGATCATCAGGCCGATCCACTGCCATACGGCTTGTCCGTTCTTTCGCGCATGCAAGGTTGACGGCATTTGCTTCACCAATGCAGCCAGCCATTTGCTGCCGGGTGAAGTGAGATAGAGGTCTGCAAAGTTTTCCGCGGCACCTTTCTTGTAGGGCAGGTGTTTTACGCGGGCATAAAAATCACCGGACTGTTCAACGGTATACGTGCTGAATAAATAGCTGCCTTCGAGGGGGCCTTCCTTTACGAGCTTAAATGTGATTTCCGTATTTGGAATGGTCCACTTTTCAATGAGCGTTCCATCCTCCGTAGTCATCATTTTAAGATCCGGAATCACTTTTTCTTTCGGCAGTTTTATCCGGTCGAGCACCTCTTTCAGCGTAACCGCAGCCTCTTTTGCAACATTGTCCCGCCGGAACTCGGCAATCTCGCTCAGGTCCATGCATCGTATTATACGTCGAACCACGTCCTGTGATTTTCCGATATGTTCCGCGTTTTCCGATGAGCGTCCCGACTTTTTAAGCAAAGCATAAGCCGCGTCGCAGTTTTCCATGAAACTGTTCAATGTTGCCCGCGGACTGGATGTATCCGCTGGCAGCAACGGGTATTCTGGCTCTTCCGAAAATACGGAGCTACAAACTAATAGTAGAATGAGCGATAGGTAACGTCCCATAGTTTTTCTCCAATAAACTGAACTGAGTATAAGCAGAATTGATCAGGAGCTGAAAGTGCTGATTAGAGTCCGCCGCCCCAGCGATACTGCCATGCGGCACCATACGTATCGAAATTGGTTCCGGTACGGGCAGATACGCCGCTGCTGGCATAAAGCTTAATCGAATTCTGTTTACTGACAGGAACGGCCAGCGTTGCGCCCAACCGGGTATTTTGCTGAAAATCGTTTTTTTCCACGCCCCCGACCGTTGTGCGCCCGCCCGCATATCGGGTTGCGTCTAATGCCAGCCATATACCCCGCTTAAATGTATAAACAACATGCCCCTGTACCGAATAAAGCGGATCCTGCTCCTTTTTCTGTCCCAGAAAATTGTTGTTATCCGTATAGACGGTGGCGGCACCTGCCAGTTCCAGAACCAACGACCCGAACGTTTTTGACATCCCAATCTCCGGAGCGACTGACCACCGGTGCGTACCAATGTTGAGCGCCCTGTTGCTATCATACTGTCCCATCGGCGCTGTAACTTTCAGGCTGGTTCCCATCACGAAGTTTTGTTTGTAGTCCTTAAACTCCGCCAGCGTTAGCGCCGGGGCTCCTACCAAATTGACGGATAACCGGAACTGCGGATCCGCAAATCCATCGACTTCCCGCTCCGCAAACGTACCATCCAGAAAACCGGATCCGTATAAATAGCCGTAAGGAACCACCACATCAAATTTGGCGGATTTACCGAACAGCGAACCGGAGCGCGCGTAGGCAGCAAACGCCAGATGCAGATCAACATTTGCATCGGTCAGATTTACCGAAGAATCCGCTGAAAGACCTCCCGACGAAAGGGCATACCCCCCCAACGCAAAATTCATCCCCACCGGAGCATTCGAATAAAACCGGGGTTCCAGCGCCTGCGCACCAGCATTTGCCGCTAATACAGTTAGCGTAAACACCATCAATCTATTCACAAATTTTCTCATTTGGACATGCTAACCGGATTATTGCATAGGTAGAAGCGTGTTTTAACCTTCATACATATCGATCCGCTATACACATTCCCAACGTGTGGAACTTTCGGCTCGCGTTTTTTGTCTGGTCTGGAAACATGGCTCGAATTTAACGAGGGATGCTATGGACTCACTGAAATCACTATTCGACAGCAACCGGGAATGGGCAGAACGGATCGAACGGGAACAACCCGGATTTTTTGAAAAACTTTCCAAACGGCAGTCGCCGGAATATCTCTGGATCGGCTGCGCCGATAGCCGCGTGCCCGCCAATGAGATCATTAACCTGCCGCCCGGCGATGTTTTCGTTCACCGCAATATTGCTAATGTGGTGGTACATACCGATCTAAACTGCCTCTCTGTAATCCAGTACGCTATCGATATCCTGAAGGTGAAACATATTATCGTCTGCGGTCATTACGGCTGCGGAGGTATTGCCGCCGCCCTCGATAATCAGGAGCACGGCCTGATTGATAATTGGCTACGGCATATCGAGGATGTTTACCGCCTCAATGCCCGCGAACTCGACCCCATTGCCGACGAAAAAGAGAAGCAGGATCGCCTCTGCGAACTCAATGTAATCGAACAGGTAACGAACGTCTGCAACACCACGATGGCACGAAAGGCCTGGCGACGGGGACAGCAGCTGCATGTCCATGGATGGATCTACCATTTGGAAGACGGACTGCTGCACGATCTTGATGTAACTGCCACCGGCCCGACGCCATGAGCGCAAGGCTGTTTGCCGATATGGCCCCGGCGCAAGCGCTTGGAATTACCGTCGCCGATTATTCCAATGGCCGTATTGTGCTAGCCGCACCGCTTAAACTCAACCTGAACGACAAAGGCACCGCCTTTGCCGGAAGCATTTCCTCCATGCTTCTGCTGGCCGGCTGGAGCGCGATCACCCTTCGTCTACAGGAAGTCGGAATCAAAGCGGACGTTATGGTGGTAAAAAGCGAAACCGAATTCACTGCCGCGGCGCGTTCCGCTCTCTTCGCCGAGGCGATCATTTCCGAGGCTGAAATGGTCCCGGTGATACAGTCGATGGAAGAATGTGGACGCAGCAGAACCTGCGTGAAAGCGCTCCTGCATTCGGCCAACGAAACTTGCGCCCGCTCGACCGCGCATTATGCCGTCGTTGGTTAATGTGTCCGCCAGGATCCTGCTTCCATTCATTCCTCCGAACAGCTGTTTCGGTTAAAGATGTATCGAAAATGTGGGTCCATCTGATAAAAACTGTGTTTTGGATTCAATGCGGTGCGGGAGATAACATGATCAAAGGCGATCAAGGAGACAAGGAGCAGCTAACGGAAAAGCGCCGTTCGGGCGGCGCCATCGGCTTCGGAAGTTCTTTTGCGGCTGGAATGGCGATTTTCAGCCTCGGCGGGCACTGGATCGATGTAAAATTTGAGAAGGAACCGGTATTTACCCTCGTTGGTATTTTTATGGGATTTGTCTACGGCGGCTGGGAATTGTGGAAGCTGGTGGTCGAAACCAACCGAAGCTCTGTGGAACAAGACCAAAAACAGACCTCGAACGAGAACGAGGGATCGCATGAATCAACAAAGTAGCCCCAATCTACGGGTCTGGAATTACAGCATGATGGTTGCCGCGATCGTGTTTATGGTGGGCTCAACGATCATTTTGCATACCTATCTTCACAATATAGTACTAAAAGAGTTGTTTTGTAGTTGGCTACTTGTTTTTTTTAATGCATATATCGGTACTTTTATAGCGAATAAGGCATTGAAGCAGAATTATACGGGGTTTTTTGTCTGGTCCATGTTGATCAACGGTTTACGAATCGGGGTCTTCGTGATGATACTTTTAATCATTTTAAAAACAAATATTTTGAATAATCGGGAGTTTGCTTCGATCACCCTGTTTGGGTATCTGGTCTTTCTCGCGCAGGAGGTATACAGCCTCCATACCCAGTCGTTACGGGTATATCAAAAAGAGCACTGAAATAGAGAATGACCGACGTCGCGACAACAACAGGCGAAACCGCATCGATTGCGGAGCAGAAAGGTGAACTGGTAACCCAGTGGATCATGCATCACGTAACGGATTCCGATGCGTGGCATACGCCATTGTGGAACCTTCATCTTCCTTCCTGGATGAGCAATAACGCACTCATGTTGGTTATTGCCGGACTGTTGCTTACCTTATTGTTCGGCGTATTCTGTCGCTACCGCGAAGGCCGCGCCCCCCGAGGAATGACCAATGCGCTCGAAGCGCTGGTCAAGTTTGTGCGCGACGATATCTGCATTAGTAATCTCGGCGAAAAAGACGGCCGTAAAATGGCACCGTTGTTCCTGACCTTTTTCTTTTTTATCGTTACCTGCAACCTCATGGGGCTGGTACCGCTGTTTTCGACTGCTACCGGAAACATTAACGTAACCTTCGGTCTGGCAACGGTTACCTTCTTTTTCATGGTGGCTGGTGCGCTCTATGTAAACGGACCGATCGCATTTTTCAAAAGCTTTGCACCGTCCGGGGTGCCTTGGCCGATTCTGATCCTCATTGTTCCGCTTGAAATGATCGGGTTGGTGATTAAATGTTCCGCGCTGACGATTCGTTTATTTGCGAATATGCTAGCCGGGCACATCGTGGTATTTTCGTTGATCGGGTTGCTGGTTACGTTCGGCATGGCGGCGATTCCCGCCGTGGCGATGGCCGTGGCGATCAGTATGATGGAAATTTTCATTGCGTTCCTGCAGGCGTATGTATTTACGCTGCTTTCGGCCATGTTTATCGGTCATATGTATCACCCGGCGCATTGATTAAATTAGTGTTTGAACTGGAATAATTGAACTAAAATAAGACTCAGGAGAATAAGATGAACTTGGCAGCTATAGGTGCAGGACTTGTAACACTTGGTGCGGCAATTGGTATTGGTTGGATCGGCTCAACAGCGATGACTGCGATGGCCCGTCAGCCGGAAGCAGCAGCGAAAATTCAAACCGGTATGCTGATTGCAGCAGCACTGATTGAAGGCGTTGCCCTTTTTGGTGCGGTAATCTGCTTCCTGGCCAACTAATCCGACCACGTTTGGCATTACCCGGGAGTAACCATGGCTGATTCGGAACATACCACCGAACACCCGCATAATTTAGCAGAGGTCGTCGAGACGCATGCCGTGCACGAGCACGACCAGCATGCGGAAGTAAACCCGATGGAGATTTCGGGTCAGATGGTCGTCTGGACCTGGATCGTTTTTGCGATCGTGCTGGCCGTTCTCTATAAGGTGGCCTGGAAACCAATCCTCTCGACGCTGGATAAGCGAGAGAAGGATATTCAGGATTCCATCGATAACGCCATCAAGGTGCGCGAAGAACTCGATTCCATCGAAGACGCCCGGGTGCAAACCATCGCAGAGGCCGACAAGAAATCGAAGGCTGTACTCGAGGCTGCCCGCAAGGGGGCACACGAACAGGCCCGCGTCATTGAGGATAAGGCGCGGGAAGAAGCCCAGATTATTGCAGAAAATGCGAGCCGGGAAATTGAAGCCAGCCGCGCCAAGGCCGAAGAGTCACTGCGCATTGAAAGTGCGGCATGGGCACGGGAGCTGGCGGGCAAACTGATCGTGGCCAATCTGGACGACGAGAAGAACCGAGCATTGACCGACCAACTTATTCAGGAGCTTTAAGGATTTCAATGGAGAATTCTACCGTAGCCAAACGATACGCCCTGGCCCTCTACGACCTTACGGTTGAGCAAGGCGCCACTGCAGCCGTACGGGAAGACCTCGCTGCGATCCGAGCACTGATTGGGAATACGCCTGATTTTTCAGGTTTTATAGATAATCCGACCATTGCTCCGGAAGATGCAGAACAGACCCTTTCAACCCTGTTCAAAGAACAAGCGCATGCGTTAACGCTACAGTTTCTCCTCTTTCTGGCATCCAAGAGCCGGCTCAATCAGCTGCGAGCGATTTGCGACGTATATGAACAGTACATCTGCGAGGATCTGGACATCCTCAAGGTGAGGATCACCGCCGCGCACAAACTGTCTGATGTACAGCGGAACGCGATCAAGCAGAAACTCAAAGCGCAGTACGAAAAAACGATTGATGCGGAAGTGGATATCGATGCGTCGTTGATCGGCGGGTTTAAAATTCAGGTAGGCGATCACATCCGAGATTACAGCATCGCCACCAAACTGGAACAATTTGAACAATGTGTGATCGGCGCATAGCACGAACACCCTAAGCAGAAGGTTAAATCATGGCGATAGATATCAAATCCGATGAAGTGTCATCCATTTTAAAGCAGCAACTCAAGGAATTCACGGGCCACACCGCCTCATACGAAGTGGGCACCGTACTCAGCGTGGGCGACGGCATTGCACGGGTGCATGGACTTTCCAATGCCATGGCCGGCGAGTTGGTTGAATTTGCAAACGGCGTTAAGGGCATGGCCCTGAACCTCGAAGAAGACAATGTCGGTGTCGCCATTTTTGGATCGGATACCGGCATTAAAGAAGGCGATCAGGTCAAACGGACCGAAACCATTGCCTCCGTCCCGGCAGGCGACGGCCTCGTTGGTCGCGTCGTTGATGCGATGGGCGTACCCATCGACGGCGGTCCTGCACTGCACGATGTTGAAAATCGCCCGATCGAAGTAAAGGCTCCGGGCATCGTCGACCGCAAAGACGTACACGAGCCCATGCAAACCGGCATCAAGGTAATCGATGCGCTAACCCCCGTGGGTCGCGGTCAACGCGAGCTGATCATCGGCGACCGCAAAACCGGGAAGACCTCATTGGCGATCGATACGATCATCAATCAGCGGGGCGAAGACGTCCATTGCTTCTACGTGGCCATCGGACAGAAACGTTCTACGGTCGTACAGGTTGCAGAAACGCTGAAACAACACGGAGCAATGGAGTACACCACGATCATTGCCGCAACCGCTTCAGATCCGGCCGCAATGCAGTTTCTGGCCCCCTTTTCCGGTACCGCCATGGCAGAATATTACCGCGATAACGGTAAGCATGCCCTAATCATATACGACGACCTGACGAAACAGGCACAGGCCTACCGCCAGTTGTCACTGCTGCTCCGCCGTCCGCCCGGTCGCGAAGCATTCCCCGGCGACGTGTTCTATCTACACTCCCGCCTGCTGGAACGTTCCGCTAAGATGAGCGATGAAAAAGGGGCTGGAAGCCTGACTGCGTTACCGATCATCGAAACACAGGACGGCGACGTTGCGGCCTATATTCCAACGAACGTGATTTCGATCACCGATGGCCAGATCTTCCTCGAATCCGACCTGTTCAATTCGGGACAACGCCCGGCAATCAATCCCGGTCTTTCCGTATCGCGTGTGGGTGGCGACGCCCAGATCAAGGCGATGAAGCAGACCGCAGGAACGCTGCGTCTCGACCTGGCACAATACCGTGAACTCGCGGCGTTTTCTCAGTTTGCCTCCGATCTCGACGAATCCACACGTAAGCTCCTTGAACGGGGACAGCGTTTGATGGAAGTGATCAAACAGGGCGTGCACGTTCCGCTCGGCGTGGCCAAACAGATCGTGATTATTTTCGCGGGTACTCATGGTTATCTCGACGATATTCCGGTGAGCGATGTGGGTACGTTTGAGAGCAAACTCAACCTGGCATTGGAATCCAGATACTCCGATATCCTTAAGCAGATCCGGGATGAAAAAGTCCTGAGTGATGAGCTGAAGGAAAAGATTAAAGAAGCTCTTGAGGATTTCAAACGTACCTTCCAAGCATAGGTTTATCCGGTAAGCAGATATGGCGAGCATCAAAGAATACAACCGCAAGGTAATCAGCCTTAAAAACACGGTAAAGATCACCAAGACCATGAAGATGGTCTCGGCGAGCAAGCTTCGTCGTGCTCAGGAAGCTGAGAACCGAGCCAAAAACTATGCGCACCAGGTGAATAACCTGATTTATCGTATTGCGGGATCGGTCGAGCCGGATATGCACCCCTTGCTGACCCCGAAGCCGGAAATCCGCAACGTGCTGTTGCTGGTTTTCTCCTCGGATAAAGGCCTGTGCGGAGGATTCAATAACAACCTGATCAAGTTTGCGGAAAAGACGCGCACGGAACTCGAAGCCGCAGGAAAAGAAGTAAGCCTGGCATTTTGTGGACGGCGCGGACACCTGTATTTTTCCCAACGCGCGGACGTCTTTAAGAACTATCCCGGAGTTACCGCCGCTCCGCATTCGCGCGATGCAACGGCGATTGCCGATGACATGGTCGCGGCATTTGCTTCGGAGCAGTTCGATGAAGTACACATGGTCTACAACCATTTTGTCAGCCCGCTTTCCCAGATACCACAAATCGACCAGCTGATTCCGCTCCCGCTGACGACCCTGGCCGACCACGACCAGGTCGAAGAAATCCATGCGGATGATTTTATTGCGGAACCGCCGCTGGAAGAGCTCTTAACATACCTAATCCCCATGTTGGTGGTATTCAAGGTGTTCTATGCCCTCCTGGAAAACGCGGCGGGCGAACATGGTGCGCGGATGGCGGCGATGGATAATGCCACGACCAATGCGAACAAGATGATCGATGAGTATACGCTGTTGCGGAACCGCGCCCGACAGGCGGCGATTACCACCGAGCTGATCGAAATCATTGCCGGCGCCGAGGCGTCGTAACCTTTTGAATTATTTTTTTGATATTAGTGAAACAGGAGAACACCCATGAGCACGGCAATAGAAACCGCAACCGGTAAGATTTCCCAGATTCTGGGCGCGATCATCGACGTAAAATTTTCAGATGGGAACCTGCCCGACATTCTGTCCGCGCTGAAACTGTCCAATCCCACCATTAGTGACGAGCCCGATAATCTCACCCTCGAAGTCTCGCTGCACCTCGGCGACAATGTCGTCCGTTGCATCGCGATGGACACGACCGACGGTCTGGTGCGCGGCGCCCCCGTTCACGACACCGGCGAAATGATCCGCGTCCCCGTGGGTACTTCAACGCTGGGCCGCGTAATGAACCTGCTCGGCGAACCCATCGACCAACAGGGTCCGATTGAAGCGGAGGCAACTTCCGTAATTCATCGCGAAGCGCCGGCTTTCGATCAGCAGGACACCTCGGATAACCTTCTCGTGACCGGGATCAAGGTGGTTGATCTGCTCGCTCCCTATAAAAAAGGCGGGAAGATCGGTTTGTTCGGCGGTGCCGGTGTGGGCAAAACGGTTTTGATTCAGGAGCTCATTAACAATATCGCAAAAGGGCATGGCGGATATTCAGTATTCGCCGGCGTCGGGGAACGTACGCGCGAAGGAACGGCGCTTTACCGTGAAATGGGCGAAGCCGGAGTAATGGACAAGACCGCGATGGTCTATGGCCAGATGAACGAACCGCCAGGCGCCCGCGCCCGCGTAGCCCTTTCCGCTCTGACGATGGCCGAACATTTCCGCGACGAGATGAATCAGGACGTGCTCCTGTTTGTCGATAACATCTTCCGCTTCACCCAGGCCGGCTCGGAAATCTCCGCGCTGCTCGGCCGCATCCCTTCTGCGGTGGGGTACCAGCCAACGCTCGGAACCGACATGGGCGCATTGCAAGAGCGCATCACATCAACCAAGAGTGGATCAATCACCTCGATCCAGGCGGTCTACGTGCCTGCGGATGATTATACCGACCCGGCACCGGCCACCACCTTTGCCCACTTGGATGCAACGACCGAACTGTCGCGTCCGATTTCCGAACTGGGAATTTACCCCGCCGTGGATCCGCTTACCTCCACCTCAACGATCCTCAATCCCAATATTGTCGGACAGGATCACTACGATGTCGCACGTGGGGTGCAGGAGATCCTCCAGAAGTATAAGAACCTCCAGGACATCATCGCCATTTTGGGCATGGACGAACTCTCTGAAGAGGACCGCCTGACCGTCAACCGCGCGCGTAAAGTGCAAAAATTCCTGTCGCAGCCTTTCGATGTAGCTAAACAGTTTACCGGTATGGACGGTACATTCGTTCAGCTGGAAGACACCATCCGTTCTTTCAAGGAAGTTCTTGAAGGGAAGCATGACGATGTGCCCGAAATGGCGTTCTATATGGTTGGCGGCATCAATGACGTACTGGAAAAGGCGAAGAGGCTTTAAGCAATGCCCGTTTTTAACCTCCATATCACCACCCCCGAAGGCAATGCCTGGGACGACGATGCCGAATCGATTTCCGCATTCGCAGTCGAGGGTTCACTGACGATACTTGCTAACCACGCACCGATGATCACCGCACTGAAACCCGGCGTCCTGAAGGTACGCGATTCCGACCAAACACAGTTTTTCGCCGCCGGCGAAGGGGTGCTTGAAGTGCGCGTCGATAAGCAGGTCGTCCTGCTCGTCGACTATGCAGAGCCCTATTCTACCGAAGACGAAGCCAAGAAGCATCTCGAAGCCTAAGGAAGATCTCATCGGTTGCGCAAAAATGAGCCGAATGCTCTGAACCAGAGAAGGGTCAGAGCGGTTGAGCGGTCTTTCGGCTTACCAGTTCGGCATTAACTTTTCGGTGTACATCTCGCAGAGCCAGCACGCCGAGCAGTTTTTCATTTTCGCTACTCTCCACAACAGGCAGAGCCTCGACCTGATTATTTTGCATCTGACGCAGCGCCTCTGCCAGATTCGTTCCTCCTGACAGACGATGGCGAACCGGGTTCATGACATCCCCCACGACCAGCCATTGCCACGAGTCGCGGTCGGTCAGGAGTTCCTTGAGCATGTCGAAGGTCAGAACACCAATGATATTTCCGTCCTGGGAAACAACGGGATAAACAAAAAAGTCCTGCTCGGCAAAATGCTGAACCACCACTTCGAGCGGCGTGGCTTCGAGCAACGGGATAATATCGGTATCCACCACATCGGTTACCTTCAGCTCGGCCATGATGTCCTCTTCGGTCACATTCCGGCCTACTTCCCCGGCTTTCGTGATCGCCAGCTTCGCAAATGCCGGACCAATGAGCTGTACGCAGAAGGTCGTGGCGGTGACGGTAAAGATGATCATGTCGCCGAGACTCATGCCTTCAACCACTTCGATGTGCTGAAGGTTATGGCTGGCCACAATGGAGAGACCAACGGCGACTCCGCCCTGCGCAAATAATGCCATTCCCATATAGTTCTGAACCGGCTTTTCGGCCTTGGAAACCTTGCCACCCCAATAGGCGCCGACCCATTTACCAAGACTGCGCATCAGCACATAGCTAACAACGAGCAGCCAGATCCACCAGGGCATATTTCCGATCGAAAGCCGCGCGCCAACCAGCACGAAAAAGATAATGTAGATGGGCGTCGAAAAAGAGCGAACCGTTTCAAACAGCTTTTTACTGCGATGCGGCGCCCGGTTGATCAACACGATCCCCACGGCCATGGTTGCCAGAATCACATCCATGTGGAAGGCAACGGAAAGACCGATGCAGACGAGTAATACGCCGATCGACATCCCCATCCGTTTTTCGCTCTGCGGCAGGTAGGACATCATCGCATCCAGTACAAACCCACATACAACACCAAGGAGGATCGCTCCCCCCAACTCGATACCGGTGTGCATCAGCGTGGTTCCAATGGAAGCGCCACCGCTTTGGGTCAGGATCGTCGCGATACTGGTGCCAAGCCCGTAGAGCGTCATGGCCAGCGCATCGTCAAGTGCCACAATGGCTACAATGGCGGTTGTAAGCACTCCGGCGGAGCGATATTCCCATAACACATCGATCGTGGAGGCAGGATCGGTGGCTGATGCAATGGCACCGAAGACAATGCCCGCCGCCAAAGCCGTTACCCAAGAGTCGCAAACCATATAGACAATCAGGGTTGAAACAATGCCTACGAGAAAAAATGCCGCCAACCCTTCGCCTAACAAAATGAAAGTGAACTGCTTGCCGTATTTCTTGAAAATTCCGCCGCTTAGTTCTCCGCCGACCAGAAAGCCAATCAGGCCTAGTGCAAAGTTATTGAAGGGCTGGAGCGATGCAATATCGCCGGGGTGCAACAGGCCGAAACCGGTATCGCCAAGCAGCACACCAATGACGATATAGCCAACCACCTGCGGCATTTTAATTTTTTGGAACAGCCATGCACCGATAATCCCGCCGGCCACACAAATTCCAAGAACGCCTAAAACACCGAGGTGAAAACCTTCCATCGCTTACTCCGCTGATACCAGTTGTGAATGAATGAAGACCGGATCATCGGAAGCGATGATCAGATCGCGTGTTGCTTCATCTTTGAGTCTGCTACTCACCGAGGAGAGTGCTCGAATATATTTCGCGTGCTGGTCAGAACGGGCCGCCAGCATACAAACGATGTGCACCGGTTTGTTATCGAGCGAGGAATAGCCCGTAATTGGTCGTTTACAGACTGCAACGGCCATCACCAGATCTGAAACGGAATCGATACGCACATGAGGCACTCCGATACCAAAGCCGATTCCCGTACTCATGAGTTCCTCTCGGGCTAAAATTCCATTCATCAGTTCGTCGCGTTTATGAACCAGGGGCGAGGTCGAAAGCAGTTCAACCAGCTTCCGCAGAACCGTATCCTTATCCGTTTCATCCAGCACAACAACCCGATCCGTGCTCAGGGTAGCGTTATTAGTGACGCCAACCGGAACCGCCGACGCGGTTGGTTTGCTGGATAACCGGGAATTGACCCAGTTTTCAACATCTTCGCGTTTAAAGCGCCACGTGGTACCCAGCTTTCCGCCGGGGAGGTCACCTTTTTGGGCCCAATCATACACCGTACGCTCAGAAACGCGTACATATGCGGCAACTTCTTCAATCGTCATAATTTCGTGCATAATTGCGATCTCCCGCTTGAATCTGCGAAAAACTACATCAAACCGCATGATATACAATATTTAATTTCCCTGAATAGAATGATGCCCTTTCGCTTATTCTAGCCTTTCACTTGCTTATACTCCGTGAAAGTTTTTAGCAATAGGGGAACATCGATGGCCGCACCCGAGTCCGTAAAGAAACTCATTGAGACATTTGGCAACAACCTCAATTTTTACAAGTCAGCCAAGTACAACGAAGCCCAGCTTCGTAGGCGCAATAATAACGCCCTTCCAAATGAAGTGAGGAATCCATGAGTCCAGTTCAATATCATTACGACAAATTCCCGCCGCAAAAGCTCGATCTCGCATTGCTTTTGCCATTGATCGGCCCCGCCAGCTCGGCAGTTGCCCGGTATGACGGCGTTCTGTCAGTTATCCCGAACGCAACGGTTCTATTGAGCCCATTGACAACTCAGGAAGCAGTGCTTTCGTCAAAAATTGAAGGAACTCAAGCAACGATGAGCGAAGTTCTGGAGTTCGAAGCAAAGGGTGGACGTTCTGAAATTCCAGAGGAAAAGCGTCAGGACATCAACGAGGTTCTAAACTATCGAAAGGCGATGCGCCACGCCGAAAAAGGCATGCAAGAGTTGCCGCTTTGCCAGCGCATCATAAAGGAAGTTCATGCCGTATTGCTAGAGGGCGTGCGCGGCCACGGCAAAGCACCCGGTGAATACCGGAGGATTCCCAATTGGATTGGGCCGCACGGATGCACTATGGAAGAAGCCCGCTTCATTCCGGTTTCCGCCGGTGATCTAGGTGAAGCCATGGGGAAATGGGATCTCTACATCAATTCCGATACGCCTGATCGCCTGATTCAACTGGCCATACTCCATGCTGAACTGGAAGCATTGCATCCGTTTCTGGATGGAAATGGACGCCTCGGTCGAATGTGTATTCCGCTCTTCATGCATCAGGTCGGATTGATCCATCGCCCCATGTTTTACATCAGCGCCTACTTTGAGGCGAACCGAGATGAGTATTATGATCGTCTGCTGGCTGTTTCCAGCAATGGTGATTGGAGTGGCTGGTGCGCATTCTTCCTTAAAGCCGTCCAAATGCAGGCTGAGCAGAATCTAGAGAAGGCTAATTCGATCTTTGATCTCTACAATAAAATGAAACTAAAGATTGTTGAAATCTCACATTCCCAATTTGCCATCCATGCGCTCGACTGGATATTTGAACAACCGATCTTCAACAGCTCCGACTTTATTCGCGCATCTGGTATTCCAAAAGCCACAGCAACCCGAATTCTGGGAGTGCTGAAAGAAGATGTCTTGCAGGTTTGGGCCGAAGGACGGGGAAATAAGCCGGCGGTTTATGGATATGGCGATTTACTGAATGTTGCGGAGGGTTACAAGGCATTTTAAACTACCACATGTTGTGACTATAATTTTAAAAAATACAACAGGTAGTAGTTTTTCTGTTTCTGGCTCACGAATGCGCGACAAAATTGATTGTGCCTCATAAATCGTTAAATATGAGTCACAACTTGGTTTGCTTCTATTTGGTGAGCCACAAGTCGGCGCTCGCCCGGACTCTAATTAGGATCTATTCCTCTCGAACACCATAAATTTACAAGCCGCATTTACAAGCCGCTGGACGTTTTATCTGTTCATCCGGTGCTGTGAATTTTATCTTCACTCTTCCCTATTATCCGGAGGCTGTTTTTGTGAGTACCATTCCATTTTGCCATCTTCATTTCCATAGCGCATACAGCCTTCTGGATTCTACCGCAAAGGTAAAACCTGCCATGAAAGCGGCAGCGGATATGGGTATGAGTTATTTGGCGCTAACGGACCACGCAGTGCTCTACGGCGCCGTCGAATTCTATAAAACAGCCCTTTCCAATGGGATTAAGCCTATTATCGGTTGCGACATGTATGTCGCACGGCACGGTATCGAAGAACGTAGCTCCCAGCGCAACAACATGTCGCTTGTGCTGCTTGCCGAAACGCAGGAAGGATACGAAAACCTCGTTAAGCTGGTTTCCTATGCTCATCTGGACGGGCTCTACTACAAACCACGCATCGATAAAGACCTGCTTCGAAAATACAGCAAAGGAATCATTGGACTCTCCGGCGATCTACGCGGCGAAGTCGGCGAGGCTTGTAAAAATGATGATCTGGACGGGGCCATCGAGCTGGCGAAGGAATATTCCGAAATTCTCGGCGAAAATAACTTTTATCTCGAAATCTTCGAGCACGGCCTGGAAGAGGAAAAGCTGGGCGTGGCCAATCTAATCAAGGTGGCCGAGGCCACGGGGCTACCCCTGGTCGCCACCAATGATGTGCATTATGTAAGACAGGAACATGCCGAAGCACATGATATTCTAACCTGCCTGCAGCGCGGATATTTAGTGGCCGACCCCAATCGCTACCGCTATCACGGCGATCAGTATTATATGAAAAGCGGCGAAGAAATGGCCGCCCTGTTCCCGGATCATCCAGAAGCTATTTCCAATACCATCGCCATTGCCAAACGCTGCAACGTTGAATTCTTCTTTCCTGAAAAGGCTGAGGATCTTCATTTTCCCTTCTTCCCGCTACCGGAAAAATTCAATACTGATATGGCTTATCTAGTCTATCTGGGCAAGGAAGGCCTGAAAAAGCTCTACGACATCCAGGATCTGGATAACCCGAAGGACGAACGCGAGCAGGAGATCTACGATCGCTTCTATTACGAAGTCGGCGTCATCAAAAAGACCAACTACATTAACTATTTCCTCGTGGTGGCCGATTTCATCCAATGGGCCCGCCGCCAAGGCATCCCGGTCGGCCCCGGTCGCGGTTCCGGGGCGGGGTCGTTACTGGCCTATTCGCTGGAAATAACGACCGTCGATCCGCTGGCCTACAGCCTTATTTTTGAACGGTTCCTCAACCCCGACCGCGTTTCACCGCCCGACTTCGATATCGACTTTTGCCCGACCAAGCGGCAGGCCGTAATCCAGTATGTGCGCGATAAATACGGAGAAGACTGCGTTGCGCAGATCATCACCTTCGGAACGCTCGGTGCTAAAACGCTGATGCGCGACCTGGGCCGTGTACTGGAAATTCCCCTGCCGTATTGCGATCGACTGGCGAAAATGATTCCCGAAACACCCGGTACTACGCTCGAAAAAGCCCTGGCGGAAAGCCCTGAATTCAAGCAGGCCACCCAATCCGAACCGGATGCCAAGCGCATCATGAAACATGCTCGATTGCTCGAAGGACTTCCTCGCCATACCGGCATGCATGCCGCCGGTGTAGTTATCGGCGAAAAGCCGCTGATTGAAATCATCCCGCTGACCCGCGAGCCCAAGGAAAAGTTGATTGTGGTTCAATTCGAGAAAGGGCCGACGGAGGAAATCGGCCTCCTGAAGATGGACTTTCTCGGGCTGAAAACGCTTACGATTATCTACGAGGCCTGCGCCCTGGTTAAACGCAACCACGGAATCGATCTCGATCCTGAAAAGTTGCCGATCAACGATGCCCAAACCTTTGAGTTGCTGGCCCGTGGCGACACCGTTGGTGTATTCCAGTTAGAATCCGCCGGTATGCGCGACACGCTCCGGCAAGTGGCGCCGGACTGCATTGAAGACATTATTGCGATCCTGGCGCTCTATCGGCCGGGACCAATGCAATTCATTCCGCTCTTCACCAAGCGCAAGCACGGTCAGGAAAAAGTCGAGTATGACCATCCGCTACTCGAATCAATCCTGAAGGAGACCAACGGAATTATCGTCTATCAGGAGCAGATCCAGCAGGCCGCCCAGAAGCTGGCCGGTTTCTCGCTCGGAGAGGGGGATATTCTTCGCCGCGCCATGGGCAAGAAAAAGCCGGAAGTAATGGCCGAACAGCGCGGCAAGTTTGTGGATGGATGCAAAACGACAAACAACATTGATGCCAAACTCGCCGGCGTTATTTTTGACAACATCGAGAAATTTGCGCAATACGGGTTTAATAAATCGCACTCTACAGCGTACGGCTTCGTCACCTATCAGACGGCCTGGCTCAAAGCGCACTACCCTGCAGAATTCATGGCGGCTCTACTCTCGGGCGAAATGGGTAACTCGGACAAGCTGACGGGCTTTATCGCCGAAGCCAAGGAAGTGGACATCGTGGTGCTCCCCCCCTGTGTCAACGAATCGATCGGTCGTTTCAATGCCGTACAGGACGGCAGTGGAATTCGCTTCGGCATGGCCGCCATCAAAGGGGTTGGCGAGGGCGTGGTTGAGGACATCGTCAGGGAGCGGGACGAAGCCGGCCCCTACACCGGCTTAATGGATTTCAACTCGCGGATTCCGGGTGCAAACAAGAAGGTGGTGGAAAGTCTGATCCGTTCCGGCGCTTTCGACTTTTGCGGTATTCACCGAGCACGCCTGTTCAATGGAATTGATATTGCCATTGGTCGTGCCGCCGAAGTCCTGAAAGACAAGGCCGCCGGTCAGGTTTCCATGTTCGATATGATGGGCGCTGAAGATGCCTCCGCCGGTAATTCCGACGAGGAACTGCCGGACGTCAATCCCTGGTCGGAATCCGACATGCTCGCCGCCGAAAAGGAACTGATCGGGTTCTTCATTTCCGGCCATCCGCTGGCACGCCATGAATGGGTACTCAATAAATTTGCGCTGAAGCGCATGAAGGATATCCAGCAGCTCGCCGCGGGCGAACGCACGCGCGTGGGCGGGATGATTACGGAAGTACGGAAGCTCTTTACCAAGAAAGACCAGAAACCAATGGCTACCTTCCGTATTGAGGGTCTGGAAGGATCCATCAGCGCCATTATTTTCCCGGGTCCATACGAGGAATTCGGACTGCAGATCATCGAAGATGCCACCGTCATGTTTGGCGGCATCATGATGGAAGAAGACAGCGGCGACCTGAAGTTCCAGGTATTGGAAATCTTTCCGCTGGAGCAGGCCTCCAGTTTATTCTGCGACCGGGTCAGTATTCGCCTGCCCGAAATGGGCGTGAACGATCCGGTGATGAATTCATTAAAGCAGTCCATCGCTGAATTCCGAGGAAGCACCCCGCTGAATCTGTGCATCGAATTTGTTGATGGACAAAAAGTCTTCCTGAACACCGACCATGACTACAAGGTGCGCCCCTGTGCAGAACTTGAACATAAAATTGAACAGACCATCGGCGAAGGGCTGGTTTATATTGCGGCCAAATCTGATCCTCTTAAAAACCCACCCAAACCACGTAAGTGGGAGCGGAAATAACAGTTCATGAAATATAGACCCAAGCATATTTTAGAATATATTCTGCTGGTTTGCGCTGGCGGATTAATTCGAATCCTTCCTCTCCGTGTGTCTCTCGCGCTCGGTTGGCTTCTGGCGGCTGGAATGCATTATATTGGCGGATTCCGAAGGCTCGAAGCCTATCGCCGACTGCGTGAGGTCTTTAACGACCGCTTTTCCGAGAAAGAGATCAAGCGGATTGCCTGGATTTCATGGCGGAATCTTTGCTTTAACGGAGTAGAAGCCATGCGCTTTTCAAAACTAACCGTCGAGGAAGTTAGTAAGCAACCGCTGGCCAAAGAAGCGCCGCGCCTGTTCGAGGCCTTGGAGCAGGAGGATGCCGGCTATATTTTTGCCACCATCCATATGGGAAACTGGGATATGGCCGGAGTTACTGCCGACTTGCTCGGCATGCCTATTTTTTCCATCGCCCGGCGACAGAAAAACCCGTTGACGGACGATTATCTAAATAAAGCACGCAATGCCTTTAATATGGAAATCATCTTAAATGATTCCACGATACTTAAAGGCGTGATCAAGCGTATTCGCTCCGGCAAGGTTTTAGCCATTTTGCCCGACGTTCGAAATAAGACCGAAGCATTCCCCGTTAAGTTTCTAAACGGCGAAGCCAATCTTGGGGCAGGCGTTGCTCTTTTCGCCCGCCAATGTAAGTGCCCTATTTACCCGGCAGTCGTTCGACGGGTGGGCTGGACCCAACATGAAGCCACCATCTTTGATCCGATTTATCCGGATAGTACTGTGGATAAAGTGGACGATTGGAAACGTATGATGCAGCAAATGATGGACTTGTTTAACGAGGAGATCGCTAAAACGCCGGAGCAGTATTTCTGGTATAACAAGCGCTGGGTACTCGATCCTATTTAATAACAGGAGCCGTAATATGTTAATTGTCCATGTTTTCATTCATGTGAAGTCGGAGTGCGTTGAGGATTTTAAAGCGGCAACGCTCTCAAATGTGAAAAATTCTATTCAGGAAGCCGGTATTGCCCGGTTTGATTTCCTTCAGGATGCCGATCCCAACCGATTTGTATTGGTCGAGGCATACCGAACGGCCGAGGATGCCGGGCTGCATAAGGAAACAGCACACTATATGGTATGGCGAGATGCAGTGGAACACATGATGAAGGAACCACGCTGCAGTAGAAAATACTCGAATATCGCTCCGGAAGATGGGTTTTGAGAACCCATTAAGGCATAAAATAAGCACAACTTCATAAACCGCATTTTTTCGGCATCAATCCTGCTTCTAGTTTTCACATGAGAATGAAAAAGTACAATTTGATGCAGATGCCATTGCTCGCATTTTTTTCTAAACGGCTCTACCGAGATGTTGGTTATAACTGGAAAGGGGCGAACATGGCCTATCTGTTCCTGCTTCTGGCCATCTGTTGCCTTCCCGCCACGTTGCATGTACGTGAAAATATGCTCCGATCACTGGAAGTCGGGCAGGTCGAGCTTCTGAATCAAATTCCAGACATTCAAATCCGCAATGGATCGGCCTCCATTGACCAAAAACAACCGCATTTCATAAAACGGGCAGACGGCACCTCGCTGGCCATTATAGACACGACCGGAAGCATGAATTACATCGACGACCCAAATGTTATGGTCTTGCTCACGGAGTCAAAGCTCATCATTCGCCGCGGTAAAAATCTTTTCAACACGTTCGACCTTGCTGGTGTGGCTGACCTGCAAATCAACAAAACCATTGTTAACGGATGGATCCATATAACGAAGTCGTTCATTTCCCCGTTGTCGTACGGAATCTTCCTGATGCTGTCTTATATTTTTGCAATTCTTTGCCTCTTGTTATTCGCTGTAGTCGGCTTGTTGATTTCAACCGCAATGCACAATCCGCTTCATTTTAAGGGTGCGTTGCGCATTGCCTCCGTGGCGGCCACCCCGGCCATTATCTTCATTTCTATTTCTGCATCGTTGGGATATCACATACCCGCAGCATTTTATCTTGGAATCACGGGAATCTATCTCTTCATCGGCATCAAGGCCTGCGGAGGCGGCGCTCCTGTAGCCTCCGGGAATGCAATTAATCTAAAATCCTTTTTACACGAAGACGATATTGAGATCGACAACGCCGCGTAAAATAACGGTGGACTCATCGATCTAAGTAAAAGCAGAGCTCCCCGCTCTGCTTTTTTGTACATGCCCCGTTTTCAGGGAAAAGCCTATTAGTGTAGCCGCGATCCAAGATCGCGGTTCGATGGCGAGGGGTGCGGTGCGGAATGGCGGGGCCTCGAACCCCTCCCTACATTCAGTCCAGTTTCTGAAGGCCGCCCATATAGGGCTGAATGGCTTCCGGCAGATCAATCGATCCATCCGCATTCTGATAATTTTCCATAATGGCAATGACCAAACGAGGAAGCGCAACGCCCGATCCATTGATGGTATGCACAAATGCCGTCTTCCCATCTTCATTGCGATATCGAATTCCTGCGCGACGCGCCTGATAATCCCCGAAATTACTGCACGAAGACACTTCCAACCATTTATCCTGCGCAGGTGCCCACAGTTCAATGTCGTAGCACTTGGCGGCGCTGAATCCGAGGTCGCCGGTACACAGCTCAATCACCCGGTAATGTAAACCGAGCTTCTGAAGCACCTTCTCCGCATTAAGCGTCAGCTTTTCATGCTCCTCCGCCGAGGTTTCGGGCGTGGTGAATTTAACCATTTCAACTTTATCAAACTGGTGCAGACGTTGAAGACCGCGGGTATCCTTACCGGCCGATCCGGCTTCACGGCGGAAGCACGGTGTGTAGGCGGCATGACAGATCGGCAGTTCCTGTGTAAGGATTTCGTTGCCGTACATGTTGGTTACGGGTACTTCAGCCGTTGGAATTGCATAGAGGCCGTCCAGCGGAACCGTGTACATGTCGTCGGCAAATTTAGGCAGCTGCCCCGTACCGGTCATGGCCGTTTCATTACAAAGGAAAGGCGGTGATATTTCTGAGTACCCATGCTCTTCGGTATGCAGATCGAGCATGAACTGAATCAGGCCGCGTTCGAGCCTGGCTCCCCTGCCGGTAAACAATGGGAATCCGGACCCCGCAATCTTCGCACCGCGCTCCAGATCGAACAGCCCAAGTTTTTCACCCAGATCCCAATGCGGGACTGCCTCAAAATCGAGTTCCACCTTTTCGCCCCACGAGCGTACAACCGGATTGTCGTTTTCATCTTTTCCGATCGGCGTGGAAGCGGATGGCATGTTGGGAATGTAGAGCAGATCTTCGCGCAGTTTGGCATCAACCTCGCGCAACTCTTCGTCGAAGGCGGAAATCTGATCGCCCATTGCGCGTACCTGCGCCTTGATTTCTTCGGGATCCTTACCCTCTTTGATCATCAATCCGATGCTTTTAGATATTTTATTGCGCCCTGCCTTCAGAGCTTCGGACTCGGAGACAATTGCGCGGCGACGAGCATCGAGCACGAGCACAGCATCGATATCCACATCCACATTACGGTTGGTCATTGCCGCCTTTACGGCATCGGCATTTTCACGAATAAAACGAATATCCAGCATAGTTCCACCTTCGGGTTTAAAAAAGAGGGCGTATTATTTGCCTAAACATCCCGTCTTTGGAAGCGGGAAGTCGTACTTTTCGCGTGTGCATTCAGCTCTTTTCGAATTTCAATTTCCCGAACGGGCGTGGTAGGTTGACGTCCTTTAATTCGAAAAAACCAATGAGAGTCGAGTCGAGGAACTGCAGAAGCATGAATATTGATCAGGTATATGGACAGGTTGTTGATAAAATTCTTCGGGAAGGTAAGAAGAAAAACAACCGAACCGCAACGGATACGCTCTCTGTAAGTGGCTGTATGCTGGAATATTCCATGGCCAATGGCTTCCCGCTGCTCACCACCAAAAAAATGGCCTGGAAGACCATTCGGGTTGAACTGGAAGGGTTTATTAAAGGGGTAACCAGCAAAACCTGGTTTCAGGAACGGGGCTGTAAAATCTGGAATGAGTGGTGCTCTCCGTCAAAAGTTCCCTACGGACACGATGAGTCGACGCTGACCGCCATGGCGGCTGAAGACGACCTCGGCCCGATTTACGGCTTTCAGTGGCGCAATTTTAATGGCACCTATGACCCGGATATTGTTGCTTTCAGCGGCGGGATTGATCAGCTGGAACGTGCCATTCAGGAACTTAAAGCCAATCCGAACAGTCGCCGGATCATTGTAAATTCGTGGAATCCGCAGCAGCTCGGTGAAATGGCACTGGTGCCATGCCATTATTCCTACCAGCTACTATGCAACGATGGTGAACTGGACCTGCTATGGAATCAACGCTCATGCGATGTCTTCCTGGGCATTCCGTTCAACATTGCATCCTATGCCCTGCTACTTGAACTCATCGCAAACGAGTGCGGAATGAAAGCGGGCAAACTGATCGGGTTCCTTGGCGATGCCCATATCTACGTGAACCACCTTGAGCAGCTCGATGAGCAGATGAAACGAAAACCGTTCGCTCCGCCGACGCTTAAGCTGGAAGGGTATGATTCGATCTTCGATTGGGAATGGCAGCATGCCTCACTCGAAGGCTATGAATGTCATTCGGCCATTAAAGGTGAGGTTGCGGTTTAATGATCGCTCTGGTTGCCCGATCCGAAAATGGGGTCATCGGTAAAGACGGCGGTCTGCCTTGGCGCTGCAAAGGGGATCTACAGTTTTTCAAACGAACTACCATGGATCGAAAAATTATTGTCGGGCGCACCACATACGAGGGCCTTCCTCCCTTGAAAGGCCGCGATATTTTCGTCATGACCCGGAATCCGGATGCCGTTTTTGAAGGCGCTACGGCCGTTACCAATGTCGATGATGTCCCGCCCGATTCAATTATATGCGGTGGCGCAGCCATTTATAATCTATTGGTTGAGCGATGCTCGAAACTGCTGGTGACCACCGTAAAAAAAGAAGTTGAAGGCGACACGTTCTTTAATGATCAGTGGTTAAAAGGATTTTCCGCCGATAAAACCATTGAAGAGACCGACGAATATTCCATTGTCTCTTACTCCCGAGTGTCCTGAACGGCATTCCCCGTTATGGAAAAATAAAAAGACGGAGAAAAATCTCCGCCTTTTTTTAGATTTCATTGGTCTGCGAAATTAATTCAGACCCATCATATGTCCGAGCAACCGTTTCTGATCGAGCGTGAGTACATCTTTGGCCTTCAGGAAAAAGCTGACTCGATTATCGATAGCTTGTGCAGCCAGATCGGCCAGTTTAAGCACAAGCGGATCTACCTTTTCCGGTTGTTCAATACCCGAGAGAATCAACGGCTGGAGATCAAGCAACGTGAGCTCGACATCGCGTTCCAGCTCAACTTCCTTAATCAAAAGCGCCGCTTCAAGAACCACGATCTGCTTATGCTGGTCCAGCGACAGACTGAGCGGGAGGTCGAATATATCGGGCTGGAGAAAGGCAATACTTTCGTAGTGCATGGAGTCATCTGAGCTGTGAGAGAAAGAACAGCTTTTGTTCCATGGTTAAAACGTTCTTCGCCTTCAGTATGTATTGAACTTTTGTTTTGATTACCTCGCCATTCAAATTTCCGAGGTCGGTCAGAATGGCATTCACATTTTTCGCGGCCACGGCAGCGGATTCTTTTGAATCAAGCCGGCCTTCGCGTTTTAATTCCAACGCCAACTCCGTCAGCTTGCTGGATATCAGACTTTCAAAAACAGTGGCCTGCTGGGAGATTCCGGCACCCACTTCCTGCAATTTACTAACCTGTTCCTGCGTGAGTTCCTGCGATCATCGCGGCAAGCGCGATTCCAATAATTGGACGTTTATTCATTGTATAACTCCTTGTTGATTTAATTCGAGAAAGCGAATACATGCTAACTAAACTTCATTCTCTGAATCGATTTCCATTGCCGGAATCGTAGTCGCTTCCCCACTCCGGTTTGCCCGATAATGCGGCGACATAATTTCGACGCCGGCTGCGGCAAAGTTATCCTGAATATTCTGACTGAGGTTCGAGCGAATCGGGACTCTGCGCTCCGGATGTTTCGTGGTTACAATCAGTTTATACTTCACGTAAAAATCACCCAACTCCAACTGAAGCACTTTAGGGGCAGGATTTTCCAATACATCCGGCACATCTTTCGCGGAGGACGTCAGGAGCTCATATACCTGTCTCCAGGGAAGGTCATACCCCAGCGTGATTACGACGCCGACATTGACGCCTCCCTTTTCAGCCATGCGGCTGAAGTTAATAATATGATTCGCAGAAACCGATGCGTTGGGAATAGAAATAATTTCATTCGTCGGCGTTTTCAGTCGGGTGGAAAAGGTTCCACGAGAAACGACCACCCCCCTCAAACCGCTGATTTCTACAAAGTCGTCGTTAACAAAGGGGCGCATGTAGGTAAGTACCAGCCCGGCAACAATGTTCCCAACCGCAGAGGTAGAACCGAGCGAAAACAACACGCCCATGAAAATTGAAATCCCTTTGAAGGCCGGAGAGCTGGAACCGGGGATATAGGGGAACGCTACAACCGCTGCAAAAACGATAACCACGATTCGAACGAGTCGATAGGTGGGATCCGCCCAGTCGCGGTAAAAACCGCTGATGCGAACCTTACCTTCGCCAATCTGCTCAAAGAGGTGTTTAAGACTCCGTAAAACAAACGAGGTAATCGCGCAAACAATTACCAGCGCAAAAAGTTTCGGCAGGTTATCAACAAAGCTGTTCCCGAAATTAACAATCGGTGTCGTGACCATTTCGAACAGCCTGGCGGAAAGATTAAACGTCCACGGGAAAAAACTGAGGACCATATTCAGATAAATGATGAAGACCCAGGCCATGATGATGAAACGGACAAACCGAATCAGATAGCTGTTAATCGTTACTACGCTGTCACCATCCACAAACTTGAACATTTGCTGGCCGGAAAATTTTGCCTCGATGAGCGCTATTTCCTTGCGACTCAACTTACGAACCACAAACCAGATGAAGAGAAATATGATCGTGGCGATGGTTGCGAATATGCCTCCTTTAACATAGGAGTCTGTCGTGTGATCCAGACGATATTGATCTGCGGTTTCTTTGATCGCCTTCAGCCAAACCTCGGCCAACGCTTCACGTTCAACATTCTGGAGCTCGGCATCCGTCTCCCAGACCACGCAGAGCACTTCAGGCCCCGACATAATGATACTGGCCTTCAGGGAATCATCGTGCTTGATCTTAAAATTTTCTGTGCTCACCAGCGGTGATTTTGCTTCGCGTTTAATTCGGCGAAGAAACGTTTCCGCTCTGACCGCTGCCGATACGGATGAGATATTGGTGATCTCGAATAGTTCTTTTCCGTGGAACATAACGGCAGCTGTGGCATTGGTTATCTCTTCCTGCTGAGCTTGAACAGCCGCGCATTGAAGGCCTATCGCTAAGGCGAACATGATCACATATTTCATACCCTTTCCTCGGTTATGTCCCTTGATTAAAGCTGGCCTTCGATAGGCATCCAGCGCCAGAAAAAATCTGTCCAGCGTTGCCCACAACTACGTGCAGGCTGATTTTTTCGTTCCCCATCAACTGAGTTCCAACGTAAATCGTTCTTCTCATTCAGCGTAACGGCATAGGCATTTTCCGGAGCAATCATAGTGTCAAAATCAGAGAGCAATTGTTTCGCGAGATCCGGACAATCGATAATCAGCATGTGCTCGGTATTAATATTGATGGAGCGCGGGTCAACGTTTAATGAACCGAGTAATACCCAGCGATCGTCGATTACAAATGCTTTAGTATGCAACGATATGAAGTCGGATTTGATCGGCGGGGTATCGCTGTACGCTCGCAGTTCAGCAGAAGGCTTTCCGCGGAATTCATAGAGTTCGGCTCCGGCTTTTAGCAGTTTTTTGCGATATTTCTTATAGTGGCTATGCGCCATGGTGTGGTTGTTAGACTCCATCGATGGCACCAGAAAACGAATGGTTCGTTTTTCTTCTTTAACTACCTTTTCAACATTCGCCAGAAATTCTTTGGAGGGGATCATATAAGGCGTGATCACACTCGTTTGTTCTTTTGAGTTCAGTTCAAGTTCACCCAGTTGTTCAACCAGACGGACGCCACGGTCGCCCTCTACCTCCGGCGAATCTTTTTTACTCTCCGCCACTCCTTTCACCATGGACGTGGGCAGTTGGGCGAAAGAGTCGCTCCAATTAATCGGATTTACAGCAATCGCGGTTTGCTTCAGCAACTCCTGATCCTTCTGTACTGCGGCATCATAGCGCGCCCAGATTTCTTCGACTTGTCCAAGAGAGAGCTCTTTATACATCGCCTCACCGGGATAGGTGGCCGGTGCATTCCAGTATTCATCAAAATCAATCGCAAGATCCTGAATGATGGGCCCGGTTAACAAGAGGTCCAGATCCCGGTTATTGTAGTTGGAGCTCAAGCCGAAATAGGGGTTCCCTATATTGCGCCCGCCGACAATCCCCCACCGTCCGTCGACAAGCAGTTGTTTATTGTGCATCCGCCGGTTCAGTTTACTGAACTGCGTACTCATCTGAAACGCCCGCCCGAGCATCCCTTTGCGTACCCGCCCCGGATTAAATCGGCGGAGTTGAATATTCGGAACCCGAGCGACCACTGCGGTCCCCCGATCGGTCCAGTCCTTCGGCATGTCATCCACCAGAATCCGCACCTGAACGCCTCGCTCCGCTGCCATTAGAATACGGTCCAACAGCAGCCGCCCGCTCTCGTCGTTCGACCAGATAAAAACCTGCAGATCGATGCTCTGCTTTGCAGAATCGATCAGCGCCAGCCGCCAGTTCAATGCATCTGAATTTTTTTGAATCAGCATAAAGGCCGACTCATCCTCATCCGCTTTTTTCAAGACCGCCTTGCTCGACTCAACCAGCATGCCCTTTTCTTCCGGAGCATGGCTATAGCTAACCGGCTTATCCGGATTTTTCGGAATGTGTGCACAACCGGTAAAAAAAAGAAACAGGGCAAAATACCCGAGCATACAAAATTCACTGAAGGCGCAACGGACGGTTAGCGATCTAGGCGTTTTCATGGAAGACATTTTACTATTCCTTTTACATATCACAATAAATCGGTGCTTTCATTTTTAACGCCCACTCGAACTTTTTCCAGCATCAGCAGAACACGCGCCGTCAAACCGTCTGAATGACCGGTTCCATTCTGATCATCCAACACGATATGCCGATAAGTATCTACAAATACCGGCGACTGATTGAACTCCGGCTCGGAACGGTATTGACCGCCCTGTTTAGCATTTGTAAAGCGAGCTCCCGCATCCACATGAATTAAAGAGTTTTCGTTTTTATTGATATGCGCAAGCCAGGTACCCCGGCCGATCAGCTGCGACGCTGCTTTTTCAATTGAAACATTCTGATCCAGCCAGGAATTAAACGCCCCGCCCGCCCAGGTTGTTCTGCGATCAAACCCTGTGCCGCTCAGCACAATTCCCGTATTCCGACTGGGCATCATCGCGTCCGAGACCGCCGACCGCTCCTGCATGGGCAGGTTAACCATGGGCGTAAGCCGTTCCATGGAGATGGGCTCCTTCTGCTTCCCGATTGCAATACTGGTATCCCGAAATAGTGGGATATCAAGCCGCACGTCAAAGATACCGATTTTGTCCGTTGTTGATGTATCAAAACCCTTATCAAAAGCGTGTGTCGCTGCGGCGAACGTGTAAATCCATGGCTTCTTGAAATTAAACGTACCGACCAGCCCAAATCGCAACGCACGGATTGCACCATGGTTATACGTATCGAGATCCCCAACCTGAGTTTGGGTCGTCCCATCCTGACCAAGCCATCCCATTCGGTCCAGCGCCAGCGCACCAAGGAACGTGCCGTTCACATATTTCGTCCGGAATCGGTTCCATTTCCGCGTACTGTCATACGAAGTCGGCAAGGAAATCGGGGGCGCCGAGTACGCAAACCATTCCCGTTTTTTTCTTTAGCAACGACTTGAATCAGGCGATTACGAAGTATTTCCCCATCCTTGATCACAAATACCCCATGCGTTTGCGTGTCAAGTAACGCATCAAAATTCGTGCTGGGATCCTGATCTAGAATCATGAAGGTCGCTAATTGACCGATATCCAACCGGCCAAGAATGAACCCCATCCGTGCATCTACTACCTGAGCCTCATCCATTTCCGGTGCCGACCCTACCGTCACCAGGCTTAGCTTCCCCTGCTTAATAAGCAGGTTTACTACCTTATCTGCTTCCGCATCGGATCGGTCCACCAGCACGGCATTTCTGATAATGATGTTTTCGACAGCAAATGAAGAGGTCGCCATTAAAAACAACCAAAATTGCAGTCTCGCAAACTGCATTAACCTAAACCGCTTGTTCATAACTCAGCCTCGCCTTTGCTTGTTTATGCACGTTGGCCACCCATGGAGCGGTGCTTCGCAGTTCCACACCTGCTACAGCTTTATTCCCACTTCAAGATCTCAGGGTACAGCAACAGACAAAATGCAGACCACTCCGTAAAATGAACGGCTCCCTCCTCAACCGAGGAGGGATCAAGCATGGCCTTTACGGTTAAAACCGGATGTACGTCAAAGAGGTTCCCAAATCATATTTTACAGCACTGCACCGGGGGCACTCTTCAACAGGTTCTTCGTAGACTCACCCACATCAAACCAGTCCGCCGGATCAACCACACCAGCCGCCATCTTCTGATGCGCCCGCACCCAGGTAAGCATCATGATCTGAGTCCGTTGCACCATGGTCATGCTGCGCTTCGCAATCAGCTTGAGTTCTTTATGGGTGTCCAGATAGTCGTTCCAATCGGGATCGACCTCCTGGCGGATGCGATGCATCGCATTCAGCCGTGCTTCCAGATGTTCCCCTATCACTTTCAGCTCTTCGCGGGTCGGAGTTCCTTCCGGAATAATTTCCGGCATCCAGATCACGCCGCTTTCCCTCAATGCACTCAACTCCGGGTCATCCGTTTTATAAGCTTCGTAGATCATCTCGAACGCACTCAGTAGCGATTATTTTTCATCCTCCAAGACCTTCCGGTACCGGACTATATAGGTATATTCCTCATCAATCTTCAACCCCACCTTATCCACCAGAACATTGATTGCATCGATCAACTCATCAATATTGAGGATCGCGTCCATCGCCGCAGCATTGAGCAAGGGCTGTGCCTTGCGGAGTGCGTCCAGAAACTTTTCCTGCTCGCGGATTTCAACGAGTGCATGGATGCGTGTTCCTTAGAATAAAGCGTGCTTTCCTTTTAGATAGCGCTTCCAAATCTAAAAACACATGCTAAGTAATACATATTTATAATTCTTAGATGTTTCTCTTTCATCCTGAAAGGCAATGTTTTATGTTTCCGGAATCAAAGGAAATGCCATATGAATGTCTCAACCGCCATCCAGAACCGCCGTGCCATAAAGCACTTTGACCCGGACCATAAAATGACGAAGAAAGAGACTGAAAAGCTCCTTTCGTTAGCCCTGCATTCCCCCACCGCGTTCAACATTCAGAACTGGCGCTTTGTTATTGTGCAAGACTCGGAGTTGCGCGAACAGATCCGGGCGGCATCGTGGGATCAAAATCAGATTACTGATGCGTCCATGTTGGTTATTTTATGCGCCGACCTCAAAGCCTGGGGAAAACAGCCGATGCGTTACTGGCGCTCCGCACCGGAACCGGTTCAAGAGTTTATCGTACCGGCTATCCAGCAATACTATAGCGGACTCGATCAGGTTCAGCGCGACGAAGCCATGCGCTCCTGCGGTATTGCCGCACAGACGCTGATGCTTGCCGCAAAATCCATGGGGTACGATTCGTGTCCGATGGATGGCTTTGATTTTGAGGAAGTCGGCGAATTGATCAATTTACCGGAAGATCATGCCATCTGCATGTTTGTAGCCATCGGAAAGGCCATCGGCGAACCTGCGGCCCCCAAGGACAAACTGCCCCCTGATGAGCTGATTATCATCGAGGTAGACTGTAAATTAAAATGCCCAGTTTGGAAATCGAGTGCCCCATGCCAGAA
>JAZGFK010000100.1:0-10038 GCA_036479375.1 Pontiella sp. | reverse complement strand
TGCCCGCCGTAAGTTCAGAGAGGTTCCGGGCAATCCGACTGCGGAGGATATTGTGAAACGCATCGCCAAACTTTACCGGATTGAAAGAAAACTACGTGATAATCCCGAACTCGACCGCGCCGCTTATCGACGGGAACACTCGGGGCCCGTTCTCGAAGGGATTAAAGCCTTTCTCGAATCTGAGCGATTCCGGCAGTTGCCACAAAGTAACTTCGGTAAAGCGCTCAACTACACCCTCGAACGCTGGGATGCGCTCAACCTCTACCTTGATCATGAACGACTCGAAATCGGCAATAATCTTGTTGAAAATGCCATTCGCCCGACCGCCATCGGCAAAAAGAACTTCCTCTTCTTCGGCAGTCCCGACTCCGGCCAGACCAGTGCCGTCATCTACAGCCTCATCGAAACCTGCAGAAAGCTCGAGATCAATCCAGCGGACGATCTTCGCGAAATCCTTGAGGCTTTGCCGACCATGAATCAATCAGAAGCTGCCAGCTGGACACCTGCCCGCTGGAAATCAAACAGAGAAACCAGCTGCGAATAACTCTGTCAAGGGGGACTTCGAAAAGCCGCATACAATATTGATGCTATATAGTTCGGACGAACAAAATGGTATGGAATATAAAGGATATATTGGAAAAGTTGAGTTTGATGATGACGCCAATATCTTTCACGGTGAAATCATCAATCTGCGTGATGTCGTGACCTTTCAAGGTGAATCCGTAACTGAACTACGCGAGGCGTTTAAGGATTCCGTAGACGACTATCTGGAGTTTTGTGCCGAACGGGATTCAAGCTGCCAGTTGATGGATGGGAAGAAATGAAAACACTGGGTCAATTGGAAAAAGAGCTCAGCAAGGATGGGCCGGACCTTGACCCACTCATAGCCAGCTGAGCTGGATCTGCTTAAAAAGGAATTTAGCTTTTAAGGATTCGCGATAGTGTTCGAGACCTTTCGTTGATGACGTCTTGAATCGACTGCTCGGAATCGGTCTGGATCGTATCCGGTACGACCTGATCCACCTTTTCAAGGAATTGGAGGGTCTGTTTCATTGCCTGTTTGGGTGAGAATCCGATGGTTTTAAAATAAGCTTCCCAATGACGAATTCGAAGATCTGCCCACCGAATACCTAGATGTGCGGTGCCCTTCTCGAAGAGATCGAAGTGCTCGAGAAACGGTTGGCTCGAATAAGTTCGAGCTATTCCCGCTCAGAGCGGGAGCGGTCTCCAGAACATGAAAAATAGGTCAGAAACCGTCCCGCGTTGGGTAATTCGTTCAGATCATAATTTCTAACCATGGCGCAGGGATAATATCCCTTGGTGTTTGCTTTGTTGCCGTATCGATTGGGTTCGTCCTGATACCGGTTGTCTTCATGATCAGGTTCAATTTGGTTACCTTTCCAGACTTCCAATTCATTGCGATCCAAATTTGCAATATACGCCCAGTCGCAATGTAAACTGTCATGAATGAAATCCCGGGCATCCGGCATAAATGCAAGCTTTCCATCCAGATAGGGTTTGAGGCTGCCCTGTAGCGGTTGCATGAGCTGATAATAATCCTTCGGCTCAAATCGATACTTCAAGTCAGGAAAATACCGTCGAATTTCAGAGGACACGATTCCATCGAGGTCACCGAGTTTTCGCGATTCAGGAATGGTGGTCAGGGTATCAATGCGCTTTCGTACCGTATCCCAGTTGTCTACCTGCCGAAGTTCTCTGAGTGTTCGGAGTCCCAATGTATCTGGATTGGAGTCAGCGTGGTTGTAAGCGAGTTTATCTATTCCATTATAATGGAATCCCAATAGTCCTTGCGTGGTCATTTTCGTGTCACCACTCAAAAATAACGAAGGACGGTTTATGGGGTTGGTGATTGTTTGGTAGGGGGGCTGTAGGTTTCGGAACTATTCGTAATGGCTCCACATGCGAATCACCTTTACGATTTTTATGTCCTCCAGAACTTCATAGACCAACCGGTGCTGAATATTGATGCGTCTGGAATAGGCACCCGAAAGATTGCCAACCAGTTTTTCATAGGGCGGAGGATTTTGGTATGGGTTTGATTTTAATACGGTCAGCAGTTTTTCCGCCTGAGGCTTCAATCCGGATTTAGAAAGTTTTTTTGCATCGCGCTTGGCATGGTTGGTGAAGATAATTTTCCACCTCACCAGTCCAGCTCCGAATCGCAGTTTTCCACGGGCTCGGCAAGCCCTGCCTTGATTGACTCAGCCATTCCGGGGATGGAAGAAAGATGCAAGGTTTCCTGAACCGCCTTCCAGTCCGCTTCCGATATAAGAATGGCGGAGTTTCGTTTTCCCGTGATCTGAATGGGTTCATGGGAATTGGATACATCGTCCAGCAGATTGTATAGCTGGCGTCTTGCCTCAGTTACAGTTAGTGATGTCATATTTTCTCCTGAGTACGTAATAGCGTACGCTACTGTATTAATTTGTCAATACAGTAGAAAAGTGGTTCTGGGCTTATAAATTTTTCGGAGTAAATAGGTTCAACGCCCGTCAGCGGCGTTATGATGTTATGAAATTATATATTGTTTCGATATGAGCGGGGCGTCTGGCTGGTTTCCTGTTTGAAGATGCGGCTGAAGGCCTGGGGGGAACCGAAGCCTGCTTGGTCTGCAACATCGGCTATGGAGAGGTCGGAGGTTCGTAACAATGCCATGGCGCGGTTGATTCGGAAGTTCTGGATGTACCTTCCCAAAGGAATTCCTGCGATTTCTTTGAAAATGACACGCAACCGTGATTCTGAATAATCAAGCGCTTTGGCTAAATCGGCTGTGATCACCGGTTGACCTGTGTGTTCGGCCAGAAGTCGGTTTATGGAGCGGAGCAAGTTATCGTCCGGTTCCGGCGGAAGGTCGGAAGCTACCTGAATCCGGTCCTGTTTTAACGACAACAAAAGTTGAAACAATACGGCCTGCAGTTGTTCGGCCTGCAGTTCTTCGCGCGGAGCATGCCATTCTATGAGAAGTTCCTTAAAAAGAGTCTGTGTTTTATTACCCAGATCCACGACACGATGTCTGAGCGGCTCAAGAAAGGTTCGGGGCTGTAACTCAAAGGTGCAAAACAACCAATTTAACTGGCTCGACTCTAAATGGCTGAAGTGATGAAATTGGTAAGGAAGAATTAAGAGTGCCTGTCCTGGATTGAACGGAAGAGCAAGGTGGTCAATATGAACGCACCCTTTTGTCTGAATATTCATTGCAAGAACAAAGCGGTGGTGCGAACGGTTCTGCAGAGCCTCCTGCTGGAGGTTCTTTTTTGTATTCCGAACAAATAGCAGTATGTTGGTCGGAGTCGGCAGTTCATTCTGGCCTATACCGGAGAAATAATCCCGAGGTTCGTCAATTTCCAACAGCTTTTCATTCATAGAATTCATAATGAGGTTTTATTTTAAAATGTCAATATAGTTAAAAAAAAGTAAAAATTGGCAAATAGTTGATCTTTATTGTCTGAAAAGGTCTGGCAGTGTGGTTTCCATAAGCAAAGGAAGATAACTATGGAATTTGAAATACGCCAACAGCCGCAACTTGACCCTGAGTTTGTTCCTGCAGTGCTGTGGAATAAAGCTTATCGGACGCGAGTAGACGAGAGTGAACATCCGCAAAGCATAACTATTGCTCTTGTACGGCCTGATGATACCTGCACGTTATACAAAACAGCCATCCTTCCGTTTGCTGAGGACGATGACGCTGTGACGCTGCGGTATCTTGAGCGTACGCTGAAATTCCTGCTTTGGCAGCGCGGGGGATGCCGGGTGCTTATTGCCGGGTGCGATCCAATGGTTGGAAAACTGGCAGCAATCTATTCGCCGGATGGGGATCGCGCATTTGATCATGAATTCTTTGGTAATAAAACCTACCTCCAACCTTTAGAAATTTGTGCCTGTTCATTTGATGAGGTTCCGGAAGCGAATGAAGCGGCTATGCCGTTGGGTCGGCATCTTGATGGTTGCCGGATTGGATTTGATCTCGGTGGTTCCGATCGAAAATGTGCCGCGGTGATTGATGGCAAAGTGGTCTTTTCGGAAGAGGTGGCGTGGAATCCTTATTTTGAAAATGATCCTACGTATCACATTGAGGGGATTAACGACACGTTACAGCGTGCAGCCTCGCATCTGCCGCGTGTAGATGCGATTGGCGGTAGTTCGGCTGGCGTTTATGTGAATAATGAAGTTCGGGTGGCTTCGCTCTTTCGGGGCATTTCATCCGCCGATTTTGAAAACCATGTTCGCCGCATCTTTTTTGATCTCAAGGAGCGCTGGGGCAACGTCCCGTTCGAAGTGGTGAATGACGGCGAGGTCACGGCGCTTGCCGGTGCGATGTCTATGAAGGAAAATGCGGTGCTTGGTTTGGCCATGGGTACGAGCGAGGCGGTCGGTTATGTGACGACGGACGGCAATATTACTCCGATGCTTAATGAACTGGCTTTTGCTCCGATCGATTTCCGCGAAGATGCACCGGTGGATGAATGGTCCGGCGATATCGGCTGTGGGGTTCAGTATTTTTCGCAGCAGGCGGTTGTGCGGCTCGCTCCGGCTGCCGGGTTTGAATTTCCTGCAGATATGCCGTTTCCTGAACAGCTCATAAAGGTGCAGGAGGCCATGGCTGCGGGGGATGAACGGGCTGAAAAAATCTATGCAACCATCGGGACCTATCTCGGATACACGATTGCTCACTATGCCGATTTTTATGATATCCGGAAAATACTGCTGCTCGGTCGAGTGACAAGCGGGGAGGGGGGGGCGATCATTATTGAAAAAGCGCGTGAAGTGCTTGCTGCCGAGTTTCCAAAGCTGGAAAAGCAAGTTGAAATTGTAACCCCGAACGAGAAGGATAAGCGGCATGGTCAGGCCGTCGCCGCGGCAAGCCTTCCCCTAGTTGGAGATAAATAATGAACCCCTACCTTAAATTTGTAGAAGAGATTCAAGCTGCTGTTGTTCATGCGAAGGACATAACCGTTTTAGGAAAAAGGGAAGCCGCGGAATCGGAAGCGAAGGTGCTGCTGTTTTCACCGCACCCGGACGATGAATGCATTTTTGGCCTGCTTCCATTGCGCCTGATGCGCGAGACGGGAAAACAAATCATCAATATTCCCGTCACGTTCGGTAGCGACACTTCGCGGCAGGCCGGGCGCGCCCGGGAACTGGAGGATGCGTGCGGTTATCTGGGTTGGAACATACATACGGAACAGGAAGACTTCCACGCCTTGGAGGTTGCGGATGTGGTTCATATTCTTCAGATGTTTCAGCCGGAAATTATTTTCATGCCGCATTCCAAGGATTGGAATTCGCGGCATATATCAACGCACTTTCTGGTGCTCGAAGCGCTTAAACAGATGGATGCGGATTTTTCCTGTACCGTGGTGGAAACCGAGTTCTGGGGGGCGATGGACGACCCGAACCTGATGGTGGAAGCCGATGCGCAGACTTTGGCGGATCTGGTAGCGGCCACTTCACTGCATACCGAAGAAGTAGCACGCAATCCCTATCACCTGTTGCTGCCTGCATGGATGCAGGATAATGTGCGGCGCGGCGGTGAGCTGGTGGGTGGTCAGGGCGCCGCGGTACCGGACTTTAACTTTGCCACGTTGTACCGTTTTCGCAAATGGCGGAATAGCGATTTGGTCAATGTACTGGATGGCGGAAAAATGATGGCTATGGGGACGCAAAACCTGAAGGAGCTTTTCTAATGGAAATAATTATTAAGGAAAATGGACAGGCAGCGAGCGAGGCAGCGGCACGCGTTGTTGCGCGGCTGATAGGTAAAAAGCCGAATGCGGTTTTAGGGCTGGCAACGGGCGGTACGCCGTTAATGCTCTACAAGGAACTGATCCGCATGCACAAGGAGGATGGACTGGACTTCAGCAACGTCACGACGTTCAATCTGGATGAGTATATCGGTCTGGAAAAAGATCACGAACAGTCCTATCACACGTTCATGTGGGACAACCTTTTCAGCCAAATTAATATTCAGCCGGCTCGGGTACATATTCCCGATGGGTTGGCGGAAGATATTTCACATTTTTGCGCCGTCTATGAGGCGGCCATTGTAGCGGGCGGGGGAATTGATTTGCAGGTGCTGGGCATCGGCTCCGATGGTCATGTTGGATTCAACGAACCCACCTCGTCTTTTGGTTCGCGCACCCGCATCAAAACGCTGACGCAGCAAACGGTGCAGGACAATGCGCGCTTCTTTGATGGGGATGAATCGAAAGTGCCGCACCATTGCATTACAATGGGCATCGGCACGATCATGGATGCACGCATGAATCTGATGCTTGCCTTCGGCGCAAACAAAGCCACTACCATTGCAGAAATGGTAGAGGGCCCAGTTAGTTCGATGGTTCCAGCATCCATTCTGCAGCACCATCCGGTTGCCAAAGTTTTTATCGACGAAGCCGCCGCGGCTAAGTTAAAACTTTCTGATTATTATCGCTGGGTCTACGAAGGGAAACCCGAGTGGCAGAAGGATGCTTGAACCCCATTATTTAAATACTTAAAAGGATAAAACTATGAAACCAACACTCGTAATTATGGCCGCAGGTATCGGAAGTCGATACGGCGGACTCAAGCAGATCGACCCTGTGGGACCGTCTGGCGAAATCGTGCTGGATTATTCCGTCTTCGATGCCATTCGCGCTGGATTTGGAAAAGTAGTCTTCATCATCCGCCCGGATATCGAAACCGACTTCAAGAACGTGATTGGCGATAAACTGGAAGGAAAGATTGATGTCGAATACGTTTTTCAGACGATGGATGACCTACCTAAAAAATTTGCTGTACCGGAAGGTCGCACCAAACCTTGGGGTACGGGGCAGGCGGTTCTCGCCGCTCGCCCGGCTGTCAACGAGCCTTTTGCAGTTATCAATGCCGACGACTTTTACGGCCGCGAATCCTTCGAGGTACTTGCTGGAAAACTTTCAAATATGGATGCTGACAGCGCGGATTGCTGCATGGTCGGGTTCTATATTAAAAATACGTTGTCCCTCCACGGCGGTGTGGCGCGTGGCTATTGCGATGTGCTGGACGGCAAGCTCTCCTCGGTTGTTGAACGGTTTAATATCGAGCGTAACGTAGATGGCGTGATCCGCTATAAAGAGGATGAAAGTCAAATGGAGATGGCCGATAACGACATGGTTTCCATGAATACGTGGGGATTCTCTCCTCGGTTGTTTAATTTTCTCGATCAGGGATTTATCCAGTTTCTGGAACGTGCCGGCGGTGAACTAAAAAGTGAATACCTGTTGCCGGAGCTAATTGACGGAATGATAAGAAACGGGGAAACCACCGTGGCGGTACTGCCTACGAATGAAAAGTGGATGGGCGTAACCTATTCCGAGGACAAGCCGCAGGTGATGGCCGGAATTCGTGCACTCGTCGATGCCGGAGTATATCCTGAAAGCCTGTGGGGCTAATGTAGAAGTGTAATAATTGACGAGGACGTTATCGTGCAACTGACAGGATTGGATTGGGGCATTATTTTTGGCTTTTTCGCCTTGGCGCTGGGCATCGGTATTATGTGTGCACGGCAGGCGGGTAAAAGCTCGTCCGATTTTTTTCTTTCGGGTCGCAACATGCCGTGGTGGTTGCTGGGCGTCTCAATGGTGGCAACGACGTTCTCGACCGACACGCCCAATCTCGTGACGGATATTGTGCGCAAAAACGGTGTGGCTGGGAACTGGGTCTGGTGGGCTTTTCTGCTGACAGGCATGCTGACGGTATTTATCTATTCCAAACTCTGGCGCCGATCCGAAGTGCTGACCGATGTCGAGTTTTATGAAATTCGCTACAGCGGAAAAACGGCCGCCTTTCTACGTGGCTTTCGTGCGATCTACCTCGGTGTTTTTTTTAACATCATGATCATGGCGGCGGTGTCATTGGCAGCCATTAAGATTGGCGGGGTAATGCTCGGCCTATCACCAGTCAACTGCATTGTCTGGGCTTCGATTGTGACCGTGCTGTTTTCCTCGCTTGGTGGATTGAAAGGCGTGTTGATTACCGACTTTGTGCTGTTCTTTATTGCCATGGTCGGCGCGGTTGCCGCAGCGGTCTTTGCGGTAAACTCGGCCGAAGTCGGCAGCCTTTCCGCGCTGTTCGCCAACCCGGCGGTGGCCGAAAAGCTTTCATTCTTTCCGAAACTGGTGCTAGCCGAAGGCGGTGGCTATACGGCCGAAAGCATGAACCTGCTGGTCTCGGTGCTGATCATCCCGATCGCCGTGCAGTGGTGGAGCGTCTGGTATCCTGGAGCCGAACCCGGCGGAGGTGGCTACCTTGCCCAGCGCATGCTGGCGGCCAAGGATGAAAAACATGCGACCGGCGCCGTACTTTTCTTCAACATTGCCCATTATGGCCTGCGCCCGTGGCCTTGGATCATCGTCGCGCTTTGTTCCATTATTGTTTTTCCAAATCTCGAAAGCCTGCATGCGGCTTTCCCGCATCTTGACCCGGCCATCATCAACGACGATCTGGCCTATCCGGCCATGCTCCAGAAGGTGCTGCCGTCTGGTTGGCTGGGGTTGGTACTTGCTTCGTTGACGGCGGCCTATATGTCGACCATCTCCACGCATTTGAACTGGGGCTCGTCGTATGTGGTGAACGATTTCTATAAGCGTTTTGTGAAGCCGGACGCTCCTGAAAAGGAGCTGGTGCTCGTCGGTCGTATTTCCACGGTGCTGATGATGGTGGTTGCCGGGTTTATTGCGTTGCAGCTCACCAATGCGCTGCAGGCGTTCCAGATCCTGATGCAGATTGGAGCGGGTACGGGTTTGCTGTTTATTCTTCGTTGGTTCTGGTGGCGCATCAATGCTGTCAGCGAACTGGTGGCCATGGTGGTCTCGTTTGTCGTGGCAGTTTTATTCCAGCTCGTGGATAACCAACTGGAAAGCTGGCAACAACTGGTAATCGGGGTTGCTATTACCACTGCCAGTTGGATGGTCACCGCGCTACTCACCAAGCCTGCGGAGGAAGCAACGCTGAAGTCATTCTGCAAAAAGACCAATCCCGGCGGGGCGGGATGGAAACACATTTATGCCGCCATTGAAGCTGATGGTGAAGTAGTTGAAGGCGACGCAGTCAACCTGCCGCGCGGCATCCTCTGTATGGTGCTTGGCTGTGCGTTGGTCTACTCCGCGCTCTTTGCCACCGGCTTCTGGCTTTATGGTCAAACCATGCCTGCTGTCGTTCTTTCAATTGTTGCCGTCGCATCTGCGATTATGTTGTTCAAGCTATGGGGTGGGAAATGAAACAGATAAAATTTTCAGTCATTGCGCGATGCATCGGATTGAGTACGGGCTGTGCCACCAGGCCGCAGTGGTACAAAGGAAATACGCACACGCATACCTTCTGGTCGGACGGCAAGGAGTTCCCGGAAACTGCGGCGGATCGTTATAAGGACATGGGGTATCATTTTCTTGCGCTTTCTGATCACAATATAGTTTCGCGGGGCGCCGGTCTGTGGCCCTGCGCGGTGCAACCTGATGACTGGCAAGCATGCCGGACACGCCTATATCCGTAACAACGGTGAGATGAAAGCGAACCAGTATGAGCTCAACGGCACCACGATCTATGGAGGACAGACGCCGCTGACAACGGAAGAAACCTCCATTGCCGAAATACTCAAGGCCGAGGGCTACGCAACCGGGTGCTTTGGCAAGTGCGGGCTGGGTGCGGCGGGAACTACCGGGGATCCGCTCAAGAAGGGCTTCGACCGATTCTATGGCTACAACTGTCAGCGCCATGCGCACAACCTTTACCCTAAGTATCTCGACCGCGACGGCAAACCTGAATTCCTCGAAGGCAATACACGCGGCTTGACCGGTAAAAAATATGCACCTCAACTGATCGCCGATGAAATGCTGAAGTTTGTGGAGGAAAATCACAGTAAGCCATTTTTCGTCTACTATGCAACGGTCATTCCGCATCTTGCGGTAGACTGTAAATTAAAATGCCCAGTTTGGAAATCGAGTGCCCCATGCCAGAATGAACCTTTCTTCAATTCACTACAAACGAGGATAGGAGCATCGG
>JAZGFK010000099.1:0-10777 GCA_036479375.1 Pontiella sp. | reverse complement strand
TATCTCACTCAAACGGGAGATTTTGGACCATCGGCGCTTGATTTCGATCCGTTCACGATGAGCGTTGATCATGTTGAGCGTGTATCCACGAATGAATTCATGCTCAAGGGTGCTGAGTTTACCACGTGCCCCAAAGATCATCCTCATTATCATGTAAAGGCGAAAGAGGCGCGGTTGGTTGATGAGAAATATCTCAAGGCCAAAGGCGTTAAAGTCTATGTTGGAAAAGTGCCGGTTTTGTATGTTCCGTATTGGCGACAGAAACTGAGTAAAGGTATTTTCACGTTCAAGGTTGGCTTCGGCAGCGAATGGGGCGCCTATGGACTGATCAATGCAACGGTTCCAATTACGCAGCAGGTTGATTCAAGTACCGATCTAAACCTTTACAGTAAACGCGGCGTTGGCTTTGGCCAGGGATTTTCATGGGAATACCCAAATGCAGTTGGAAAGTTTGCTGCTTTTTATCTGAAGGATGAGGATCCATACCGAAAATTCAATTCACCCGAAGCGATGAATCTGATCAGTGATGATCGGTACCGGTTCCAGTTTGAGCATCTACAGCGTTTCACGGATACGCATTACGTTAACACGAAGATGAACTATCTTAGCGATCCGGCAGTGGTCGAGGAATTTTTTAAATCGGAATATCGACAGAATGCACAACCTGAAAATTATCTATCCTGGGTTTACGGGAACAACCGTGTCGGTAGCGAAGTATTTGTTAACCACCGGTTGAATGAATTTTATTCCAATACCGACCGATTCGAGTATTCACTCGATCTCTACCGTACAAAGTTGGCAGGAACCCCGTTTTATCTACAGAGTGAAAACGCGATAGCATCACTGAATCGCGTATATGCGGAAACGAATGCAACGGTAGCTGCTTCGTACGATTCTGGGCGGATCGATACCGATAATACAATTTTACTGCCGCACCGTCTGGGATTCCTGAATCTAGTGGCGCGTGCGAGTTATCGAGCAACCTACTATTCTGATACAGCCTCGACCAATGGAGGAAATCAAGAGGTTCGCCATATTCCGGGTGCTGGATTGGAAATGTCGTTCCAAGCCACAAGAATTCTTTCCGAGCGGGAACGGTGGTACGGCAAAGGACTCCGTCATAAAATTGAGCCCTATGCTGATTACATATACGAAGACAGCTCCATTGAATCTTATAAACTACTACAGTTCGATGCCGTTGATCAGTTGATGGATGAAAATAAAGTCCAGGTTGGATTGAGGAATGTATTGCAGACCCGTCGCGACAATCAAGTTGCCCGATTCATCGATCTTGATCTGTACAGCTACTACCTAATCGAAAACTACGGAACTCAGGATAACTTTGATTCCCTTTTCATCGATGCCCGTATGCCGCTTACAAAACGTACCATGGTAGATATGGAAGGTGAGTTCGATTGGAAAACGGGTGGGCTGCCATTTTTCAACACACGTTTTTCCTATGATCGCGATGATCTCATATTAGGGCTTGAGCACTTATATCGTGATGGACAGCAGTCGCTTTGGACTCCCCGGTTTGATTTGTATCCGGAGAACAAGTGGTCGATTGAAGGTTACGCCCGCTATGAAGATCGCAGCAATGATCTAGAGGAAATTGCCCTGATTGGCTACATGAACTGGTGCTGCATGCGCTACGGCCTAGGGTATCATTTCTATGATAACGACGAGCATCAAGTGATGCTTTCGATTGGGCTAGCCGCATTCCCGGAAGCAAAAATTTCTAGTAGCTTCTAAGGATAATTCGGAGAGATAAAAAAAAGCTTCCAACGATTGGAAGCTTTTGGTCAATAGCGTCAAAGTGATTCTATTTCCCAATGAGCGTAAGAAACTCGTTTCGGGTGGAGGAATCTTTTCGGAAAGTGCCGAGCATCGCCGAGGTTATCATGCTGGAATTTTGTTTCTCAACACCCCGCATCATCATACATAAATGCTGCGCTTCTATCACAACGCCTACACCTTCCGGTAGCACGGTGTCCATTAGAGTATTTGCTACCTGATTGGTGAGGCGCTCCTGAATCTGCAGGCGACGGGCAAAGTGGTCGACAATTCGGGCAAGCTTACTTACGCCAAGTACTTTTCCTTCCGGGATGTAGCCGATATGGCATTTTCCAAAGAAGGGAAGCATGTGGTGCTCGCAGAGACTGTACAGCTCAATGTCTTTGACGATGATCATGTGGTTATCTTCGACGGTGAAGACGGCGTCGTTGATGACGTCTTCGAGATTTTCGCGATAACCTTTGGTCAGAAATTCCATGGCTTTGGCTGCGCGCTCGGGGGTGTCGAGCAATCCTTCACGTTCGGGGTTTTCGCCCGTTTTTGAAAGAATATCTTTATATAGTTGTTTCATTAAAATCTCCGTTATACGTATCGCTTAATGGGTGGAGCTTCGGGATTCGAGGTGCATTAGGCAATACGTAATACGCACTATTTATATTTAAGGCGAGCCAGAACAATAGCGCCTTCGGCAATCATCCAAATCTGAAGGACGGTGATAATCGCGCCGATGCTGAAAAGAAGCCAATTCTGTTGCGCATAAAAACTGATTAGATTGATTTTCATCGCCCATGCCGTTATGCAGATCATAAACACCATAGGAACTGCCGTGAAAATGATCGGGATATTTTTACGGGCAAGCCATACGGTAATGACGAGTAGTGCGAGGCCGGCGAGCAGCTGATTAACGGAACCGAAAAGCGGCCACAGGGCCAGTGCGCCTTTTCCGCCACCACTGGAAAATGCAAGAAGCAGCGCAGTTAATACGGCGATAATCGTGGCAGGATGTTTTTTCCCAAGCGCGGGAACTTTGCAACTGATGGCAAGTTCTGAAACAACATACCGTTGCAAGCGTGTGGCGGTGTCAAGCGTTGTGGCCGCGAAGGAGGCCACAAAGACCCCCATAAGCGCGAGTACAACGTCTTTAGGTAAGCCAAGCCCGGAAATCATGTTTGCGGATCCGGTCACAAACGCGGCAATCTTTGAGCCGAGTCCCTTTGCTGAATCCCAGCTGGCATATTGTTGGTTGAAGGCTTCAACTCCATGGAACATGGCCCCGTCCTTTTCTAGGCCAAGTCCGATGCCGGCTCCGCAAGCAATGATGACGATGACGGCGAGCAAACCCTCAAGCAGCATGCCTCCGTAGCTGATGGGCTGGGCACTGGTTTCGAGATCGCACTGTTTGGATGAGGTTCCTGAGGAAACAAGGCAGTGGAAGCCGGAGATAGCTCCGCAGGCCACCGTTATGAAAAGAGCCGGCATCAGCGCCGGTGCTCCTGTGGCGTTAAAGTTTGTGGGCGGTGCAACCATTGGAGGGTGGGTGACTACGATGCCTAATAGCAGCAAGCCCATGGCGATACAAAGTTGAAAAGCATTAATGTAGTCGCGTGGTTGCAGTAAAACGGTTACGGGGAGAGTCGAAGCAACGTAGGCGTAGATCAGCAATATAATTACCCAACCACCAACCGCAGATAAACTTCCTATATCTGGAAAAACGACCGGGAATTTGGCCCCAATGACGATGGTTGCATACATAAGAAGGGTGGCAATAAGACCATAGGTGATGTGTGATTTTCCGCGTTTGTAGACCATGAATCCAAGCCAGATAGCAATGGGCAACTGGAACCAAACAGGAATTACGGACTCTGGAAATATACTGAATACAGAAGCGATCACGACGCCGAAGATGGCGATCACCAGCCAGAGGGCAAAGAAAATGATGAGCATGAAAAGGAATTTTACACGAGGGTTGATGACATCGCCTGCAATATCGCCGATGGTGCGACCTTCGTTGCGTATTGAGATTACCATTGATCCAAAGTCATGAACTGCACCCATAAAAATGGACCCGACCAAGATCCAGACAAGCGCCGGAACCCAGCCCCAAATAATGGCAATGGCCGGACCCACAATGGGCCCTGTTCCTGCGATGGAAGTGAAATGATGACCGAATAGTACAAGTTTGTTAGTAGCCACAAAATCGATGCCATCGTGGTGTGTTTCGCTAGGACATTTTGCATCCGGATCAATCTTGAAAATTCTGCGACCAAGAAAGCGCCCGTAGGTGTTGTAGGCAATAATATATAGAACAGCTGAGACAGCAGCAATGATGAGTGAATTCATAGTTATCTACTAATACGTGCGTTCGTAAACGAAAAGTAATTAATCAGAATTTCGCGGAATAACGCATTCAATCCTGGTGTTATCCTCCGCGCCTTTGCCAATTGAAAGGGATGCACCCATACGACTAGCTCGATACCGCATTAGCGGTAATCCCATACCATCGATTATCTCATGTGGCGTGGTTTTTCCGTCATTTTCAATGGAGACAACATATGCGGTGGGGTTGTTTTGAGCATGTATGATTATCCGCGTTGGGGCAGCGTGGCGCAATGCGTTGGTGATGGCTCCATGAACGATCGGGTACAGATTTCCGCATGTTTCTGCTTTAATTTCCTGCCAGTCTCCCCGTGCGATTACCTTCGTATTTTCTCCAGCTAGCATGTCAAACTGTTGAACCAACTTGAGGATTGATTGGAAATTGAAGTCTGCTTCGGGTGATAAGTAATGTTCCATTGACTGCAACTCATGAAGACACTGACCTGTGAGGTTTTCTATGATGTTGGCCGTGTCTGATCCCGAATGCTGATCGGTTTTTAAATTTTGAGAAAGAATGTTGCTCGAAACCAACATATCATTCAATTGATTCATGGGATTGCTCAAAAGCCCTGATGATGTCAGTGCAACGTTCATTTCATTTGTCTCGATAAGGTGGTCGGTGAGTTGTCTTAAATTTCGCGTGCGTTCCTCAATGATATTTTCCAGCCCCTCATTGAGGTGTAGGTATTGCAACTGAGTTGTCTTAAGTAATGCTGTACTAAGAGAAAAACACAATTGTGTGCCGATGCCGAATGGGTTGAATGCTTCAATTAAAACGTCCGGCGCAGAGGAATGAAATTGTAACATAAAATAATGGTAGGGAATGGTTAGCAATGTTGTAAAGAGGGCTCCTTTGTAAGTATAAAGCCATCCTCCCAGCATCGTCAGTGGTATCGAAAACAGCATTACCGTGATCTTGAGCTCGGGGTACGCTAAAAGGCTGAACAATATATAGAGGAACCAGGCCGCTATAAACGCTATCAACTTTGTTTGCTTCATGCGGGTGCCGCCGTATTTGGATTAGTAACGGCATATATTGTATTTTCCAATCCATGGAGGGAAAACCCCGGTTCTGCTGTGCCGGAAATGTTCTGCAGTCTGTAATCAATGAGCTGCAATGTTTTATTTTTATCTTCTGCTTTATTAGTTAATCCATCGTGTCCGAATTTCACAGAGTACATTGTTTTAGTTGCAAAAACCTCCACATTAATTCTTCTCGCACTAAGCTGGTAGAGCGCGTGGTTCGCACTTTCCTGACAGATTCGATATAGTTGCAATGCTATTTCTTCCGGCAATTCCGGTAGCTGGCCTAGTTCCTTAACCGAGAATTCCACTTGTTCCAGTTCCGTGAAGCATGAAGCAAGTTCGTGAAGTGCAGGAACCAAACCCACTTGCCCTATTTTAACCGGAAAAAGCATGCGTGCGATTCGTCGAATCTGATTGTGCGTTTTTCTTCCTTTTTCCTGAAGCTGGTATGCCCGAGCGGTGTGCGGATTTTGTTCTTCTAGTAGCCTTTCGGCCAAAGATGAGCCGTAGAGTTGGATGCCCGTCAAATGTTGCCCGATGCCGTCATGTAATAACTCTCCCCGTGAAATTCTCATTTGCTCGGACTCTGTTATGAGATTCGATGCAAGAGCTCTAAGTTCAGCGTTGCGCTCGTCCACAAGTTGGTCAAGCCTGATATTGGTGTTTTTAATGGCATCGAAATTGTTTCGCAACGTTCCTGTGAGAAACACAACTACGATACACATGAAAGTACCAACAAATCCACCTTCATAATAGATCAATATATGGGCATATATTTCGCTCAATAGAAGATAATGATATATCATAGCAGGGATTATGAGTATGAGACCTTTGGTTATTCCTAAAATCCAACCTCCCAGGCCGACTAGAGCAATTACAGGAATTGCGACATTGATTTTCCAGTGCGGAAACATGTTGAATGTGAATACTACGTAAGCCAACCAGGCCAACGTATATAAAACCAATATTCCTCTTCTCATTCACGGAATTTATCAAACACCGCCTGAACAACAATTTTATTATGCTTAGTCGTAATTCTGAAGAATTCATATGGTCTAGACTGATTAATCTAAATTCCAATTGCGGCGATTGGGACGTTTCCGTAAAGTCCGCGGATTATGAAAAAAACACCGCTGCATGAGCAGCATCAAGAACTTGGCGCGCGCATGGGCGAATTCGGGGGATGGGATATGCCGATCCAATACGCTGGCATTCTGCAGGAGCATGAACAAACCAGAACAAATGCTTCAGTTTTCGATATTTGCCATATGGGGGAATTTGAATTATCTGGACCAACCGCCCTTCATGATTTGGAAAAATTACTCACCTGTAACCTCCAAACATTGAATGTTGGGCAGGTCCGATATGGTTTTATGCTCAAGGAAGATGGAGGAACCATCGACGATCTGACCTGCTATCGACTCGATACTGACCGCTACATGCTGGTTGTTAATGCAGGAACTGCTGAAAAGGATGCCGAATGGATCCAAAGCCAAATCTCAGAGAATACGGTTTATACAGATCTCTCGCCATCTATGGCCAAGCTGGATGTACAAGGTCCTAAATCCCGAGACGTGCTTGAAGATGTGCTGGGATGTATTCTTCCAGAGCTTGGATATTTCCGTTTCAAAGAGTTCGAGGCGCTGGAAGTGTCCTGTATTCTGAGCCGAACCGGCTACACCGGGGACTGGGGGTATGAAATCTACCTACCGAATGAAGCTGCCGGTCAGCTTTGGGATAATCTCGTGGCACACGAGTTTTGCGAACCGGGCGGGTTAGGAGCGAGAGACACGTTGCGGCTTGAAATGGGCTATTCACTATATGGACATGAACTTTCGGAGTCTCGCTCGCCAGTCGTCACATCGAGAGGAATGTTTATAAACGCCGATAAGGGTTTTATCGGAAAGTCTCAAGTTGCGGCAGATCTTGAAGATCCGAAAGAGCTGCTGGTTGGACTGAAATTCACTTCCAAACGAGCCGCTCGTGAACATGATAAGATTTATTTTAATGATGTTGAAATCGGTGTAGTCACCAGCGGTTCACTTGCTCCAAGTTTGGGAATGGCCGTTGCAATGGCCTTCGTCAAACCCGAGTTTTCCGATGTTGGCCGAATTCTTAATGTTGATATACGTGGCAAACAATTCCCGGCAGAGGTCGTAGGGCTTCCATTCTATACAAAGGGCACAGCCCGCGGTTAAATTAAAAACAAGAAAGATTGAGCTATGAAAAAGACACCCTTTTGCGCGACGAGTGAGTTAGATCAGGAAGCAATGTTCCAAACGTTGGGAATCTCCGATTTTGATGAATTATTCGAGGCGATTCCTGATCATCTTCGTTCTGATGAATTGAACATTGCGGAAGGTCTTTCCGAAATGGAGATGATGCAGCATATCCGCAAAATTGCCTCCAAAAATTCGACTAATCTGGTCAACTTCTGTGGTGCGGGATTTTACGATCACTATATTCCGGCTGCCGTGAGTGCATTGGCGAGTCGCGGAGAGTTCTACACCGCATACACGCCATATCAACCCGAAGCCTCGCAGGGAACTTTGCAGGCGGCATTTGAATACCAAACAGCCATATGTCGTTTGACAGGAATGGAAGTGGCTAATGCATCGTTGTTTGACGGCGGAACAGCCATGATTGAAGGGGTAATGATGGCGCTTCGTCAGACCAAACGCAACAAGGTTTTGGTTGATGAAGGTGTTAGCCCGATTTATCGCGAAATGCTCCGATGTTATACACAAAATATTTCAGTCGAGTATCAGGAAGTTCCACTATCTGGAAGTGGTGTCGCTGATCGGTCAGCCTATGCTGACGCGATCGATAAAACGGTTGGCGCTGTAGTATTTCAGAATCCAAATTTCTTTGGTTGCCTCGATAATCTAACTGAGTTGATCGAAACAATTCATGAGGTTAAGGCGTTGGCAGTGATGTCGGTTTATCCAGTTGCATTGTCGCAAATCGAAACACCTGGCGCGATGGGTGCGGATATTGTTACTGGAGAAGGGCAGAGCATTGGTCTGCCGCTCAATTTTGGCGGTCCCTACCTCGGGTTTATGGCAACGAAAATGAAATATGTCAGAAAGATGCCGGGCCGTATCGTCGGGGAAACCGAAGATGCACAGGGACGGCGTGGATATGTTCTAACGCTACAAGCTCGCGAGCAACATATTCGTCGCGAAAAAGCGACTTCCAATATCTGCAGTAACGTACAGTTATGTGCCTTGCGAGCTGTAATTTATCTATCACTTGTGGGCCGCGAAGGGTTTCTTGAGGTCGGGCATGATTGCATGGATCGCGCGAGCTATGCCTGGCACAAAGTCACGTCCATCGAAGGGGTTGAGCCAGCCTTTAATCGTCGTTTTTTCAATGAGTTTGCCGTCCGGCTTCCCAAAGATGCTTCGTCGGTCGTTAGTGCACTTATCGATCAGGGTATTGCCGCGGGCTTCCCGGTTGGCCGCTATTACGAAGGAATGGACAACGTACTCCTTCTTGCATTTACAGAAAAACGGACGAAGGAAGAAATCGACATCTTAGTAGCCAAGCTGGAAAGCGCATTGAAGGCATAAGGAATTTTAACCATGAAACTAATTTATGAAAAATCATCTCCCGGTCGTCCCGGGGTGCAAATGTCCTCCATTAAAATTTCGGCGACGGAGGAGATTCCCAGTAAATATCTGAGGAGTCAACCCGCGGAACTACCCGAGGTATCTGAGGCTGAGGTAGTGCGCCACTTTACGGCACTGTCGCGGTTGAACTTTTCGGTCGACACCCATTTTTATCCGCTGGGTTCCTGCACCATGAAGTATAATCCAAAGGCGTGCGAAGCTGCAGCCAATCTTCCTGAACTGACGGAAGTTCATCCGCTTTGGCCCCAGCTTCGCGGCGGCGGAATGTTGACCCAAGGGTCACTGGCCATTTTATACAATACGGAGCGCCTTCTTTCCGAAGCAACGGGGCTGGATGAGTTCACACTGCAACCGATGGCAGGCGCACACGGCGAATTGACCGGTGTAATGATGATGGCGGCGTATCATAAAGACCGTGGGAACGGGGATAAAGATCACATTATCATTCCTGATTCAGCACATGGAACAAATCCATCAAGTGCCCAACTGGCAGGCTACAAAGTTGTGACCATTCCATCCGATGTTAATGGAGTGATGAACTTCGATCTCTTTATGGAAGCGCTCAATGAAAAGACCGCGGGCGTCATGTTAACAAGCCCGAACACGCTAGGCGTTTTTAATCCCCGTATTAAAGAAATCTGCAATGCGGTGCATAAATTTGACGGTTTGATGTATTACGACGGTGCAAATTTCAATGCCATTATGGGGCGCTATAAACCCGGCGATATGGGTTTTGATATCTGCCATCTGAACCTCCACAAAACGTTTGCCACACCGCATGGCGGTGGCGGTCCTGGAGCAGGGCCTGTTGGTGTAGTGGAAAAATTACGCCCTTATCTTCCGATCTCCCGCGTGGAAAAAACTAAAGATGGAACCTATGCATTGAACTATGATGAACCAAAGAGCATCGGCTATATTTCGGCGTTCTACGGGAATTTTGGGATTATTGTCCGAGCTTATGCTTATATGCTGTCGCTCGGTCGTGACGGTATGCTTGGAACCAGTAACCGAGCGGTGCTAAATGCCAATTATCTGCAGGAAAAATTACGCCCGCTTTTTGGGAAGGAATATACCGGTCGATGCATGCACGAATTTGTCTTTTCCGGCGATTTTCTGAAACAGTATGGTGTTCATACGCTCGATATCGCAAAAGGTATGATTGATAGAGGCATTCATCCGCCAACGGTTTATTTTCCGCTCAATGTTTCGGAAGCCATTATGGTTGAACCAACAGAAAGCGAGGACCGCGATACGCTTGATCACTTTGTTGAGGTAATGGAAGAGTTGGTCGAATTGGCGAAAACTGATCCCGATCAGTTACATAATGCGCCTATTTCAACGCCGGTTGGTCGTTTGGATGAAGTGAAGGCGGCTAGGGATATGAAATTGATTTATTCATAAAATGTTTTTATCGATTTTAGTTTTGAACATTATCTAACGTTAATGGTCTTCTAGACCAAGTTGGTTAATTTAACAATAGGAGTCCCAACAATGAAGAGAATGATGAGTATTGCCGCAATTGCGTTGTTCATGGCTGGATCATCGGTTTTCGCTTGTGATAGCTGTGGCTGTTCTGCGAAGAAGACTGATAAAGCAGAATGCAGCGCGTGTACTAAGGGTAAGAAGGCTGATGCGAAGAAATGTGGTGCTGATTGCACTAAAGCATGCTGCTCAAAGAAAGCTGACGCTTAGTCGGATTTTAGATTCAGTGTTGAGAGCCTCTCCAGAACGGAGGGGCTTTTTCTTTAAGCTAAAGCCTCTAATTTAACTAATATTAACTTGTTGAGTCTTTAAATAGTCCGTTTGTAGATAGACCTAGAGAGAGGTAGACTGTAAATTAAAATGCCCAACTTTTCTAAGCCCGATGCATCTCATGCCGCGATCTCCTGAATGAACAACTCTTCTGCGGTTTTAAAATTCAGTATCTTGCGGGGGTATCGATTGATCCA
>JAZGFK010000098.1:0-11068 GCA_036479375.1 Pontiella sp. | reverse complement strand
AGGTGTCGCCATGTTCGTTCCGGCGAATGGTCATATAAGCGGCAGCTCAAGCCGCACTCCGGACAGCATGCGCTCTCGCCGATGTGCGTGATATGGATATCCACCCTGAGCTGTTCCGTGCTCAGATTAACCTTCGACACCTCCCAAGGAGAGGTTAATCCCAGCAATACTTCATAATATTCTATTGTGCTAATCATGCCGCATGATGATCCTGAAGTCGTACGACCCCCAAGTCCAATTCCCGATGATCTCCATAAAAATTAACGGAGAGCCAAAATTTATTTATATAATCAATCATTTTATCACGACGGTCCCCATGTTTGGAAGGGTGCGGGACAAAAAAGTGGCACCCAGCAATTTGCTTCTTTTTTTGTCCTGCACCCCCGCCATGGTCTCCGAAGAGATCATCCGGGCTTTTTTTTACCCTCGTCGTCGGCGGATTCCCGCGACATGGAGACCGTCACCTCGACGAACTCGTCGGCGAGCTCCCGGAACGGGTGATAGCCATTGACCCCTTCGCGAGGCCGTTCCATCTCCACCGCAGGCACCCTCCGGCTCGCATTGCGCCCGTTCTCCCAGCACTGATGCTTTTGTAGTACGGGCCGAGGAACCCTCTTACCGTCTATGTGCTTCTCGCGGTATTCCTCGCTCAACCGACCTTTCTCCATGCATTCAATCTGTGCCATCTGCTCAAGGATCCGCCTGCGTTTTCCCCGATGCTCAATTTCGGCCTCCATTTGCACCCTTATGTCTGGCCGCCAGATAATATATAGGGAGCAAAAAAGGGGAGTCAATTGAGCAAATGCGGAAATTGATCACAGGCTCCGAAGATTTCATTTTCACCTCAAACAAAGCTCCTTGACCTTGCTCGCAAACGGATGGTACAAATATCGAATTTTAAGGGGGATAAGGAGTGTCTTGTGAATAAGTCGATATCAATGTTCATCTGCGGGGTTCTTGTTGGGGCGTTACTGGCTTTTGCGGGGGTTTCGTTGTTTTTGCGTGGACAAAAGGGGGGTGGGGCGCAACGTCAGATGGTGCTGAAGCTAGGACATGGGCTAGATACGGCTCATCCCGTACACAAGGCCATGGAATTCATGAAGTTTCGACTGGAGAAGCTATCCGAGGGTCGGGTTACTATTGATATCTATCCAAGTTCAGTGCTGGGTTCCGAGGTGCAGTGTATTGAGCAGCTTCAGAATGGCTCGCTGGCCATGACTAAAACCTCGGCGGCGGCCATGGAAAACTTTATTCCCGCGATGTCTGTCTACGGCCTTCCGTATGTCTTTCGCGATTCCGACCATTATTGGAATGTGTTGAATGGGGAGATTGGCAAGGATTTGTTAAGGAGGGGGGAGTCCAAGTTTTTGCGGGGACTTTGCTACTATGATGGCGGAAGCCGCAATTTTTACTCTAAAGAAAAACCCATCAAAACCCCGGAGGATCTGAAGGGGCTTAAAATCCGTGTTATGAACTCCAAGACGGCCATCGATATGGTCAAGGCCATGGGAGGGGCGCCAACACCGATTGCGTGGGGCGAGCTTTATTCTGCACTGGCTCAAGGAACGGTTGATGGAGCGGAAAATAATCTGCCCAGCTTTACATCCAATAAACATTACGAAGTCTGTAAGCACTTTACGCTGGATGGGCATACCCGAATTCCCGACATGCTGTTGATGAGTTCCAGAGTTTGGAAAAAACTTGATCCAGAAGTGCAGGCGTGGGTTCAGCAGGCGGCCGATGAATCAGTTGATTTCCAGCGCGATCTTTGGCGAAAAAAGACCGCCGAGTCGTTGGAACAGGCCAAGGCCGAAGGTGTTATCGTTTATGAAGTGGATACCGCTTCTTTTGCCGCCAAGGTGGCGCCGATGCTTGCCGAGGTTGAGAATCCCGAAGTGCGCGAGTTGCTTAAGAAGATTGCCGAGGTCGAATAATGCTCAAGAGGCTTCTTAAGTTCAAGAAAGGGATGACCTCTGCGCTCAACGTTGCGCTGATTGTTGTTGTAGCCTTGCTGGTTTTTGATGTCGTTTGGGGCGTGTTTTCTCGTCACGTACTCGGGGAGCAGACGAAATGGACGGAGGAGCTCGCGCGCTTTTTGCTCGTTTGGGTTTCGCTGCTGGGCGGAGCCGTTGCTTTCGGCACAAAAGGGCATCTAGGGGTTGATTATTTTGTAGGGAAGTTTCATCCCGAAACACAACGCCTGATGGCTGTTGTATCTCATTTGATCGTGTTCTTTTTTGCGGCGGCCATTTTTGTGTATGGCGGAGCGCGCGTTGTCTCTGATGCGTTGACGATGGAGCAGACTACACCTGCTCTAGGGTGGAAAATGGGGCATGTCTATCTGGCTCTTCCGATTGCCGGAGTTTTCATGGTTATCTATGCGGTCGAAAACCTGGTCGAAACCATTATGACTCCGGTCGTGGAGGGCGAGTAATGGGAACCGTTGCGTTCATCCTTGTTGTTGTCTTTGTGCTTCTTCTCGTCATGAATGTGCCGATTGCGGTCTCGATCGCGCTGGCCACTTTTTTTGCGATCCTTGCGGATGGATCCGATCCGACGGTTATGGTGGCAGCCAAAATGGCCAACGGTGTCAATAGCTTTGCACTGTTGGCGATTCCGTTCTTTATTCTTTCCGGACACTTAATGGGTAAGGGGGGGTTGGCGCGTCGTCTCATTGACTTTGCCGCCACACTCGTCGGTCGGCTTCCAGGAGGTTTGGGTTATGTGAATACGCTCACCTGCATGCTCTTCGGTTCCATTTCCGGATCCGCAGCGGCAGCGGTTTCCTCGGTCGGGGGCTTCATGATCCCCGAGATGAACCGCAAAGGCTACGGTCGTGAATTCAATGTGGCGGTGACCACAACGGCAGCCACCACCGGCCTGCTGATTCCGCCCAGTAATATCATGATTGTCTATTCGGTTGCGGCCGGATCTGTATCCATTGCCGCCATGTTTATGGCCGGCTTCTTTCCTGGCCTGATCACCGGCCTGTTTATCATGCTGGTCGGCGGTATCATTTCGGTTGCTCGGGGCTATAAAGGCGAAGTGTTGGAAATTGCGCAGTGGAAACCCATTGTCGCCACGGGGCTTATTATCGGTATCATCTGTTCCGTAATTTTATCCCAGAAAGGAATCGTGAACCTTAGCTTTTGGTTCCTGTCGAATGCATTCGTTTGGTTCCTGATCTGGTCAGTTTTCTGCTGCACTTGTTTCATCACTTTCCGTAGGGCCTATTTTACTTTGCTGCTGATTGTGATTGTGATCGGTGGCATCCTCGGCGGCATCTTCACCGCTACCGAAGCCGCGGCCATTGCGGTGGTCTATGCCTTCCTTCTTTCGGTCGTCGTCTATCGCGAAATTAGAATGAAGGAGTTGCCTCGGATTCTACTCGATACCGGCATCACCACTGCAGTTGTCATGTTATTGATCGGTGCCAGCTCCGGCATGAGCTGGATTATGACCATGGCCAATATCCCGCAGACGGTTAGTGCCGCTCTACTCGGTCTTTCTGAAAATCCGATTATAATTCTGCTTACGATCAACCTGCTTTTAATCGTAGTCGGAACTTTTATGGATATGACTCCGGCTGTTCTGATCTTTACGCCGATCTTCCTGCCGGTCGTATCGCAGTTGGGTATGCACCCGGTGCATTTCGGCATCATGATGATTGCCAACCTTTGTATCGGCCTCTGCACGCCGCCGGTCGGAACCTGCCTGTTTATTGGGTGTGGAGTCGGGAAGACCACCATCGCCAAAGTGACGCCAACCTTGCTTCCATTTTTCGGTGCCATGATCGCCGCTCTGATGATCATCACCTACGTCCCGGCCGCATCGCTTTGGCTTCCGATACAGATGCGTCAGCTGGATCAGGAAGAGGTTGCCAAGTCAAAATTCATGGAATTCGCGGGTACGGTGGATCAGTCGGAGCCGAAACAGAGGTCAGACGTATTACTGGAAAATGAAGAGTGCGAATGTCTGCCGTCGATGGATGTGAACGAAAAATGAGTTGGTAAAACAGATCTAAGCGATGCGATTGGAATAGGAATTTGAAGCAGAATAAATAGGACCAATCTATGAAAAAGACCCTATGTTGTTTAACGTTGTTGTTTTCCCCATGGTTAATCATGCCAGAGGGCTTTGCAGCAGCTGAGTTTTCCTCCAATGAACTAACCATTTTCTCTGATGGGGGAGCGGTAAAATGGGATGAAGGGTATCCGGTCGGCAATGGTCGTATCGGTCTGCTTTCGCTTGGCACTTACCCGAAGGAAAGTCTCTATCTCAACGAAAATTCCATCTGGGCACGGCAGAAGGTCGTTTATCCTGAAGGTGCGGCGGACATCATGAAGGAAATCCGGAAGCTCGCCACTTCAGGGAGATACCAGGAGGCCGATACGCTTTGGGAAACAAAGCTATTGAAGGATACTTGGAGACCCGCCAGTTATGAGTTTGCAGGCAAGGCCGTCATTGAGCATCTCGATATTGGTCAGCCTGAAGCGCTTAAAAACACACTCGACCTAACGATCGGTCTCAACCGCTCGGAGGCGCGCTATACCGATGGTACCATTCTGCGTGAGGTAATCGCTTTGCGTGAACGGGATGTAATTGCAGTGCGTGTGGTGACCACCCGCCCCGCTGGTCTTCACTTTAAGCTGATAGTGGAGCACCCGCGCGACACCGTTTCGGTTGAGGGGAACAAGCTTGTCCTTACGGGACAAGCGGCCAACGGCGGTACGCGCTACCAAAGCCATTTGTTGTTGCGCCCTGATGCGGACGGAAAAATAACGGTTTCGAACGGCGCGTTGGAGCTGAAAGGAGGAAAGGAGGCGATCATCCTCTACACTGCCGTAACGGACTATAATAACGACAATCCTAACGAACCACTCGCAAATTGGGATTCCAGGGTCAATGAATGGCTTGACTGTTCCGCCAAGGAAAATTGGAATACTCTGAGTGCCGAAGGGCAGGCGGAAATGCGTGCCTACATGGATCGGTTATATCTCGATTTAGGCCAGACGGCTCCCGAGCTTGCCAAGCTGACCACCGCCGAAAGAATCAAACACTACAAGCAGGGCGGGCAGGATCCCGACCTTGAAGAGAAGCTGTTCCAGTTCGGTCGCTACTGTCTCGTCGCCAGCAACAGGAAAAAAGGGCTTCCCAACAATCTTCAGGGCATCTGGAGCGATGGTCTCAAGGCACCGTGGTCGGCCGACTACCATCTCAATATTAACCTTCAGATGAACTATTGGCCGTCCGAGACCACCGGTCTTTCCGAGCTCCACCAGCCGATGCTCGATCTCGTGACCGATATGCAGCCCTCCGGCAAAAAGCTGGCCGAGCATCTCGGCTACGAAGGCTTCTGCTGCGGCCACGCTATCAATGCGTGGAAAAACACTTGGTTTTCGGGCAACCGCGCACTGTGGGGCGCGAGCTTGATGAACGGTGCATGGATCACTGCCCACCTGATGGAGCACTATCGCTACACCGGCGACCGAACCTTCCTTGAACAGCAGGCGTGGCCCGCCATTCAGGAAAACGCCCGCTTCATCTTGAGCTGGATTCAGCGCGACGAGGCGACCGGCCAGTGGATCACCGGCCCCGGCACCTCGCCGGAAAATCAGTTTACCTATAGGATCGGCACCAACAAGGTAGTTGCTTCGGTGTCCTGTGGCACAACGCACGACCTGATGCTCTCGTGGGAATCGCTCTCCGACCTGATCGAAGCCGCCGAAGAGCTGGGGATTGAAAACGACCAGGTCAAACGCGCGCGCAAGGTGCTGCCCGAGCTGGCCGAAGGCCGCATCGGATCCGACGGCCGCCTGCAGGAGTGGCGCACGCCCTTCGGCGAAAAAAATCCGGGGCACCGTCACGTCAGCCACGCCTACGGATTTTTTCCGGGACGCCAATACAACATGGTTGAAAATCCGAAGCAGGTCGACGCGCTGCGTAAGTCGCTCGACTTTCGGCTCGCGAACGGCGGCGGCCGCACCGGGTGGAGCCGCGCTTGGCTGATCAACATCGAAGCCTGCCTGATGCGCTCCGAAGCCGCCTACGAGAATATCCGTTCGCTCTTCTCCCGCTGCATCAACCCCAACCTGTTCGACTTGCATCCGCCGTTCCAGATTGACGGGAATTTTGGCTACACCAGCGGCATCTGCACCATGCTGCTGCAGAGCCAGATCGAACTCGATTCCGGCGAGCGCGTCCTATGGCTTCTACCAGCCCTGCCGAAGGCGTGGCCGGAGGGCGAGGTGCGCGGCCTGCACGCCCGTGGCGGTGCAATCATCAATCTGAAGTGGACGCCAGATGCGGTCACTGCTGAAATCGAGGCCCTGCGAGACGGCACCTTTCAGGTGCGTTGCCGAAATTCCATTAAGCCGCTTTCGCTGAAAGCCGGCGACCGGGTTGCATTAAAACTGTGAGGAAAAAAACAATGATGAGATGGACTGTATTATTTGGACTGATGGTTGGAGCACTTACCGCATCGGCGGAAAGGCTGCCAAATATTGTGTATATCCTTTGCGACGATCTTGGCTATGGCGAGATCCAGTGCCTGAATCCAGAGCGCGGCAAGGTGCTGACGCCGCATGTCGATAAGCTCGCTTCGCAGGGGATGGTGTTCACCGATGCGCATTCCGGTTCATCCGTGTGCACGCCGACGCGCTACGGCATCATGACCGGTCGTTACGCCTGGCGCACACATCTGCAAAAGGGCGTGGTACAGCACGACAAGGATTATGGGGCGTTGATTGCCGAAGGCCGCCTGACGGTCCCGGCATTGCTTAAGAAGTCTGGATATCATACTGCCATTATCGGTAAATGGCATCTGGTCTTCTCCTTTGTCGACGATGAGGGTCGCCGCGTGAAATCGGAGAAAAATAAAAAGTGGAATGCCGGGATTCCGGTCGGTACGAAAGTGAAGGGCAGCCCTATTACCCGGGGCTTCGACTACTACATTGGTTTTCACCATTCGGCCATCATCGAAACCATCGTTGAAAACGACCGGGTGATTGCAGAAAAACCGACGAATGAAGTGCTGGATTTCCTTGGAATGAATGCCGTGAAATATATCGGCGAGCAGTCGAAAATGGATCAGCCGTTCTTCCTCTACCTCCCGCTCAACTCTCCCCACACGCCGATCGCGCCCTCCGACGAGTGGATCGGGAAAAGTGGAATGGGCGACTATTGCGATTTTGTGATGCAGACCGATCATGTGGTCGGAAAGGTTCTCCAGGCCTTGGAAGACAATGGCGTGGCAGACAATACCCTCGTGATCTTCACCTCCGACAACGGCTGCTCCGCTGGGCCGGCCAAAGCCAAGAATCTGATCAAGGAATACGGCCATTATCCAAGTGCGTACTTGCGTGGCTACAAGGCCGATGGCTGGGAGGGTGGCCACCGCATCCCGTTCATCGTCCGCTGGCCGGGGAAGGTCAAGCCCGGTTCCACCAACCCCGAATTGATTTGCTCGACGAGCCTGTTGGCCACCTGCGCGGAGCTGACTGGGCAGGCACTGACGGAGAACGAGGGCGAGGACTCCGTCAGTATCCTGCCGGTGCTGCTGGGTAAAAATACGGCACCAACTCACGATACGGTGGTGCACCATACCTACACCGGAAAGTTTTCGATTCGGCGGGGCAAGTGGAAGCTCGGGCTCTACCCGGGTTCCGGCGGTTGGACAAAACCCCGTGACGAGGGGGCTCGCAAGGAGGGACTTCCGGAGGTTCAGCTCTACAATATGGAGGTGGATGTCGGCGAAACCACGAACTTGGCGAACCAACACCCAGAGGTGGTGGAAAAGCTATTGGCCGTGCTCGAAAAGCAGGTCGCCGCTGGCCGTAGCACCCCCGGTGCAACTCAGAAAAATGACGCGGAAATAGATCTCTTCAAAAAGGACAAGTAGGCATGAAAAAATGGGTTTTGGAGCCGTGGCATGCGGCCGGTGTCCGCGGACATCGATTGGGAAAACGTCGCTTTCATCGGTGATGGGTAACAGGGCGCGACCGTCCTTCTTAAAAAGGGCGTAATGGAGTCGAATTTTCACGAGGGAGTTCTCTTTTGAACATATTTCCATTGACGAGATGATGCTATATTGTAACTTAAATGAACAAAAGGGTTACATTGTGCAATCTCCAGTTAGCATTGAGAGATAGTCAGCTGAAAAAGTATAATAAGAGCCGACTACTTGGGTATTCACCCGCACCAAGCTAAGTTGGAGAGGAAAGCCAATGTATATGCGGCCACCGGAAGTTCAAGAGAAAGGAAAAAGGGAAAAAATGAAAAAAATAACACTAGGTATAATTTTAACGTTGGCGTCGATGGGTGGAGAAGCTATTCATGCTCAAGATGTGGCCAATTCAGAAGCGGAATCCAGCTATATTCTTAACACCGAGTCGCCAGAAAATCTACATGCGCGCCTGAAATGGTGGAAAGAAGCTCGTTTCGGTATGTTTGTGCATTGGGGCTTATACTCCTCGGCAGAAGGAGGATGGGATGGAAAAACCTACCCCGGCGGTGCTGAGTGGATTCAAAAGAAAGCAGAAGTTCCAGCCGATATTTATGAAAAAACTATGCTTCCTAAGTTTAAACCGGCCCCAGATTTTGCGACGCAGTGGGCGCGTTTAGCGAAGCAAGCAGGAGCCGGATACGTGGTATTCACGAGCAAGCATCACGAAGGTTTTTCGATGAATGATTCCGCTCAAACTGATTTTGATGCAAAAGCCGTGACCGGAAGGGATCTTCATAAGGAAATCGTCGAAGCAATACGGCGCGAGAACCTCGGGGTTGGGGTATATCATTCTTTGTGGGATTGGCATCATCCGGACGCTCCAGCAGGTGAAGGTGCAACAAACATAGAGGGGCTTACCATGGAAGGACGTGAATTACCTCGGTACGTTGATTATCTCCATGCTCAAGTTAATGAAGTTACAGATGGGCGCTATGGTGCGGTCGATATTCTCTGGCTTGATTATTCAAAACACCAATTTCAAGGCGAAGCCTGGAGAGCCAAGGAGTTGGTAGCCTTGGTGCGGAATAACCAGCCATCGATTCTCATAAATAATCGGTTATGGAACAACGTCGTTAAAAGCGGAGAAGAGTATGAAAAGTACTGGTTAGGCGACTTTTCCACTCCTGAACAACACATTCCCGCAACAGGTATCGAGGGTATCGACTGGGAAACATGCGACACGTTGAATGGCACGTGGGGCTGGAGCAAACATGCCACGGGCTTTAAGTCCTCGACAGAACTAGTTCATCGCTTGGTCGATGCGGTCAGTAAAGGGGGAAACTATCTTCTTAATATTGGTCCGCTTCCCGATGGAACGGTTGATCCTGTAACTGTCCAGCGGCTTTCCGATCTAGGTCGGTGGATGCAAATAAATGGGGAAGCAATTTACAGTACAAAGGCTGGGCCTTTTACGCGGCTTCCCTGGGGCCGTGTAACATCCAAAACGATGGGTGACGGATCGCATCGCCTTTACTTGCACGTATTTGATTGGCCGGAAGATGGCCGATTATATGTTCCGGGACTTGAAAGTTTGCCAACGCGCAGTTTTTTGGTTGGTGGAAAGGTGAACCAAGAAATACATACCCGAAACGAAAAAGGAAAGATGGTTGTTACGGGGTTGCCTGAAAACCCAGTGCATGTTGCCGCAACGGTGATTGCCTTGGACTTTTATTCAAAACCAAAGGTGGGTCCATACAGGGTGCATGCCTCGACGGATGGATCTTTTACTTTAGAGCCCGCCGATGCCGTAGTTGAAGAAAAGGTGGCCTTCAAGGATCATGGTTTAGGAAGTCGCTCACGTCTTGAAGGGTGGGAAAAAAATGGGAGGGCATCCTACCGGCTTCAGGTGGAAGAAGCGGGAACATATAGTGTGGAAATCGCAATTGCTGTGGATGGTTTTGGTGATGCGGATTCATTTAGCCTTTCCGCCGGGGATGAAAAGATAAAAATTCCGCTGGAAAAAACCGGCGGAAAGAAAAAATGGAAAACGGTTCAGTGTGGTTCCATTCGTTTGCCGGCCGGTGAGGTAGTCCTGGACCTTCAGTGTGCAGAGAGGGGTAAGGGTAATTCCATATCTCTTTCAACGATTTTACTTAAGCCGTGATTACTCCCCTGAGTTGAAGAAATAATAGTCTTTTACAGCAAGGAAAATATAATTTGATAAACATGCTATGTAGACAAAGTTCGGGCAGCTTGAGTTAGTCAGCCACCCATATAATATATTGTATCTTAGGCATCGTGTAGAAATAAATGACTTAGGGGGAGCGGAAATAATTGAAATACCATTTTTTTATCACCCGCTCTGCCGGAGGTCACGGAGACTCGGAGTTTCCTGTTGCTCCGTGCCTCTGTACTATTATCCATTAAAAACTTGTTTTCTGTGCAGATTTATACGGGAGTTATTTTTGCAAGGACATTGATAGCAAGACGATAGACGCTTTCGGGTGTTGTAAGTAATCGTCTTGTTGTCCATCGTCTTGTAAACTTTGTTTTGGTTGCGGCTATGCCACGCCAGGTTTCTGTGGTGAAAAAAACTTCTGCACAGAAACCGGTACAACAGGAAGTTCGAGGCCCTTAAGTTGGCTCTGATTTAATGAGATTTTACAGAAGCTCGCAAAGAGCGCTAAGCACACTACATATTGGGTTTACCCTACTTTTCGAGCTTCTGTTGAAATAGGCCTGATGTTGGTCAATTATTTCTGCGCGGCTCCTTTAAGTACAAAAAAGGAAATTCATTCATGAAAAATGCAATAACTGTTATTCTTGCCGGGGTCGTCTTCATCACGGCGCAAGTCGCATCAGCACAATCTGTTGCCCTCACCGTCAGCGCTACTACAGGTGATCCGGGGGACGTAATAACCTTTAACTACTCATACGATACAGAGGGGAAAACCTTTAACCGCACCGAAATAAAGTTTGATGGCGCAGCACTAAAGCGCAGCGATGTGCACGGAGGCTCGGATGACTTCAACTCCTCCTCCCATACAGGAAAATTCACATGGGCTGCCACACCTGGCAGTCACTCCTTCCGCATCTTTGTGCGAGTTATAGAGACCGACTCCG
>JAZGFK010000097.1:0-3076 GCA_036479375.1 Pontiella sp. | reverse complement strand
ACTGGCCGAAATTCCGGAAGCAGAAAGGCGCTATCAAATTGCACTGCCAACTCGATCATTCAGGACACATCCCGAGCTTTGTTCACATCAGTGATGGAAAGATGCATGACGCCAAGGCGGTCAAAGGATTTTTTGAGATTGAACCGGACCGCATCTACTGTGTCGACAAGGCCTATGTGGACTACGAGTGGCTCCATACCATCCATAAAACAAAGGATTTCTTCGTAACCCGAGCCAAAACCAACATGGACTACTCAATAACCGAACAGCATAGCGAAGGCGAAATTTTACCAGCTTATCAGCCATCGGTATTCTTTCAGGGTGCAAACTTATTCATCATCAACCGGAGAAAGATATGATTGTCCATTCCGTATTCTTTAAACTTAATCATGCATCTGGATCAGCGAAAGAAGCCTTGTTTCTGGAACAGGCTGCTGAGCTGCAAAACATACCGGGCGTCGAAAGCTTTCAGCTTTTAAAAGAGACCAGCCCGAAGAACTCTTTTGAGTTCGGCCTCTCGATGGAGTTTATCGATCAAGCCGCCTACGATGGGTATAACAATCATCCTGATCACGTGCATTTTGTGCAAGAGGTCTGGCTGATTGAAGTAGCTGATTTTCAAGAAATTGACTATGTTCCCTATCGATAATCGTTTCACCAAAGGATTCCATCATGAATAAAAGAATATTCGGGCTTATCGTAACGGGCTCAGCCCTATGCCTGCTCTCTGCCTGCAATACGGTTCGCATACAGTCCTGGTCCGACCCTCAGTTTGACGGTCGGTCAATTGGCAAGACCATCGTACTCGGTGTTGCGGAAAGCGACAGCCTGAGCCGTCAGTATGAAGATCTGTTCGTTTCGCGGTTATTAGAACTGGGCGTTGAAGCAGGATCTCTGCATGCCAATACGCAGATCACACACAAAATCGGTAAGGATGCACTTGATGCGCTGCTGAAATCCAACAACGTCGATACGATCATCGTAACCCGCACACGGTCTGAAACGGAACGGAATCAGGTGGTTACCACCGGGTATTACGCGACCCCTTACAACAACTATTGGGGGTACTATGACTATGGCTACAGCCTCTCCTACAATACCGCTCACGTGGCGAGTTTTATGGAATTTGAGTTGGAAACAAACGTCTACGATGTCGAGACCGAAAAGCTCGTCTGGACCGGACGTAAAGTGGTCTATGACGACCGATCCGACCTCACGAACATGAAGGGCATTATCAAAGGCGTGATAAAGGATCTTAGTAAAAAGGGAATGATCGACTAGCCTTTCTATCCAACCAAAGCGAACATGGTTACCGGGGTTTAACCCCCAGTTTTATTTTTCCTTCAGAACAACGAAAGTAGGAAGTCCCTGAACGCCGAAGTGATTCATCACCGCCTGCGTTTCAGGGTTGGTCGGATCTTCAGCAACGTACTTAATAAACGTATATCCTTCGAGACGGGCCTTGACCACTTTGTCCTTGAAAGTTGTTTTATCCATTACTTTGCAGTTCTTACACCAGCTCGCCCAGAAGTCGATAAACACCGGTTTTCCTTCCGATTTAGCCTGCTTAAGCGCATCCGCTAAACCCGTATTTGAGGAACCATCGATTATCAGATGCCCTTCAATTTCGCCGCTATCCGTCACATCGGCGGGATTGAATGCGCGGAAGCTTAAGTTGCCGTAGTACAGCGCAAAAAAGATAATGCCTATGCCGAAAGCATATTTTACGTATTCCATCCATCTGCCCGGTTTCGGCAGAAACGAAAGCCCTGCACCGGCAAATGGCCACGGTAGCGCCATCCCGATTCCCAGCACAAATGGAAGGGCCAGACCGGCAATGCTGTTTGCTTCAAAAATATTCGTAGCCAAAAGTAAGACGGCAATCACAACCGGCGCAACACAGGCACCGGCCAACAGAGCCGCGACTGATCCCATGGTCAGCGCAACCAGAAAACTGCCCTGCTTATGCTCGCCACCCCCCATTTTGGATTGGAACCGTGTCAAATCGATATGGAACACATCGAACATCGCCAGCGCCAGCACAACAAAGATCAGGGAAATCACGAGATTAAACCACGGATTGGCCTGAATGGTTCCAAACTGCGAACCGGTTAAAACCACAACGACGCCCAACAAACCATAGACTAAAGAAATACCCGCTCCATAGGTTGCTCCCAGCGCGAAGCCCCGTCTCTTTGATCCGGCCTGAGCCCCTGCGCCGATAATGGCCAGGTTGATGGGAATCATCGGCAGGACACACGGGGTAAGGTTCAGGGCCAGCCCGCCAAGCAGAATAAAAACAAGGGTCAGCAGCAAGCCTGACTCGCGGACAAATGCAACCGGATCGGTGAGAAAAAGTCGGAAGCCGTTAATCTCTTCCCCAACCCCGCCGTTTTCAGCCTTATCCAAAAAATGTAAAAACGGCGCAGCCTTCATATACCCTGCATCCATGGCTTGTACTTCAAATTCAGCCAGCTCATTGCTCCAGTTCGTCAAAATAACTTCCGTCGTCTTGTTAACAGCAGCAACTGGGGCATCAGCCAGCTCCACCACTTTGGTTTGCGGAATAAAGCAAACTTGATCGTTACAACCCCAGTATTTCACATGGAAAGAAGTAGCCCCTTCCGCGAGCGGTGCCCAGGTAAATGCGGCGGTGAACGATTTCGCAAAAACCGGCTTCGGCTTCCCTGAGTTGGGATCCGTGATGGTTTCCGTTTCAGGTAAAGCAATCGCCTCCTGCTCATTACCAATCGCATCGGTCACCGAAAAACTGTCCGCATACAGATAATGTTTTTCAGGAACCGTAACGTCCAGTTTAACTTGATCGCCAACTAAACGGGCCTGAACAACGAACGGATCGCCAAACTGACCAAACGAAGTGAGGAGTAATCCAAACAAAAGGGTAAGAGCATATGCCAATTTTTTCATACAATGATTCCTATCTTTATGTTGGTAGACTGTAAATTAAAATGCCCAACTTTTCTAAGCCCGATGCATCTCATGCCGCGATCTCCTGAATGAACAACTCTTCTGCGGTTTTAAAATTCAGTATCTTGCGGGGGTATCGATTGATCCA
>JAZGFK010000096.1:0-3608 GCA_036479375.1 Pontiella sp. | reverse complement strand
AGTTTTGGTATTAACTATGTCTACGAGCGCAAGGCGGATTACACGATTCCACCGGCGGGTACGGGCTATGAGGCTGAACGGAACTACGGGGAATGGCGCGCGGCAGCGAACTATCTGATCGACCTGTCTGAAACGGCAAACTTTTATCTGAATGTGGAATACAGCGCGAATCTGGAAGATTCAAACGATGGTAACGGCCTGCTTGTTACAGGGGTGAAAAGTCAGCTGAAAGAACGGCTTGCTGTGTTTGTTGAACTGAGGGATGAATACGACAACCTCCCGGATACCCCCGGATCAGAACATAATGATGTAACTTTGCTCGCCGGTTTGAGCTATGACTTTATGTAAGTTCCGCTTCGGTTGAATAGCAGAAGCCGTCCGGTAGCCGGGCGGCTTTTTTTATCCTCTGGCCTTCGCGCTGCCCTTCATTTTGATTCAGTTACCACGGCAATGTTCAACCACATCCCGGTAAGGCAACGGTCCACCAAATAGATCCAATGCAGAACCAACGGTGACATCAATTTTTCCATTGCCAGCAGCATTAAGTTTTTCCAGATCCGCGAATGATCGGACCCCTCCCGCATAGACGCAGGGAATGGGGGAGTGCGCGGCCAGTAATGCAATCAACTCTTCATCCATCCCTTGTTGTTTGCCTTCCACATCCACGCCGTGGACCAGAAATTCACAGCAGGAATCGGCAAGCTGGCGAAGTGAATCGGCATCCACGACGGTTTCCGTAAACGTCTGCCAGCGATCGGCCACCACATGGAATTGGCCATTCTTCTTGCGACAGCTCAGGTCGAGCACGAGCCGGTCACGTCCAGTCTCGGCCACGAGCCGCTTAAGTCGAGTTTCATCAATCTGCCCATTTTGAAAAATAGTTGAGGTCACAATCACCTGCGCCGCGCCTGCGTTCAACCATTCGGCCGCATTATCGGACGTAATGCCGCCGCCAACCTGCAGCCCGTTCGGCCAGGCGGCAAGGGCCGCGCGTGCGGCATCGTCGTTTCCAGTTCCGAGTTTGATCACGTGTCCGCCGGTCAGTCCGTCCTGTTTATAGAGACTGGCATACCACGCCGGCGGTTTTTCGGATACAAAGTTAGTTTTCGGTTCCTGACCATCGGCCAGCGATCCGCCGACAATCTGTTTTACTTTACCGTTATGCAGGTCAATACAGGGTCTGAATTTCATCGGTTTTTATAGTGTCCAGTTACGTATTCTAAAACAAGGGTCAAGAAAGGGACAATAAAATGAAGCTACCAAAACCGACAATCAAGAAAATGTACTACTCTAGCGGTTCACCTTACTGGCAGGTCTCCTGCTCGGTCTCCGGCAAACGCTATCGCAAGAAACACGAAAGTGAAGAAGCCGCCAGACAGGATTCCGTGCGCCTCATGCGTACGTCCCTCTCAGGGTTGACTCCAGCAGAACATGCCGAAACGGAACAAGCCATTCAAATTCTCAGGAAAAGCGATAATCACGATGTGAAGGATGTAGACATTGTTTTTGCCGTTGAGTGGTTTTGCGAGCATTACGTGAATCTGGCGCGGGTCAAAACCATGCGTGAGTATTATCAGGACTTCATGGCGATCAAGGATGCTCAGGGACGACGGCCTGAAACCGTTTATGAACTTAAGCGTATTCTGGAGAATAAATTTATTCCCGACTTCGAGTATGCCAAGGCTCCCTTGTTACGGTATGAAGATCTGGAGCCTTGGATAAAGTCCAATTCGACTGGCCCCGCCTCTCACAAACGAGTTCATCATATCATCAAACACTTTTTTGACTACATGGCTGGCGTGAGCAAGAATACACCGAACCCCTATCCTATTCTCAAGCAAAGTCCTTTTGTCGGACGGGGCGTGGTCTTTCAAAATGATGAATTGGATGATTGTTCCGGCGTGGTTATCTTTTCAGCCAAGGAATGTGAAAGCCTCATCAGGGAAGCCCAAAAATACAATGCACAGCGCATGTTTATCTGGCTTCTTTTTACGGGTATGCGCCCCTTTGAGACCATGCGCTTCTGGGAAGACGAGAAATATGGGTGGAATCTTATCTCCGATGATCTGAGGCATATACGGGTTCCCAAAGCTATTAGTAAGACGCGGCAGATGCGCATCATTGAAATTTCCCCAACGTTGCGGGAATGGCTGATGGTCTACCGCAACCATCCAACCTTTATGACGCTGGGCTGGCGCAATAAGTATCGTGATATTCGAAGGCAGGTATTGCCATTAGAGAAGCTGAAGCCAGACATCCCTCGTCACACCCTGATTTCCATGATGATTAAAGAAGGAAAAGGATGGGCGGAAATCGAACTTCAAATGGGCAACAAGAAGAATATCCAAATGCGGCACTACGCCTCGTTGGTTTCATCTGAAAACGAAGTGGAGTATTTCTACGGGCTAACACCCGACAAGTTTGAGCATGATATGGATGAAGCGGAATTCCGAAGGGTATCACGCAAGCGGCAAGGTGTGAAATGGCAGGAGAAGAAGGCCAGTCAAATTGCTAGTGCGAAAGTGCAGTCAATCCAAGGTGCTGCATAACCGCTGGCAAGTTCCAGCGGATTTGATTGCGGCCTCTCTGTCCCCTTCGGTTCATATTCAAATGAATGGGGGGCGGAAGGTCGCCGCGCTTTGCCATATCAATCAGCGTTTGCGGTTTGGAAATGCTCAGGAAGTCACAAAGCATTTTACTATCAACGAGCCGGACACGTTGTCCGTTCGCGAGATAGATTTCCACTCCTGCATTGCTGGCTGTGTTGGTGTGCATATTAGGAGATACGCTGGAAACCAGTGAAATAGCCGGAATTAAATGCAGTTTAGGGTTGTCCCTTTTTTGCCACTTACATGAGGAAAGCCTTCGTCAACATGATTCCTCATGTTAGCCCTGCTCAAATGGACTGTTACATAGACCAGTTGCCACGTTCAAATTTCAGTTACGAAAAAGGGTTTTTTTGAGAGATCAGTTGCGCAGGAGGGCTAGTAAAAAATACTAAATATTTGTGGGGAAACTCTCCACAAGGCCTGGGCTTTACTTTTCAGAACACTTTCCAGATCATCGTTTCGAATTTGTGACCCTTTAAATAAACCATCTACGCATCGTGTGGAATCCGTGGATTTAAGGGGGGTGTTTGGAGTGGCTGTCAGGTGGTTTTATGCCGTTTTTCAGAAGGCGAAAATCAGGACAAACAAGGGTTTCTCGAAGCAACTAGCAAAAGTACTAAAAAGAGATATCAATTCTGCTTGTCGTAGAATTTTAACTCGGGTATTTCTTTCAAGCTTTATGGATATTGGGATTGGTTTTAAAGGGAGAATAATTATGCGTTTGAGAATGATCATTCTGGGTGTTGTTTCTGCATGCACACTGGTGCAGGCGAAGGATAAACCGGTCATTGATGAAACCGGGTTGAATATGCTTACCAACAATATCTACAACATGGCTTATCTTGATATGGAAGCCTCGTCGAACGATTTCAGGGGTAGACTGTAAATTAAAATGCCCAACTTTTCTAAGCCCGATGCATCTCATGCCGCGATCTCCTGAATGAACAACTCTTCTGCGGTTTTAAAATTCAGTATCTTGCGGGGGTATCGATTGATCCA
>JAZGFK010000095.1:0-9247 GCA_036479375.1 Pontiella sp. | reverse complement strand
CGGAGTCGGTCTCTATAACTCGCACAAAGATGCGGAAGGAGTGACTGCCAGGTGTGGCAGCCCATGTGAATTTTCCTGTATGGGAGGAGGAGTTGAAGTCATCCGAGCCTCCGTGCACATCGCTGCGGTTTAGTCCTGCGCCATCAAACTTTATTTCGGCGCGGCTAAAGGTCTTTCCCCCTGTATCGTATGAGTAATCAAAGGTTATTACGTCCCCGGGATCAGCTGTAGTAGCGCTGGCGGTGAGGGCAACAGATTGTGCCAATGCGACTTGCGCCGTGATGAAAACGACCCCCGCAACAATAACAGTTATTGCATTTTTCATGAATTTTCTCCATTTGTTTACTTAAGTTACAATCTAAGTTACAATTCGTTATCATCTCGTCAATATAAATATGCATAAAAGTGAACTCCCTCGCGAAAATTTGACTCAATTACTGCAAGGCTTGTTTAAAAAGGTTCCTCTATCCCGGCCCGTATGGGACTAGCCATGGAGAGGTCCATGGTGGATATCAATCCGTTTTCCTGACGGCTTTAATGGGAGCATGAGTCTTCTGATGAGAACCCTTTATAAGGCGTGAAAGGTGCAGTTTTTCCATGAGACCCCGGCAATTGAACTCAAAATCACAAACCTCTACCGAATATCTGGTCATCCTTGCGGTCGTAATTATGATTGCCTTGATTGTGCTTGGTGCTATGGGCGGCATTCCTTCCATTGGCAGCGGCGTATCCGAGTCAACGGCAAAAACCCGGCTGGCAACATTGAAAGTCGGTGTCGCGAGCTATAGACAAAACGCGCATTCCACCTTGCTGCAGTTCCGCAACAACAATCCACACGCCCTCCGTCTCGACGAAATGTGGATCAACGGCAGGAAGTGCACGCTATATCCTCACAATGCGATACTAAAGCCAGGTGAGTCGAAACCAGTTTCGTGTTATGGAGTTGTTGGTCTCGGTGAGATCAGCCGTTTTGAACATGACTTCAACGTGACGTACACGGATTTAGAATTAAATGCGCAATATACCATCGAGCCGGAAGCGAAGCTGACGGGAACTGTTGCCGGGGGGAAGTGAGCTTCATGCCGTGCAAACGATGTGTTCGCATTGTACTTCAAATTGCGGGGTTCCCTGGTCTGAATCCTGGGCATTTTATTCGGAGTGCAATTCGTCTCATGTCGGGCAGGATGGGTATGGTGACGGAATGGCCAAAGCCTTTGCCGACGTGGGCGACAATGTGTTGAAGGACGGGCATACTGGATTGTATTGGACCGCAAACCGAAGCACGGAAACCGTTACGCTGGCAGGAGCAAATGCCGATTGCGCCGCGAGAAACACCTATGCACAGGGAGGGTTCACTGATTGGAGACTTCCCAACATGGTCGAGCTGACAACGGTACTCGATAGCGGAGATGCAATGAACCCGTTACCGGAACATTCCTGGGGTGCCTGGGGTACATTCTGGTCGGCCCGGTTGGACGGCAATGCGAACCGATTAACCGGGTCGACCACTCTGATTACTTCAGCTTTTTCATTAAATTAACAGACTGTCCGATCTCGGGCTGAAGCAGTGCCGTCTGGTTTCCGTAGCGGACTTTCACTGGAAGACCGCTACGGCTTCTAATACTTGCTTCAATCAGTTTTCCGTTGCTCCACTTCATATCAATCTCATGATTGCCCTTAACCACCATCCCGCGAACCGAACCATCCGCCCATACGGATGGGAGCGTCGGTAGCAACACCACTTCACCGGAAAAATCCTGCACCAGACATTCTGCGATACCTCGTGCGGCGCCAAAGTTGCCATCAATTTGGAAGGGTGGATGTAAATCAAAGAGGTTGTCGGCAACACGATTCGGCGTCATCAGGTTCTTAAACAGATCAAGAAACTGCTCCGAATCGCCGAGCCGAGCCCACACGCATAGCTTCCAACCCATCGCCCACCCGGTGGCACCGTTACCTCGACGCTCTAAACTTTTTCGTACGGCAGCGGTCAACTTCGGATCGCGCGTCAGCTCATCATTCCCCGGGAAAAACCCATACAGATGGCTAATGTGGCGATGGTTCTCTTGGGCCTCTTTAAAATCAGAACTCCACTCCTGCAACTGCCCATGCTTTCCAATCTGGTACGGCAGTAATTTCGGCAACTGCCCGCGAATGGTGTCCAGCAACGGGTCGTCATGACCAAGTAATTCGGAGGCCGCCAATAGATTGATGAAACATTCGCGGATGATCGCAATGTCCATCGTAGGTCCGGGAGAAACGGACTGCTTGGTTCCCCCCTCTGTCATAAAGTTATTTTCAGGGCTGATTCCGACCGGGGTCCAAAGTGTCCCGTCACCGCGATCTTCGAGCCACTGGCTCAGAAAGCGCGCGCCCTCGAGCATGGCCTCATAGTGCGTTTCTAACACCTCTAGGTCCTGCGTAAACTCGTAATGTTCCCAGACGTGCTGCAAAAACCACCCCGCCCCCATGGGCCAGAATGCGGCACTCGGCGCGCCATCCACCGGAGCGCAATGGCGCCAGATGCTGATGTTGTGATGCATGCACCAGCCCTCAAATCCATACATTTCCCGTGCCACTTCCTTGCCGTTCTCCACGCATTCAAGAATTGAGCGAAGGAAGGGCTCGTGCAGCTCCGACAAGTTGCCGCGTTCAATATTCCAATAGTTCATCTCGGCATTAATATTCACGGTGTAGGCCCCGTTCCAGGGCGGAATGATATCCTTATTCCAGATACCCTGCAGGTTGAGCGGCTGGCTTCCGGCGCGCGATCCAGCGATAGCAAGATAACGACTGAACTGATAGAATAAAGCCGCCAGCGAAGGGTCGGTATGTTGTCCATATTCGGCCAAACGGCGATCCGTGGGCAACGCAAGTTTGTCTGCGCCGTCCTTGCCCAGCGTAATGCCCAGCCGCCCAAAGAGCGCCTGATAATCGGCTAGGTGGTGTTCGCGCAGGGCGGCATAATCAATGCTCCCGACTTTTTCCTGAAGCGCCAGAACGGAAGCGATGGGGTCGCGCCCTTCACGGCTCGGGCTTTTATTCTGCCCGTTAAAGCTGGTATCCGCGCACAACACTAGCGTCAACGAATCGGCTCCTTCAACGCGCAACGCATTTGCTTCGGCGCGAATGCTTCCACCTTCCGCCTTCGCCTTCAGCAAGGAGGCAAAATACATGCCTCGCCCGTCAATCTCGTCGGCATAAAGAATATTCGCCTGGGGGGTTCCTACCTCTTTGCGTTTGGCCAGAATAGAATCCTGTATCCGATAGTTTCCGTTTTTCCCTTTTTCGAAGAAGGCGGGATATTTATGGCCATCCAGCTGCACCTTGTCCTCCAGTTTGCGACGGTAGGCCTCGCCCGGCCCCTGGCCCCGCATCAAAATCGTATGGCCCTTGGCCTCAAAGGTGGTTGTTGAAGTGTGAGGCGTCGACAACCGCACCGTGGCGTAAATTTTCCCCGGCTGGTCGGCCGTCAAACGAACCACAATAGCCTGATCGGGATGGCTCGCGAAATATTCGCGGCGATACCGAACCCCTTCGAGCTCATATTCCGTGACCACGGTCGCCGAGGACAGATCGAGACTTTTGCGATATTTCCGCATCCCTTCCACGTTTTCATGAAGATCAATCAGCAGGGAACCCAGCGTGACATACGGCGCGTTGCTGCGTCCCTGCCAGTTTTCCCTCATGAACTCCTCAGCCTTCTGGTATTCGCCGGCCGCCAGCCATTCGCGCACCTGCGGCAACGACTGCTGAATGTTGGGAATATAGCCCGCCGTATCGGGTTCAAGCGCATAGAAGGTGTCGTGGTTCAACTGCACTTCATCCCGGGCCACATTGCCGTAAACCATGCCGCCGAAACTGCCGTTGCCAATCGGGAAAGCACGCAGCCAATCGGACTTTGGAGGCTGTTTATTTTTAGTCACCATTGTCGGCCGATCATGCCAGATTACCAAATCCTCCACCGCCCCGGCGGAGTAAACCAGACTGCATAATATACCAATTCGTACGCTATTTCTCATCGTGACCATGTGAATCTCCCGTTTACTCATCTGTAAATATCTACATTTATGGCCTAACAAATAAGATATGGCCACCTAACCCCGTCACATCTCATCAAAATAATACGATGTTCATGCAACACTTTAAAACCGCCTCCATAAATTAATAGGGGGCTATTACCAACTCACCTCTTTTTGCAAATAATGCTCACGAAGTTTTCATAAACTGGGTAGACTGTAAATCAAACGGTTCGTTTTTTTTTCACTTTCCTTTTCGCTCCTCATGCCGCCAACTCCTGAATGAACCGTTCTTCTGCAGTTGAAAAATCTAATATTTTGCGTGGATAGTTGTTGATCCAGTCTTCGATGTGATCGACCGATCTCTATGGTTATCTTGCGAAGCATCCTTTTGTTAAGCAAACCCTGATATTTAGAGCGGAGTTCGCAACATAATTCCTAAGTCGAAGCGTGGTGTCGCTTGTATGTGAGCAACTAACATACAAGGAGATTATTATGCATTCGGAAACCTTTCGCATTCCCGGCGTAGCCATGGAAACGCTTGCCGAGATTTGTTATCTCTGCCGGTTCTTGCGTTCTTTCGGACCTCCATTGTCTTCAGAGAAGCTTTTTCAAGCGCTGTCGCCGGGGTCGATCATCGATTTTCTTCAGGATTATTCCCTGACATACAGCTCTAGCTCTTTGGAAAGAATGCAAATCCTGCTTCGTTCTTTCCTGCGGTTCGCGTATCGATCCTCTCGGATTGAGAGGGACTTATCGGCGCTGGTTCCAACGCGAAAATACCGGCAACCAGGAGTGCTTCCTCGCGGTTTCCCGGCGGCAAAGGGAGGTCGTCCGGTTGAACAGCATTTGGTTGCGGAGGCGGGTAATCTGCTTTCCGAGTATGTTCGGCACGCCCGCCCGGCATCGGAATATCCCGAGGTGTTCCTTACGCTTTGCGAGCCTTTCTGCCCGATGCCTGCCGCGAAGGGTGGTTGCCCCGGGATGAGAGTCGGGAGGCGGACTGCATTGCCGACCCGATGGCCTGCGACATGAAGGTGACATGAATCTATCATGAGGCGGTTGTACGGAACGTGGGAACCTTCGCTGATCCTGTCAATGGGGTGATCGAAAAGACGCATACGTTTTTCTGCGGCGCGCCGGGGTGCTTCGCCCTTCTCCTATCAACGCGGCGCGCCGAAATTGTGTACAAAAAAACCGTGCCCTGCATTTCATTTTCCAACCCTTGGAAATTTTCCCCCAAGGGCTGGAAGCCTGCTTATTCGGCGGAACTTTCTTCGTTCAGCGATTTAAATGTCGAGCCGGACATGATTTTCCAAGTATAGATCGAGGCCACAATACCAATGGGCAAATAGATGGCGGCCTGGTTCCATTGCTGGAAGATCAGGCTTCCAGTGCCGAGTAAAATTCCATAGAGCGAAAAACAGGTTACAATCCAGCCGATAAAGTTCATCTTGAACTCGCCCTTCGGCGACGCCAGTCCGGTCATCTTTTCGATGTGCGTCCAGCCGAAAGAAGAGATCCGCATTTTCTTGTAGAAGGCCACGGCGGATTCAGTGGGTTCACGCGTCTTGAAAAACACATATGGAATCCAGATGAAAAGCGGAACAAACGTCATGATAAAGACGCGGATCGCGAAGTAGAGCCATCCGACCATGTCGGCTTCAAGGTCCGGAAGATGAACCGCAGCCTGAATCCAGTCAAACAGGCCCTGACAAAGCAGGTGCGCGGACTCGCCGCTACCGATGGAAATGTTAAGCAGCGCCGTAAGGATAATGGTGGTCAACAGGCAGATAAACTCAGCGCCTGCCGTAATTCGCCACCAGTACCAACGGGCCACCAGAATCAATCCCATTCCCGCCCAGATCTGGTTAAGGAATTTATAGGCCTCAAGCATCGCGGTCAGCTTGGTTGCAATCACCGCGGCAAAAACCAGAAACCCGACCATACAGGCGCGCGACAACCAGATGACCTGCTTCCGGGATGCTTTCGGATTGATGAACCCTTCATACAAATCATGGACGATATAGGAGGTTCCCCAGTTGAGATGCGTACTGATCGTACTCATATAGGCTGCCAGAAAAGAGGCCACCATGAGCCCTTTCAGGCCCACCGGAAGAAATTGGCTGATCGCCATGGCATAACTGTTTTCCGCATGCCATCCCTCCGCCTGATCGACGCTGGGAAAATAGACGATGGCCAGCATGCCCACCACAATCCACGGCCACGAGCGCAGCACAAAATGGGCAAAGTTAAACCACAGAAACGCCTTGGTTGCCTCCTGCTCGTTTTTGGTGGAGAGCAGACGCTGCACATAAAACCCGCCCGTCGGAAAGGCCATGACCCAGAGGAATCCGAAGTAGACGATAAACAGCATGACGCCCAGGTTCCACTGAGTTAAATCAGGAATCATACTCAGCATACCGACCTTGAAATCAGGTGCTGCCTGCAGCGCCTGAAGCATCCCGCCTTCACGAGAAGAGACATCCACATACATAATGACCGCCAGCGCAATGGTGCCGATCATCGCAAAGAAAAACTGGAACAGGTCCGTATACACCACGCCGTAAAGCCCCGACATGGCCGAATAGATTAAAACGAAGATGGTCAGCACAAAAAGAATGGCGACCATCGGAGTGATGCCGCCGATCAACGGAAGTTCGAAGATCGGTTCATTGCTGAGACCCAGCACAATCGTGCTCACCTTGGCCATTGCGAGGGTCACCGCCGCCATGATTGTGCAGTTCACCAGAACTCCGTCGCTGATCGCTTTAAAAATACGCAGGGCATTACTCGAGCGCGAAATGCCGTAGCGCAGTTTAACGAATTCCACTTCGGTCACCACCCCGGTCCGGCGCCAGTAGCGCGCGAGAAAAAAAATGGCGCCGATGGTGCCGATCCCCGAGCACCACCACAGCCAGTTTCCCGCAATCCCGAAGCTGCGGGAATGTCCGGCCACCCACTGGGGCGTATCGGACGAAAAGGTGGTCGCCACAATCGAGGTTCCCGCAACAAACCAGCCGAGGGAACGTCCGGCGAGGAAGAAATCATCTTCGCTTTGCGATGCCCTCTTTGTGAAATAAAGTCCAATAAAAACGGAAGCGGCAACAAACCCGCCAACTACCAACCAGTCTAAAAATGCCATAAAAACACCTATTTCCTAAATGATTCGCGATACTCTTCCAGATGAACCACCTGTCCGGTCAGCCGCGATTTTTCAGCGGCATACCCCATGATATGGCTCTGGATATACGAGGAGACTGGAACGGATTTATCGCCGGCCATTTCTTCGTACAACGCATTCATGATTCCGTCATCGCCGCCCATGTGGTGGTCCTCTTCATCCACGTCGACACTGTGCTGCTGTTCATTTCCGTCAAACAGCTGCACATGAATGTCGTTCCCGGTTTTGACGCGCATGAAATAACCACCTTTCAGGTATCCTTTCGTGCCGAAAAGTTCAATGGAGCGCCCGACCTCAAAAGCAGTCATGGTCAGGTTCGCGGTCACATCCCCTTCGAAATTCATCGAGACCACCTGATGATCCACCACATCGTTGTCGCTGTGATACACACACCGACCGAAATCACTTTCCCTGAGCCATTCAATGATTTCTTCATCGCTGGCTTCCACCGCGCGGTCGAAGACCTGCGCCAACCAGGGCGTGCGGTGCTCGCCCGCGTATTTCCGGGCGTTGTAATGGCAGGTTTCCAAATGCGGGCAGTCATCCGTGCAGCGCGCCGGCGCGCCTTCGGGAGCTTCCGAAGCCCGGAAATGTTTCAACGAGCCGAAGCTGGAAATAGAGAGGCATTCCTTACCGATTAGCCAGGAAATGATATCGGTGTCGTGACTGCATTTCGCGACGATCATCGGCGACGATTTTCCCGACTGACTCCAGTTTCCGCGCACGAAGGAGTGCGCCTGATGCCAGGGGAGAACCCCTTCGTTGGCGTTCACAGTGATGATCTCTCCAAGAATACCGCTATCGACGATCTCCTTTACCTTGCGGTAGAACGGAGTATAGCGCAGCACATAGCAGACCTGCAGTTTGCGGCCGAGCTGTTCGGCCAGTTCCTGCAGCTCGAGGATTTCCTCGACGCACGGTGCGATCGGCTTTTCCAACAACACATCGTATCCCTTGAGCAGCGCCGCTTTGCAGGGTTCATAATGATAGTTATCCTGCGTTCCGATAATCAGCACGTCGGCCAGCAGCTCTTCCGCCAGCAGTTCTTTGTCGCTGGAAAAGCTTTTGAAATCCGGATTATTCGACACATTTTTAACATAATTCAACCGCACCTCATTCGGGTCGGCCGCCGCAACAATTTCATAGAGATCGGGCTGCTGTGATGCCAGCGACGTATAAATCCGGGCGCGATTTCCGCAGCCAATAGCAGCTAATTTTAGTCTCTTCATTCAAAACTCCCTTGGTAGTCGGGCTAGTTCGTCTCTGACGCCACCGCACGTGCCTTTTATGGCATACAGCAATTTCCATTGGGTGATTATTTCCAATCTGTACCTACTTGCGAACGCTGTTGAGAGCTTAATTTGCATGAACCACTCTATTTCTATTGCCCACTGGACTCTTCGGCGACGATGCAATGCACGACGTTCCGCCACTCGTGAGTTCGATTTCCGGAGTGTAGCCTCCCAAGGCCGAACCCACCCCTGGCAAATTCAATGTTGGTACGTTGGCAGCATTGAAGACAATCTGATCATCTACGCCCGAAAAATCTAAACCCGGGCTTCCTGCATTAGAGTCGGTTGGAATACCGTTGGCATCCCAGTTCCCGACCTTGTTCCAATCGGTACTGACCGTACCGGTCCATGCATAAGTCGCCCCAAAGCTGGTGGCACACAGCATGGCAGTGAGGGTTAGTAACGTTGCGTATTTCATCCTACTTACACCTACTTTATCGTATAATGTTATCGGTTACACTGTTTTTTGGTTTGGTAGGCACCTTGCGCCTATCTAACCTAGTTAATCTACAGTCAGTTTAATAATTGCATATAATATGTCCCTGTCACGCTAGTTTGTATTGAAATCTGAATCCGTTGGCAAACGAACGTTCGGCATTCAAAGGCGGATCAACTCTTCATTTTGGCCCCGTTTCACCTTTTCGCGGGCGCAGGCCTTCCTCCGCGTGGGCGGTTGGCTCGGTTGATGGATGGCTTGGTTCTGCGTAGGTGCTGGCGATGTCGCGTATGACATCGAACCAAGGGCATCGCTT
>JAZGFK010000094.1:0-45885 GCA_036479375.1 Pontiella sp. | reverse complement strand
GAACGCTTCTATCGCCTACAGCGCATCTGCCATCCGTATCCGAAGCGATTTGACGCCAAATACCCGAGGAAGGAGCCGTATGCGGTAGTTCCGCACGTACGGATCTGCGCGGGGAGGGCTTGCGTATTAATATACGTAAATACTTCTACTGAAACTAGTATCGAATAAAAATCCTGTGAAGGACCTTTTCGCTGAGAGCACGCTCGGTCCGAAGTATCGGACTTCACACTCGTGCGGAGCGGTCGGGTCCTACCTCTTCCAAGGCTTGAAAATGTTTAACGGAAAAAAAACGCTGCACCTCTGCGCCTCCGCGAGGAATAATCCCATAAGAGGCGGTTATTTATTTCTCCGCTTACCGCCCCGGGGATTTAATTTTTTGGCCTCCATCGGTTTGGCATTTCCGGCAAAGGCGATGTTGAGCGGGCGACCGCCAAATTCGGTCGGGTTTTGTTTGAAGTGGTTGATTATCTCGTGAGAGAGCGGGTAGGGGACTTCGAAATAGGTCTGCATTTCCACGATGTTAATCCGCCCCAATGGAATGGTTGTTCCACATTGATTAATCAGCTCGCGCAAACCTTCCTCGCTAAGCCCGTTGCGTTTTCCACTATTAACGACGAGCTCAATCATGCCTTCGGTCATTTTGCGGGGAACATGTTTTTCGCGGGCTTCGCGGCCGGTGATGCTATCGGCGGTTTTTTTTCGGGGTTTTACTTTTTCGGGCTCGTTGCTGAGCTCGGGTGCAACGCGATAATAGTCCACCGTTTTGCGTACCTTCATCAACGCCTGTGAATCGATTTCTTCAGATTGGGCGAGCGTTTCGAGCGTTGCACTGATTTCATGGAGGGATGCATCGGAAGCGTCGGATTGGTGGAGTAGATTTTGAAGCAGGATGCGCCCAATGGTTTCGCCTGAGGGAATGGGGAGCTTTTTAAAGGTTTGGCCCAGAATCTTTTCAATGCGTTCGAGTTTAAATTTTTCTCGCGCATGAATGATGACCAGCGAGACGCCTCTTTTTCCGGCGCGTCCGGTTCGTCCACTCCGGTGCGTATAGGTGTTTTGGTCGTCAGGAATCGTGTAATGGATCACATGAGTCAGGTCAGTAATATGCAGTCCGCGCGCTGCGATATCGGTTGCCACTACGATTTTGACTTGGTGCGCGTGGAACTGTTTCATCACCACTTCCCGCTCCTCATGCAATAGATCCCCATGCAATGTGGCGGTCTTGAATCCATCGTTATTAAGCCGATCTGAAATCAACTGGGTATCCGCTTTTGTGCGGCAAAAGATGATGCCATAAATCCCAGGCGTGGCATCGAGCATGCGGCGTAATCCAGCATAGTGATCTTTGGCATGTACGAGTAAAATCTGATGCTCCACGAGCTCGGAGAGCGTGTTGCGCTCGCCAATGGTAATTTCGTGCGGATCGTTCATGTAGTTGTGCATCATACGCGTTACCCGCTGCGGCATCGTGGCCGAGAAGAGCAGGCGTTGGGCCTCCTGGGGTACTTCATCGAGAATGGAATTGAGATCCTCTTCAAACCCCATATTCAGCATTTCATCCGCTTCATCCAGGACGAGGCGTTCAACCGCGAAAAGCTTTGCTTTACGCGTGCGCAGCAGATCAAGCAAGCGACCGGGCGTGGCAACAATAATCTGCGCTCCGAGATCCAGACCCGCGAGTTGCGGGCGGATGTCAGCGCCTCCGTAGAGCGCCAGGGTCCGCAAGGTGGGAAGCTTTTTTGAAAAGCTTTTAAGATCATGGGTAATCTGGATGCAGAGTTCGCGCGTCGGGCAGAGGATCAAGGCTTGTGTTTTGCTGCTTTGAAGGTCGATTTTTTCAAGAATGGGCAGGCCGAATGCGCCCGTTTTTCCCGTTCCGGTTTGGCCCAGAGCAACGAGATCTCTTTTTTCCGCTAGAATGAAGGGGATGACTGCACGTTGGATCGAGGTGGGTTCTTTAAATCCCAGCAATTCAATGCCGTCCAGTACTTCTTTTCGCAACCCCAATTGGATAAATGTCATCCTGCTCTACCTGCCTTTTTCTGTCATTTATACTAATCACAAATACATTCCGGGCTAAACTCCGGAATATTCCTCGCAGAGGCGCAGAGAGCGCGGATCTTTTGCTGCTGTAACCCTCAGCGTTCTCTGCGAGGTCTGGATTTTATACTGATATGTTTCTGCAACTGGTATTATACGTGTTCAAAATCGAAAACCCACAACGTCCGGCCCACTTTAATACCGATCTGAAAAACGTATAGGCTTAAATTGCTGGCAATGAATGAATAGAACACGGAGCGAGGCTGGCGCAACGCGACGGCAGCGAAGCGGCAACCAACGAATCTAAAGCGGCACATTGCCCTATATATACGGCTGCACGAACGCAAAAAAGCACGCTCTCAGGGACTTCTTTTTTAGCTAAATTTCCGTTGTTGAGCCAGCTCGATTTGCAGCATTGGAGGGGGATGGCCTCAGCGCCCTCCGTTTGAGCGGGCGGTCTTATACCAATTACCAAAACTTTCAGAGCTAAACTGCGGAGATATTCCTCGCAGAGGCGCTGAGACCGCAGAACACAGCATGGACTGGTTCCCCCCCCCCTCCGCGTCCTCTGCGCCTCTGCGAGGGAAAGACTTTATACCGCAAAGTATTCGCGGGTGGTATTAAGAGTCAAAATAGGCGGATAGGACGGTGCGTGCGGTCGCTGAGGCCAGCGACCCTCCAGCACATCCGCTCTCGGCCGCTGAATCCATGAAAAGCGATCTCTCGTGGCTCGCGGCATCATCGGTCGATAGGGTAGACTCTTTGAAATCGTGTCCATTCTCGATGGCTCCAAACGATATCGAGGCAGGATAAACCACAACGAAGGCAGCGTGAATAAATGAAACTGATATCCTGGAATGTAAATGGGGTTCGAGCCGTGATGAAAAAAGGGTTCATGGATTTTTTGACGACTCATCAACCCGATATTATCTGTCTCCAGGAAATTAAGGTGCACAACGACGATCTCCCTGAGGCCATCCGACTGGCCGGTTCGCTCGACGGATACACGAGCTATTGGAACGGGGCCGAACGGAAAGGGTATAGTGGAACTGCGATTTTAACCAAAGTGCCGCCGCTCTCCTGTGTAACAAAGATTGGTGATGAACGGTTCGATGCCGAAGGGCGGTTTCAGTTTTTAGAATTTGAATCTTTTTTTCTGATCAATACCTATGTTCCGAATGTGAAAAGAGATCTCTCGCGCTTGGCGGAACGGCAGGAGTTTGATGTCCTGCTGAATCAGAAGATCCAACAGCTGGAGAAAACAAAGCCGGTCATCCTCTGCGGGGATATGAACGTGGCGCATAACCCCATTGATTTGGCGCGGCCAAAACCCAACGAAGGCAATGCCGGCTATACGCTTGAAGAACGAGCGGGGATGACGAAGTATATCGAGGCGGGGCTCTCCGACACTTTCCGATGGCTGCATCCGGAAACCGCGAAATATTCCTGGTGGAGTTACCGCGGCGAAGTCCGCGCCAATAACATCGGGTGGAGAATTGATTATTTTCTCACCAGCTCCGCGCTCCAGTCCCATGTTCAATCGGCCGACATCCTGACGGAGGTCACCGGCTCCGACCACTGTCCCATTGAACTGTGCATCGAACCCTGAATGATTGTAGGAGTTTTTGACAGGATTCTATGGGCCGCATCCTGTAAATCCTGTTGATCCCGCCGCAGCGTCACTCACCTGAAAGGTCGTTGACCGTTTCATCCCTACAATCCATACTTAGCGCATGTCGAATGAGCTGCCAGACCGCAAGCACCTGAAACGCCTTCCCGTTTGGCTGCCGAACGATCAGAAGGTCGTCTACTTCGTGACTACGTGTTGCGCCGATAGGCGAAAGATATTCGTAAACAATCTGGCCGTAAGGTTGCTCCGTCACAATGAAAGCCTGACCGACAAATGGCGATATACGGAAAGCCGGTCGCATTAGAGCTGTCGCCAAGCTGGTCTACAGATCTAGGATTTTGATCGGTTGGATCATTATACAGACTTCCACCAACGGTTATCGCAACCCAGTTGGTCAGGTTTCCCAAACTACATCCGCCTGCACAATATAGGTACACTGCCTATAACCAGCGCAACAACCGCCCCTATTCTCTCATATATAGTACTCCCAGATAATTGAGTCATATCGAGCGATATTGGTTTGCATGCAATCGCGTTTGAAAAAAAATGAACGTTCGTGTAGCTTCCTCACCCATTAGCCAAACGAAACGGAAGGAATTTGATATGGAAAATGTAGTAATCATCGGAGCTGGCGCAGCTGGCATCACCGCCGCAATTTACGCTGCACGGGCAAACCTCTCGCCGCTGGTCATTGAGGGTATGCAGCCCGGCGGACAGCTGACCACCACGACTGAAGTGGAAAACTATCCCGGATTCCCGGATGGGATCGACGGCACCGAAATGATGGATAAATTCAAGGCGCAGGCCGCCCGATTCGGCACCCGCTTTCTGGAATACGATGCCGTCGAAGAAGCTGATTTTTCGAAGAAGCCTTACACCCTTAAAATGATGGTTGGCGATGAGATCGAAGCCAAGACGGTTATTATTGCAACCGGCGCAACCGCGAAATATCTCGGAATCGAATCCGAGCAAAAGTTTATGGGAAAAGGCGTTTCTGCCTGCGCCACCTGTGATGGAGCATTCTATAAGGATGTGCCGATTGTTGTTGTGGGGGGTGGAGATACCGCCTGCGAAGAAGCCATTTTCCTGACCCGCTTCGCGAGCAAGGTCTATCTCGTTCATCGCCGCGATCAGCTGCGTGCTTCCAAGATTATGGCCGACCGTACGGTTAACCATGAGAAGATTGAAATGCTTTGGGATTCCACTGTTGACGAGATTCTTGGCGACGACTCTGGCGTTACCGGCGTCCGTGTCAAAAACGTTAAGACCGGTGAAATCAAAGAAATTGAAGCCAAAGGCTATTTTTCAGCGATCGGTCACAAGCCGAATACCGAAGCATTTGACCAGCTCGAAAAGGATGCGGTTGGATACCTTATCGCGGACGGCGTAAAAACCAAATACGAAGGCGTTTATGCAGCCGGCGACGTTTCGGATGCGATTTACCGCCAAGCGGTTACCGCCGCTGGAACCGGATGCGCCGCTGCCCTCGAAGCCGAGCGCTACCTGGAAGCGCAGGGCGAATAAACGGCCTGTAAATAATGGGTCGGCTTCGGTCGATCTTGTGATAAATCCCTCTTTATTACGGGGTTAATCAATAGTCTGAGGTCCGATCTTTCGATCGGGCCTTTTACTTAGGCGCATAAGAATTGGGGGAATAGCGTGCGGGAACCTATGTTCCAGGCCTGATTCCGCTGTCAGTTGCTTCGATCTGGCATGAAGCTTCTCTTATGTTCATAATCCCAAAATCAACTTCAATCCCATTTTATTCCGTAGATCTTGTATTAATTAGGTACACCTAAGTATTTAAGATAACACAAAGTCCTTGAATATGATGGTTTAAATAATCATTTAAGAATCGATATTTTAAAGGTTATTTACGGAATGAATTGGTCGCAATACCCTTATATCTAATAAGCCTTAATGATATTCAGTCTCAATAGGCCATTAGAAAAGGGATGTTACGATTATGGGTGGGTTTTCGACGGTAGTACCGGATCTTGAATACTGGAAAGAGAATGTTCCCTGCCAGAATGCCTGTCCGGTACATACAGATGCGCGGGGGTATGTCCGGGCGATCGCCGACGGTGATTTTGAACGGGCGTACCTGATTGCCCGCGGCACCAATCCACTTGCTTCCGTTTGCGGTAGGGTCTGCGCCGCTCCCTGCGAAGCCTCCTGCCGCCGCGGAAAAATCGACGATCCTATTTCCATCCGCGGTCTCAAGCGTTTCGTGACCACCCAATATGGTGCCGAATCGAACCCCGATGGCGAGCTGTTCAGCTATCTCAAGGAAAAGCTGCAGGAGCGCCAGTGCGAAGGCGTCGAAGAGCTGCGCAACTATATAGAGGGTTACGACGGCGATGGCGCGAAGGTGGCGATCATTGGATCGGGACCCGCCGGAATGCTCTATGTCGGTATTCCGGAATATCGTCTGCCGCGCGACCTGATCCGCGCCGAAGTGGGTGTGGTGGAATCGCTCGGCGTTGAAATCAAGTGCAACACCTGTGTCGGCAAGGACGTCACACTCGATCAGTTAATGGCAGATCACCAGGCCGTGGTACTGGCCGTCGGTGCCAAGAAGAGCCGCGCGCTTCCCATCCCCGGAGCCGAAGGCCCGGGTGTATTGGCCGGCATCGATTTCCTGCGCGACGTTGCGCTGGGTCGTTCCGTGACACTCGGTAAAAAGATCGTTGTAATCGGCGGCGGCAATGTTTCCTACGACGTGGCGCGTGGCGTAAAACAGGGGAGGAGGTCGAACCGAATCCCGCGCGCTTTGTCAGCGAGGATGTTTCGCGCGTGGCCATCCACGAAGCCGATCATGCCGAAGTTCATCTCTGCTGTCTCGAAAGCCGCGAGCAAATGCTCGCCGACGATATCGAAGTGGAAGAAGCCGAGGAAGAGGGCGTCGTCCGCCACAAGAGCGTCGGCCCGCTGGAAGTCTTGCGCGATGCCGAAGGGCATATTACCGGCCTCCGCTTTTCCGTGGTCACCAGCCTTTTCGATGAAGAGGGGCGCTTCAGCCCCACATTCGACCACGAGCAATCGGAAATCATCGAGTGCGATACCGTGCTCGTTTCCATTGGCCAGGTGTGCGACCTGAGCTTTCTCGGCGAACAGCACGGCCTGCAACCCTCCATTAAAAATTCTGTCGCTGAGGACCGCGGAGCAGGTACCGGATTTGCCGCCGATCAGCAGAAGTGTTTCACGCAGAGCAAACAGAGCACTCCGAGTTTTTATTCTCTGTTCTCTCTGCTGACTCTGTGTGAGATATCTCGAATGCAAGGCGATCTGCTCTGATGGTTTTATTTCGTGCGGAGGCCGCATAGAAAATAATTTAACTACGCTGTGCTCTCCGCACTTCTGCTTTTCTAGATTGAGTCTAAATAAGCGGTGAAAGGCTATCTCTTCTTGCGTCCTTTCATCTATTGGTGTTCACATCTCCACTTCTTTGCGGGATGGTCGGCATGTTTTTATTTGGCTTTAATGAGGTATTGAGATGCCTGTTTGCGGTTATTTGCTGCATGCCTGACGGGGACTAAGCTTGTGGGGTAGGTGTTAAATCAGGGCTAGTTTGCATAATCTTGACACGCATCAATTTTATGTCGGGCAGGTTCCGATAGGGTTTACGAATAGATACTAACTATTTTATCAGTGAGGTTGCGATATGCCGATTTGCAGTTATGTGGTTAATGCCGCGGAAGGTCAGTTTGAAACGCTTTGTCAGGAGCTATCAGCTACGCAGGGGTGCGAGGCCTATCCGTCGGAGGGTAAGGAAGTGATCGTTCTGGTCACCGATACGCCCAGCAAGGAAGAAGACAAACGGCTATATGGTGAGTTAAAGAATAATGACAAAATCAGCTGCATCGCGATTAGCTTTGCGGACATACCAGATGGGGAGAAAGACTAATGGATCGTCGTAAATTTATGAAAGATGCTGCACTGGCTTCGGCTTGTGCTTCTGCCGTGGCCATGGTTCCAGGCGTTTCGTTCGGTACGGTTCAAGAGGCGGGAATAGCAGGGAGCGGACTGGACTGGCATAAGACGCCATGCCGCTTCTGTGGCGTAGGCTGTGGATTGCTCGTTGGGGTTTCCGATGGGAAAGCGGTTGCGGTAAAGGGCGATCCGGCCTCATCGGTCAGCCGCGGGCTGGGTTGTGTGAAAGGGCTGCACGCCGTGCAGGTGCTTTATGCGGCCGACCGTTTTAAACAGGCCTATGTGAAGCGCGATGGTAAAATGGTTCCGGTTCCAATTTCGGAAGCGCTCGACCTTGTCGCTTCCAAAATGCAGGAAACGATCGACAAGCACGGTAAGGATTCTGTTGCGCTCTACGGCTCCGGCCAGTGGACGATTCCGGATGGCTATGTCGCCAGTAAATTCATGAAGGGTTGCATCGGCACCAACAACCTCGAGGCCAACGCCCGCCTCTGCATGGCCAGTGCCGTGACCGGCTTCCTGACCACGTTCGGTGCGGATGAGCCGATGGGGTGTTACGACGATATTGAGAAGACGGAAACCTTTGTCATGTGGGGCAATAACATGGCCGAGATGCACCCGGTGCTTTTCTCCCGCTGTCTGGAGCAACGCCGCCGCAATCCCGGCCGCGTTAAAATTATTGATCTGAGTACCCGCGCTACCCGTACGAGCCGTGCGGCCGATTACACCTCCAACTTCCGACCTCAGACCGACCTGGCCATTGCCAATGCGATCTGCCATGAGATTATTAAAAACAATCAGGTCGATTGGGATTTTGTTAACCAGCACGTCAACTTTAAGGAAGGGAAAACAAATATTGGCTACGGCCTTGAGGACCACTTTAAAGTAACCGAAGAAACCCGCGCCATTGATGTCGAAGCGTATACGGCGTTTCTTGAAGATTACACGCCAGAAAAAGTGGAGAAACTTAGCGGCGTTTCCGCCTACGACATTCGTCGGCTCGCGGCCTTTTACGGCGACCCGAACCGCAAGGTAATTTCTTTCTGGTGCATGGGCATGAATCAGCACACGCGCGGCACCTGGATCAACAACCTCGTCTACAATATCCACCTGCTTACCGGTAAGATTTCAAAGCCCGGCGACAGCCCATTTTCGCTGACCGGTCAGCCGAGTGCCTGCGGTACCGTTCGCGAAGTTGGAACGTTGACGCATAAACTGCCGCACGGTGTGGTGATGAACAAAGAGCACCGCGAATTTGCTGCGAAGATCTGGGACGTACCCGTCGAACGGATTCCGGCCAAACCGACGTACCATACGGTCGAAATGTTCCGGGCGATTGACCGCGGCGAAATCCGCTTTCTCTGGACGCAGGTCACCAACCCGATGCAGACTATGCCGAAGCTCGGCCGCTACACCCCGGCCTGCGAAAAGGACGATCGCTTCATTGTGGTGTCGGATATTTATCCAACGCCGACCACTGCCGTGGCCGACGTGATTCTTCCAGCCGCATGTTGGATCGAACGCGAAGGCATGTATGGAAACTCCGAACGCCGTACACAACAGTTTGACCAGCTGGTTGAACCGCCCGGCGAAGCGATGTGCGACACGTGGCAGATCATTGAAGTGGCGCGGCGTATGGGCTTCACCAAGGAATTTCCGTATCCAAGGGAGACCTACATCAAGGACATCTACGAAGAGTACTGTCTTCATCAGGCCGGTATGAAACACGGCATGGCGCCGTATGATGAGCTGCGTAAATATCCAGGTCTCCAATGGCCATACGTAAATGGCAAAGAGACCAAGTGGCGCTACAACGAAAAATACGACCCCGCCGTAAAGAAGGGCAGTGGATTTGAGTTTTATGGAAAGAAAGACGGTAAGGCGGTAATCTACGCCCGCCCCTACGAGCCTGCTCCCGAAGAGCCGGATACCGACTATCCGTTCTGGCTCTGTACCGGCCGGGTGATCGAGCATTGGCACACGGGCTCCATGACCCGCCGAATTCCTGTGCTCAACAAGTCGGTGCCGGAAGCGTATGTGGAAATCAATCCCGAAGATGCACGCCGAATGGGCATCGTCGATGGCCATGAAGTACGCCTGACCTCCCGCCGCGGAACCATGCTTCTGAAGGCGAAAATAAATGGTCGCGGCAACCCGCCGTCAATGTCGGTCTTTGTGCCGTTCTTCGATGAAAATAAATTGATCAACCATCTGACGCTGGATGCGTTTGATCCGTATTCCAAACAGCCGGATTATAAGAAGTGCGCGATAAAGGTTGAACGGGCATGAGTTCGAAACAGGCGTCCCCGCTGAGCGGGTTTCTTATTATTTCGGGTTTCACCGTCATCGGGGTTTCGGTGTTGTTCGGTGTGCGTGCCAAGTTGCAGGCGAGCGACTCGCATACGGAACACCATCCGGCGTGGGCCAGCGCGCACGCTGCGCCGCATGCGGTGGTGCACGAAGAAGTCAGACCGCCGCGGACGGCCCTGACCGCTCATAATTCCGCACCGCGCCCGGGTGCAAAGGTGCGTACGTTACAGGAATACTACAGCCGCCGTGCGTATCCCGGTGCGCCGCCGATCATTCCTCACGCCATTGAATTTGATGGCGTGATTAACGACGATTGCCTCTCCTGCCATAAGGATGGTGGCTTTGTACCCGAGTACAATGCGTACACACCGATCACTGGGCATCCCGAATTTGATAATTGCCGCCAGTGCCATGTGCCGAAGAATGTGGAAACCGATTTCGTGGCAACGGAATGGCAGATGCCCGCATTGCCGAAGCGCGGCCGGCAGGCCATTCCCGGCGGGCCGCTGCAAATACCGCACTCGCTTCACTTTCGCTCCAACTGCAAGGTATGCCATGTGGGGCCGCAGGCCGTGGTGGAAATTCGCAGCTCGCATCCCGAGCGCGAAAACTGCCTGCAGTGTCATGTGGTGGATCGCGATATTCCGCTGTTTAAATCAAGAATCGATACCCGGGTGGAACTAGCACATGTTGAAAAATAGTTTTATTGCGGGGCTGGCTTGTCTTGTCTTGGCCGGATGCAGCAAGGAGCCGGAACCCACCTATAGCGACCCGCTGGAACAGAGTGAAAATGATCGGCAGGAGCTGATTGCGGAGCATCGTGCCCAGCCCGTCGAGATACCGGGCTACGGCCACGTTTATGTAGAGGGACCGGAAACCAAACGCAAGAATTGCGCCCGCTGTCATAAGCCGGAACTGGAGCCGTATCGGGCCGAATCGCTTCCGCCGGGGAAGGATGCCCATTGGGATATTTCGATTCACCATGCCGGAGATATGGACTGTTTTTCCTGTCATAAGAAAGAAGACCCCAATCAGCTGGTATCGGTCATCGATAAAAATGCCACGCTGGAAACGTCCTACCTGCATTGTGGAAGCTGTCACAAGGACCAATTTAAATCGTGGCTCGGCGGTGCGCACGGCAAACGTTTGACCGGATGGAATGGCGTACGGATTATCAGGAACTGTTCCGAATGCCACAATCCACACGCTCCGGAACGCCCCAAGGTGATTCCTATAGCACAACCGACCGTGACACCCGAACGGGCTAAGAGGCATTAAATGAAAGATGACAAAGGAAATAAATGTGGTGGATGCAGCGGGTGTTCATCATCCGACAGTTTCGCCGACATGGCCTTGAAAAAGAAAGGCTCGCGCCGAGGTGCATTGGCGGCCTTGCTCGGTGGTGCGGCCACCGCGGCGGCTTCGAGCGCGACGGCGGCAATTGCCACGGACGAAGAGAAGGAACTCAAACGCATCAAGCGAAACGAATTTTTCCAGAAATACTATCGCGTCATGGATGAGGACGAGCGTGCCGTAACCATCAAGCGTTTCGAACGTAAATCAAAGCTGCAGTATGATGTTGATGCAACGATCGACGACACCTCCGCCCGCCCGAATACCTTGTTTGGCTACGCCTTTAATATTTCCAAGTGCGAAGGTTCACGAAAGTGCATCGATGCCTGCATCACGGAGAACAATCAGGACCGTACGAGCAACATGGCGTATATTAAGTTGTTCGAGATGGAGGAAGGCATTGGAAGTGTGCACGAAGGCGACTCGGAATATTCTCACGAAACGCCGGTGGACGGGAAATATTACATGGGCACCCAATGTTTCCATTGCGAAAATCCACCGTGTACCAAAGCCTGTCCGACCGGCGCCACTTGGAAGGAACCCGACGGCATTGTGGTGGTGGATTATAATTGGTGCATCGGGTGTCGCTATTGCGAAGCGGCGTGTCCGTATTTTGCCCGGCGCTTTAACTGGAAAGAACCGGAAGTTCCGAAGGATGAAATCAACCCCTATCAGCACTATCTCGGAAACCGTATGCGCACCAAAGGGGTGATGGAAAAATGCACCTTCTGTATCCAGCGGACGCGTAAAGGGTTGAATCCCGCCTGCGTGGAAGCCTGCCCGACCGGTGCGCGTGTTTTTGGAAACCTGCTCGATCCCGATAGTGAGATTCGTTGGATTCTTGCGAATAAAAAAGTGTTCCGCCTCAAGGAGGATTTAGGAACCGAGCCGAAGTTTTGGTACTACATGGATTAAGCTATGAGATCGATATTAAATTTCTTTATAAGCGGGTTGGTTGTGGTGTTTTCCGGCTCAGTAAAATATTACCTTTGGCTGGGACTGTTGCTCACGTTGATGCTCTTCGGAGCGTACGGCTATTCCATTCAATTCAAGGAAGGGCTGGTCGCTACCGGCATGCATGACCACGTGAGCTGGGGCATCTACATCAGTAACTTTATTTTCTTCGTCGGCGTCGCCGCCGGGGGCGTAATGCTGGTGATTCCCGCCTATATCATGAAGGACAAAGATTTTTCGAAAGTGGTGCTGATTGGCGAGGGTTTGGCCGTGGCCGCCTTGGTGATGGCGTTAATGTTCGTGCTGGCCGACCTGGGGGGTGTGATGCGCTTTTGGCACATGCTTCCCGGCATTGGATATTTCCACTTCCCGGAGTCGATGCTGACGTGGGACGTGCTGGTGCTGAATGGCTATCTGGCACTGAACCTCGCGATTCCTGCCTACATCCTTTACTGCCGCTACAATGGCAGGGAGCCCGTTAAGAAGATCTATGTTCCCTTTGTGATTCTCTCCGTCTTCTGGGCGTTCGGCATTCACCTGGTAACCGCCTTCCTGCTCGTGAGTGTTGCAGCCAACTCATTCTGGAGTTCGGCGATCCTCGGGCCGCGCTTTCTCGCTTCGGCCTTCACCGCGGGTCCCGCGTTGATCATCGTGATCTTCAGTATTATTCGCCAAGCCTCGGCCTACAAGATCTCCGACGACACGATCAATAAGCTCGCCATGGTGATGATGTTTGCGGCCTACGCCAACCTGGTGATGCTCTTCTCCGAAATTTTCAAAGAGTTCTATTGGAACTCCGAGCACACCGCCCACGCGCGTTACCTCTTCTTTGGGCTTGATGGCCACCATGCCGTCACCCCCTTTATCTGGAGTTCGGTTGTGAGTAATGTGCTGGCTACACTCCTGATCTCATTCCGCCGGCTTCGTGAAAACCATGCGGTGCTGGTGCCCGCCTGCCTGGTACTTTTCGGAGCCATCTGGGTGGAGAAGGGCTTAGGTCTTGTGATTCCCGGGTTCATTCCTTCTCAGCTGGGTGAAATTGTTGAATATCTTCCTACGTTCGTGGAAATTTTCGTTACCCTTGGCATCATTGGCTTTGGTCTATTCACCCTCACCGCCCTGCTGAAAGTATTCATCTGGGTGGAAACCGGTGCCATCAGCAGTAAAGGTGGTTTTGCCGAACAGATGGATGCCGCCATAAAGAAAAAAGATCAGACTTGATTGGTCCTCTCCGGGAGGGCGTTCTGTCCCAGCGGACCACCCATCCGCAAAGAACGCAGAGCCTTGATGGTGTAGCCGCGATCCGAGATCGCGTAACGAACAGCCCGCCACGTGAGTCGAGTTGGTTGCGGCAATCGCGTGACCGCGTTGAGATGCGGAACGCGACTCTCACTCGGGCGGCCTGTCCCTGGCCTTCTGACGGAGTACGAGAATGTGGTGGAATACGACGTTCTACCAAAATCCTTGAAACACGGCTGGAGGGGATAAACATGCAATACGTGACTTGATTGCATTCACTAAGGTCGAGTACATTCTTTCCTCTTTCGGCTGGTATCGGAATCTCAATACACAAGAGCAGTACCTTGAGTATTTAACTAAAAATAATAAGAACAAAGATGACTAATATGAAAAGTATACGAGCAGTTGCGAAGAAAGCATGTTCTGGGAATATGTGTATCCTGCTGCCCATCCTTCTCGGGATTACCTCAGGGTGCACTTCGACGGCTCATCTAAAAATGGATGCCACGCGTCCTCCATTAGACAACTCGGTGATATCGCCCAAATTAGCTGAGAAGGGTTTTTCTAAGATTATGGTCATACCGCCATCAGGAACGACACGGGGGCAGTTTGAACTACAGATGGTTCTTTTCGAAAGAGAATTTCTTCGCCAGGGAATGTCAGTTATTTCTCCTGCCATTACTTGTCGGGTTGTCTTGGATTCGCCCGATGATATGAATGGGAAAAGTGAAACGGCCAGTGGTTTGTCGGACATGGAGCGCGCACTGATCATGGCAAAAAATACGGGTGCTGAATTTATCCTGCAAGTGGGTCTTCTTAAGCTGAACAATGCGGAAGGGAACCGTTTCTTTAACCTTCCTGTCGATTCAACGGAATATGTAGAGGTTTCTGCCGCCGAGCTCGGGCGAACTTGGTACAACCAGCAGTATGCAGCCATTTCTATCGAATTTATCGGTAAAATCGTAAATGTAGAGAATGGCGAAATATTAGGAACCTTGGATATCAAACTACCCGCCAATCACCATTTGCCCATGGATTATGAGGCAACCTACTCTAAAATGGATCCCATTTTCTTCATTAGGCCGATTGGAACCGTAACTCTTACTTCTGAGAACTTCAGTTACTACAGTTATACTTCTTACTGGAATGACGAAAATACCGCACGGAGCTATGAAGCTCTAATTGCATATGTTAGTGAAAAAATTAGTGTAGCGATTAAGAAATAATTCGAACCAACGTAAGATGAATTAGGTGCATGGTTGGATGAGTGGGTGAAAGACCTGCTTGTTCAACCGCACCTCCCTCATTCCCGGTGGCTGCCTAAATCTAATAATACGGAAGACGATCAGGATTATTTGCTATGGCCATGATTCCATTTGACGACGCTTTTGAAATTGTTTCCGCACACAAGCTGGATACCGGGGTGGAGCCGCTCTCCATTCATCAATGCGTCGGGCGAATATTGGCGCACGATGTGGAATCGGATATCGATTTCCCGCCATTCGATAAATCAGCAATGGACGGATATGCCTGCCGGGCTGACGATATTTTTGAATCACTGGAACTGATTGAAACCATTCCCGCCGGTAGCGTGCCGAGCAAAACCGTTGGGGCAGGGCAGTGCTCGAAAATTATGACCGGAGCCAAAGTGCCAAATGGTGCCGACTGCGTTTTCATGATCGAGCAGGCGGAGGAAGACGCCGGTCGTGTTCGCTATACCGGTCAGAAGGTTCCCGACAACATTTGCCGTCGGGGTGAAGATATTAAAGCGGGCGAAATTGTACTGACCGCCGGAACCCGGATCGAACCCGCGCATGTGGCCGTACTTGCTGGAATCGGTTGTGTGGTTCCCATTGTAACGCGTCATCCGAAAGTCGGAATTCTGGTTACCGGTAGCGAGCTGGTATCCCCGACGCAGAAACCATCCGACGCACAGATTCGTGAAACCAACGGCTATCAGCTGCGTGCTCAGCTGGAAATGCTGGGACTCGGCTGCAGCTACTATGGTGTCATCGAAGATGATGAAACGCTGATTGAAAAAACGATGCTGCAAGCGATGGATGATAACGATGTTGTGCTTATCTGCGGCGGCAGTTCGGTGGGCGATTTTGATTTTGTGCCGGTGCTGCTGGAAAAGCACTGCGACCAGATGCTGATCGAAAAGGTCGACATCAAACCGGGCAAACCGCTGATGTTTGCGACGCACAAAGGGGGCGTCTGTTTCGGTATGCCGGGCAATCCTGTTTCCACCTATGTGCTGATGGAGTTGCTGGTTAAACCGTTTCTGAATCTCTCCATGGGACACATTGCCCATTCGAGGGTCGTTCAGTTAAAGCTCAACAAGGATCTTAAAATCCGATGTGCTAGACGACAGACGTTTATACCGGTTCAGCTGGTTGACGGCGGAGTTGAACGAATCAGTTTCCATGGGTCGGCCCATATTCATGCGATGTGCAATGCAGATGGCCTGATTACGTTTCCCTCGGGTGAAAACTTTTATGAAGCCGGAAGCCTGATTGATGTTCGACTCCTTTAACAGGCGCATCAACTATCTCCGTATTTCGGTCACGGACCGGTGCAACCTGCGGTGTACCTATTGTATGCCCGCCGCCGGCGTTAAGCTGATTCCTCGCGAACGCATTCTGTCGTCGGATGAAATTGTTGAGATCACCCGCATTGCCGTTGAAATGGGTGTCACCAAGGTCCGTATCACGGGAGGCGAACCGCTGGTGCGCCGCCGTATCGTCGAACTGGTGGAGCGGGTTGCCCGTATTGACGGCGTCGAAGATTTTGGAATGACCTCCAATGCAATCGCCCTTCCGCAGTTTGCCAAACCGTTGTTTGATGCCGGGCTGCACCGGCTGAATATCAGCCTCGATACCATGGACCCACAGCGCTTCCGTGAGCTGACCCGTTGCGGGAAGTTGGAGGATGTTGTTGCCGGAATCGATGCGGCTATCGATGCAGGTTTCGATTCGATCAAGCTCAACTGCGTCATTGAGGAATCATCCGATGAACCGGATGCCCGCGGCGTGACGGCTTTCGGAGCAGAGCGCGGCTTGCAGGTTCGCTATATCCGAAAAATGAATCTGGCCACGGGCGAGTTCTGGCAGGTGGAAGGCGGTGACGGGGGCAAGTGCTCAACGTGCAGCCGCTTGCGTCTATCGAGCGATGGAAAGCTCTATCCTTGCCTCTTCAGCGACTTGAGTTACGATGTCCGCGAACTGGGTATTGAGACGGCGATCCGTCAGGCGCTGATCGGCAAGCCGCAAAGCGGTCAGCGGGCCACACGCGAATTTAATACGTTGGGAGGATGATATGAGTAAGCTTTCACACATCGGAGACGATAACCGCCCGAGTATGGTAGACGTGAGCAGAAAGCCGCCGCAAAAACGCACCGCCACGGCAAAGGGCATTATTAAACTCCAGGCGGAAACTCTGGCGCTGATCAGCGATAACCATATTAAGAAGGGCAATGTGCTACTGACGGCCGAGCTGGCGGGCGTGCAATCGGCTAAAAAGACCAGCGACCTTATTCCGCTCTGTCATCCGTTGCTACTCTCAAAAATCGATGTGCGGGCGGTATGTACTGACGACGGCGTACTGGCGGAAGCCACCGTGGTCTGCACCGGCCAGACCGGTGTGGAGATGGAAGCGCTGACGGCCGTCAGCACAGCGCTGCTTACGGTTTATGACATGTGCAAGGCCGTTGACAAGAACATGCTCATTGGCGGCATCGTGCTCGTAGATAAAGTGAAGGAAGATGTATGAGTGAAGTAAAGGTCGCCATCATTACACTCAGCGATCGCGCGTTCGCCGGCGAATACGACGATCTGAGTGGACCCGAAATTGAAAAGCTTGTAAGCGCCGGACTCGAAGCCAAAGATTTAAATCCCGTTTTTGACCGCATCCTGATTCCCGACGATGGTGATCAGCTGGAACAACAGGTTATTCAAGCGCAGGAAAACGGAATGGATGTTCTATTCACCACCGGCGGAACAGGCATCGGACCGCGCGACATTACGCCGGATGTAGTTATTCCATTGCTCGACCGCGAGATTCCCGGAATCATGGAATTCATCCGCGTGAAGCATGGGGAACGTCTGCCAAGTGCACTGCTCAGCCGATCCGTTGCGGGCACGATCGGAGATATGCTGATCTACACGCTGCCGGGTAGCGTAAAAGCGGTTCGCGAATACACCGAAGAAATCCTTCGCAGCCTTCCGCATAGTCTTCTTATGGTGAAGGGGATTGACGCGCATTAGACCGGGAACCTCGGGGTAATAAATGAAGCATAAAAGGCTGTTTTTCTGGGCACTGACTTCTGCGCTGGCCGGTTTTCTTTTCGGCTTTGATACCGTAGTGATTTCGGGGGCGGAGCAGACGATCCAATCGCTGTAGAAGCTTAATTCTACGGTGCACGGACTGGCGATCAGTATGGCGCTTTGGGGCACGGTGATCGGGGCGCTGTTCGGAGGCTGGCCAACCGAAAAATTCGGCCGCCGGAAAACGCTGCTTTGGATTGGCATACTCTACTTTGTTTCCGCCATCGGTTCGGCCTTCGCGACGGAAGTCTATTCATTCATGATCGCCCGCTTTATCGGCGGGATTGGCGTCGGAGTTTCCACGGTTGCCGCGCCGCTATACATTTCCGAAATTGCGCCAGCCAAAGACCGGGGCAAGCTGGCGGGCTTGTTCCAGTTTAATATCGTTTTCGGTATCCTGATTGCTTTTCTTTCGAACGCGTTGCTGAGCGGCATCGGCGAAAATGTATGGCGCTGGATACTGGGCCTGGAAGCATTCCCCGCGCTGGTGTATGCTGTGCTCTGTTTTAGACTGCCGGAGAGCCCGCGCTGGCTGATTACCCATGGAAAAGATCGTGAAGGCGGAATCGCGGTTTTCCGCCGTATTAATCCGGCGGCTTCGGAAACTGAGCTGAATGCCATTGCGGATAAAGTTGCGGCTTCGGTTTCAAAAACGGATTCTAACCGAACGGGGTTTTTCGCGGCGGTTGATGAAGCCCATTTCACTGGCTTTCCTAATCGCCTTTTTTAACCAGTTGTCCGGGATTAATGCGGTTCTCTATTTTGCGCCGCGTATTTTAAAAGTGACCGGACTGGAAGGGTCCGCCGCGCATGCGATTGGGCAGGGTGCTGTCATCTGGGTATTTATATCTGAAATATTTCCAAATCGGGATCGTGCAGCGGGTCCGTCGTTCGGGTGTTTTACGCATTGGATATTTGCGGCGCTGATAACCTTGTTTTTTCCACGATTGGTCGAGTCCTTTTCGCCGGAAGCGGTTTTGGATTTTTCTGTTTCATGATGGTTCTCCAGCTGGTGTGGGTGAAATTATTCGTGCCGGAAACTAAAGGCGTGGTGCTTGAGGATATGCAAAGCCGGCTAGCTGCCGGGTGAATCTCGGAGGAAAACCTATGCGTGTGATATGCCGTATTGCCGTTTTAACTTGTTTATCTCGGGTTGTTCTCTGCGGCCCCGTTAATGCCGCGGAGGTTTCGGAGGCGGTTCGGGAAAGTGCTGCTGCAGCCGAGACTTTTCTGAATGGGCTGGATAAGGGTCAGCGTGACCGGACGATGTTTACCTTCGATGATGCCGAACGTGAAAACGGGCACTACATACCGAAGGAACGACGGGGCCTTCCGATTAAGGATATGTCTCCAGAGCAACAGGATGCCGCTTTTTCGCTGGTTCGCTCTACCTTGAGTGTGGAGGGCGTCTCGAAAACGGAAGACATCATTTTTCTGGAAGGCTATCTGGCCGATAAGGAAGCCCGCCCGGATTTCCGAGATGATGAAAAATATTATTTTACGATTTTCGGTAAACCGGATCGATCAGGAACATGGGGCTGGCGACTGGAGGGACATCATCTGTCTGTGAACGCGGCCTTTTTGGGTGGAGCCCGCATTTCAGTTACCCCGACCTTCATGGGAGCCAATCCGGCGGAGGTTCGGGGCGGAGCTCGTAAAGGGTTGCGGGTATTGGCGGAGGAGGAGGAGGACTTGGCGCGGGAGCTCGCCGTTATGCTCCAACGCTCCGGGCATTCGGACGTCGTATTCAGTGCTAAACCACCCCAGGAAATCTTAAGTAAAGCTTCGCGGAAAGCGAAACCCCTTGAAGAGGTAGGGGTTCGGGCTGAGGATATGCCGGCGGATGCTCAGGAGGTATTATTCAAATTGATCAATGTATATACGGCTCGCAATAGAATAGAATGTGCGGAAGTGGACCTTCAACGAATGGATGAGGCTGGATTTGGAACTATCCATTTCGGATGGGCCGGCAGTCTGGAGCGCGGGGAAGCGTTTTATTACCGAATTCAAGGACCTACCTTCCTGATGGAAGTGGCCAATGTGCAGAATAAAGCCAATCATATCCACACGGTATGGCGCGATTTTAAGGGCGATTTCGGGCGCGATCTACTGGCCGAGCATCTTCAGAATCATATGCATTAGCCTTGTTTATTGGGGATAACACTCGAAAGGGAACCTTTTTTTCATTCCCCGTAACGCGGGCAGAATGCCCATTCCACATAGGCTTGATGTATATAGGGTAACCCATTCTTCCAATCGTGCGTTTTATGGAGGAGCCGCGAAATGCGGCATAAACCCAAAAAAGACCCCGGTGCGCTACCGGGGCCGCTGGGCATCACGAGCCATATGTTCATCATTTGCCTGTCGACCGTGACTTAACACAGTCTGGACAAGGGCATCTTTTATTGATGTGTACCTCCGTGTCGCCAGCCAGAGGGAATTGCCTCTATACATATAGACCGCATATTCGGCGAATCGTTGTGAAAAAAGCGAATCATTTTGTGTAAACATGGCGGTGTGTTTTTTCCTCGCAGAGGCGCGGCGTTCGCTGAGATTATCTTTCAATTTTGTATTCCTCAGCGCGCTCTACGCCTCTGCGAGAATTCATTCAGAATCTTGTTCTGCCGCACTCAGAATTTCCCCCTTCGGGCTTGGTTCATCGGAAGGGGGTGGGGTATGTTTCCCTGCTTTGGAAAAACAGGTGAATGACCATGAATACTGAAAATAAAGTCTTTATATATGATACAACGCTACGTGATGGTGCGCAGGCGGAAGGGGTTACTTTTTCGCCGATTGCCAAGATTCATGTGGCTAAAATGCTGGATTCGTTCGGTGTGGATTATATTGAAGGCGGCTATGCGGCCTCAAATGCCAAGGATATGGCGTTTTTCAAGGACATCAAAAAAGAAAACCTGAAACACGCCAAAATTGCCGCGTTCGGCAGTACCCGACGTGCCGGAGTGAAGGCTTCCGAAGATAAAGGTACGCTGGCTCTGATCGAAGCCGATACCGAGGTCTGCTGCATATTTGGAAAGACCTGGCTGCTACATGTAACCGAAGTCCTGAAAACAACGCCGGAAGAAAACCTGGCGATGATCGAGGATACCTGCCGCTTTCTGAAGGATAACGGCAAGGAAGTCGTTTACGATGCGGAACACTTTTTCGATGGCTACAAAGACAGCCCGGAATATGCACTGAAGTCATTGGAAGCTGCCGCGAAAGGCGGGGCTGATGTACTGGTACTTTGCGATACGAACGGCGGCTGCCTTTCGCACGATGTTTTTGAAATCACGACGTTGGTCCGTTCAACGTTTGACGTAGCGATCGGCATTCACACCCACAACGATTCGGAAACAGCGGTCGCCAATGCCATGGAATCGGTCCGTGCCGGTGCGGTGCAGGTGCAGGGAACGATCAACGGATTCGGCGAGCGCTGTGGTAACTGCAACTTAATTTCTATGGTTGCCAATATTCTCCTTAAAACGGACAAAACCTGTCTGGCCAATCCAGCACAACTGACGAACCTGAAACAACTTTCCAGATTCGTAAATGAGCAGGCCAACCTGCGCGACAACCAGCGGTCCGCCTTTGTGGGCGATAGTGCATTTGCGCATAAGGCCGGCATGCATGTGGACGGCGTCCGCAAGGTTTCGCACAGCTTTGAACATGTGGCTCCTTCCTCCGTCGGAAATGAGCGGCGTATCCTGATCTCGGAACTTTCCGGTGCGAGCAATGTCATGGATAAGCTGCTCGAAATGGGCATGGATAACATCGACCGGAAATCGCCCGAAGTCCGCGAAATCCTCCAGGAGCTGGAGAAGATGGAAAAGAGCGGCTATGTCTACGAATCGGCCGATGCCTCGTTCAAAATGCTGATCAAGAAAGTGCTGAAAGAGCACAAGAGCTTCTTCGAGCTCGAAGGCTATCGCGTGATTGTTGAGAAGCGCGGCAAAAATGAGCCCTGTATTTCTGAGGCCACGCTGAAGCTGAATGTGAATGGCAAAGAAGCGTTCACGGTTGGCGATGGCGACGGTCCGGTGGATGCGCTGAATATGGCCCTTCGCCGCGCGCTGCAGGAATTTTATCCGAGCATCGACGGCGTACACCTGGCGGATTACCGTGTAAGTATCCTCGATCCCGAAGAAGCTACGGCCGCTAAAACGCGGGTGGTGATCGAATCGACCGACGGCGAAACCTCGTGGAGCACGGTCGGCGTTTCGGAAAATATTATCGAAGCCTCCTGGGAAGCGCTCGTCGACAGCGTCGAATACAAGCTGTTCCTGAACGAAGACGAGGCTTAGCAGGGATATTATTCCTCGCAGAGGCGCAGAGAGCGCTGAGGCCATGCATGACTGATTTAAATGTAATTTCCGGACATATTATAAAGGCCGCTATAGAGGTTCATAAGGAACTTGGGCCAGGGTTGCTTGAATCAACTTATCGGAAATGTTTGGCGACCGTGCTCGCGATATGGGGTATGCGGTCGAGGTTTATCTGCGTTGAAGTTTCGTGGTGATATTATTGAGGAAAATGCATACAGAATTGATTTGATAGTAAATGAATCGGTAATTGTGGAAGTGAAGTCTGTTGAGGAGATAAAACCGCTGTTTTCTAAGCAGACGGGAACTTACTTAAAACGAATGGACCTTCAGTTAGGGCTTTTAATTAATTTTAACGTCTCGTTATTGAGAGATGGTATTAAACGAATAGTTAATAATTTTGAAAAGTAATCCTCCGCGCTCTCAGCGCCTCTGCGAGGAATATTCGGTGGAAAAGATATGAGTGGATTAGCACAGAAGTATGACCCGAAAACGGTTGAAGAAAAGTGGTATCAGAAATGGATGGATGACGGGCGCTTTCATGGCGACAGCAAGAATGGGGGCGATCCGTTCTGCATTGTAATTCCTCCGCCGAACGTAACCGGCATTCTTCATATGGGCCACGCGCTCAATAACAATATTCAGGACGTGCTGACCCGCGTTGCCCGTATGCAGGGCAAAAACACCTCCTGGGTTCCCGGCACCGACCATGCCGGCATTGCCACGCAGAATGTGGTTGAACGCGCGCTTAAGAAGGAGGGTAAAACCCGCGATGATCTCGGTCGTGAAAAATTCGTTGAGCGGGTCTGGGAATGGAAAGAAAAGTATGGATCTACCATCACAAACCAGTTGAAAAAGCTAGGGGCTTCCTGCGACTGGGAACGTGAGCGTTTTACGATGGATGAAGGGCTGAACGATGCCGTATTGGAAATGTTCTGCCACCTTTATGACAAGGATCTGATCTATCGTGGAAACCGGATTATCAACTGGTGTCCGCGTTGCGAAACCGCACTTTCAGACGAAGAGAGTGAGCACGTTGATGTGGAAGGGGCGCTTTATCACCTACGCTATGCCGTGAAGGGTAAAAAACAGAAGATCGTGGTAGCCACGACCCGTCCGGAAACGATGCTGGGTGATACAGCGGTTGCGGTCAACCCACGTGATGAGCGCTACAAAGACTTGATCGGTGAAGTGATCGTTTTGCCGATTACCAACCGCGAAATCCCGATTATTGCCGATGACTATGTGGATCCGGAATTTGGAACCGGTCTCGTGAAGGTGACTCCGGCACACGATCCAAATGACTATGAAATGGGCCTGCGCCACGACCTTCCGCAGATCAACGTAATGACCGATACCGGCATTATGAACGAAAATGCCGGCCCCTACGAAGGCATGGATCGTTTTGAATGCCGCACGCAACTGATGGATGACCTGAAGAATGCCGGTCTGGTCGAGAAGGTGGACGTGCATCAGCACGCCGTTGGCCATTGCTACCGGTGTCATACGGTGGTTGAACCGCGCCTTTCGCCGCAGTGGTTTGTCAAAATGAAGCCGCTGGCACGGCCGGCGATCGAAGCGGTTAACGATGGCCGGGTCAAATTTGTTCCGGAGCGCTGGAACAAGACCTACATGAGCTGGATGGAAAACATCCGAGACTGGTGTATTTCTCGCCAGATCTGGTGGGGACACCGCATTCCGATTTTCTATTGCGATGACTGCAATCATGAATGGGCATCAAAAATTTCGGAAACAACCTGCACGAAATGCCAATCCTCGAATGTGCGTCAGGACGAGGATGTCCTCGATACCTGGTTTTCATCCTGGCTCTGGCCGTTCAGCGTTTTTGGCTGGCCGGAAACGAGCGAGGATCTGAAGTTTTATTATCCGTCCAAGACGCTGGTTACCGGAAACGAGATTATCTTTTTCTGGGTGGCCCGCATGATCATGTCCGGATTGGAAATCATGGATGATATCCCATTCGATACGGTTTATATCCACGGCACCGTCCGCGATGATCAGGGTCGGAAGATGTCGAAGAGCCTAGGTAATTCCATCGATCCGTTGGATATCATTGAAAAGTACAGCTCCGATGCGTTGCGCTTCTCGCTACTGATGATTACGGCGACGGGGCAGGATGTTTATATTTCCGATGAAAAGTTTGAAATTGGACGGAACTTTGGAACCAAGATCTGGAATGCTGCGCGGTTTATGGAAATGCATTCGGAAGGATTCGATGTTCAGGATCTGGCTTTTGACAAAGCCGACCTAACGCCGGATGATCAGCATCTGCTGGCCAAGCTGAATGAAGCGATTGCTTCGACCAACGATAATCTGCAGCGTTACCGCTTCAATGATGCAACGCTCACGCTGTACGATTTCTTCTGGCACAGCTATTGCGACTGGTATCTGGAATATGCAAAACCAATTCTCTTTAAAGGGACTCCGGAAGCAAAGAAGCACACGCTGCAGGTCATGCACTTTACTTTTTCAACTGCGCTTCGTTTGCTGCATCCATTTATGCCGTTCCAAACCGAGGAACTGTGGCATGGCATGGGGTATAACCACACCGATAAAACCATCATGGTTGCACCGTGGCCTGAAAAGTCGATTGCATCGGGTATTGATCCGAAAACCGTTAAGTACGTGGATGGCAAACACGACCTGATTCGTATCGGTCGTATCCTGCGGGCGGAATACAATCTGGCCAATAAACAAGAGGCCGTATTCTGCGTTCGTCCGGCTACAGAAACCTATGCACAACAGATTGAGGATGATAAAAACTCAATCATGGCGGCGCTTAAAGCGGAGAGCATTAAAGTTGATATCAGCTTTACGCCAGAAGGCGCGATGCCTAGTGGTATCAGTGCATTGGGTGCGGTTTATATGTCGATCGAAGGATTAGTGGATGTGGAGGCTGAAATCAAAAAGCTGACCAGCGAACGAGAAGAAGTAAACGCATATTTGGCCAGCGTGAAGAAAAAACTTTCGAATGAAAATTTTGTAAGCCGTGCTCCGAAAGAGGTCGTTGATACCCAGAAAAAACGGCAGGAAGAACTGATCGAAAAGAGTGAAAAAATCCAGAAAATGATCGATATGCTGAAGGGTTAATCGGAGATGATTTTATGAATGCTGCTGAAGAAGTAAGACCTGCCAGAATACCAAAATGGTTGCGCCGACCGATCCAGACGGATAAGGCTTATTCGGATACGCACGCGGCCATGAAAAAGAATGGCCTGCACACGGTCTGCGAAGATGCGAAATGTCCTAACCGTCATGAATGCTGGAACCACGGCACTGCAACCATCATGATTCTTGGAAATATTTGTACGCGCAATTGTCAGTTTTGCTCGATTGATTATGGCAAACCGATCGGCTTGGATTTGGAAGAACCGCAGCGGGTGGCGGATGCCGTCGAAAAAATGAATCTCAAGCATGTTGTGATCACCAGTGTGACGCGCGACGATATTATGGATGGCGGTGCAGAAATTTTTGCACAAACGATTACGGCGATTAAGGAACGCATGCCGTCGTTAACGGTCGAAGTACTTACTCCTGATTTTTGGGGTCGCAAGGAATCACTTTATAAAGTGTTGGATGCCGGACCTTTGGTTTTTAATCACAACATGGAAACCGTAAAACGGCTTCAACGCACAATCCGTTCCGGTGCAACCTACGACCGTTCCCTCTCGATTTTAAAGATGGCTTCCGAATATGGAGATCAGTCCATTCGTGTTAAAACGGGCATCATGCTCGGGCTGGGTGAAACAAATGAAGAAGTAATGGAATGTCTGCAGGACATTTATGACCATGGTGTTCGTTTGTTGACGATTGGCCAGTACATGGCACCAACGGTTGAGCATGCTCCAACACTGCGCTTCGTAACGCCGGAAGAGTTTGTCGACTTAGCTGATGCTGCTTATGAAATCGGTTTCACGGCTGTTGCCTCCGGTCCGTTGGTTCGTTCGTCCTATCGCGCAGATAAAATGATCACCACCTGATCGGTTCTCCTATCCATGACAGATGGAATCAACAGCAGAAAGATAGAAAATTTTTGTGTGTTGATCTGTGCGTTCAACGAAGCTGAACATATTGAACGCGTGGTGCGATCCTCCCTTGATCAACATCCGGGTGAAGTGGTGGTTGTGGATGATGGTTCAACCGATAAAACCGCCGAACGGGCTGAAAAAGCCGGGGCCTATGTTTTGCGCAACGCGGCGAATCTCGGGAAAGGTGCATCGCTTAAACGTGGATTCGAATTTTTACGTGATCGTAATTATGATGCCGTTATTATCGTGGATGGCGATGGGCAGCATGATCCGCAGGAGATTGGCCGTTTTCTGGATGCCTACGCACGTACGGGAATCCCGATTCTGATCGGGAACCGTATGTCGGATACCAGAGGGATGCCCATCATTCGTAAATGGACCAATAGTACGATGGCCTGGGTATTGAACCGTTTGGTGAAGGTTTATGTTGCGGATCCGCCCTGTGGATACCGGTTCTATCGAACGGACGTACTTCCCTTTATTATGAGCGATATGCCCCGTTTTGCTTTTGAGTTCGATATCCTGATCCACGCATCAATGCGGCAGGTTCGGATCGATTCTGTGCGGGTCTCAACCATCTACAATCGAAAGCGCCGCAGCAATGTGGCGCCGATCAGAGATGCCTATCTTTTTTTCCGCGTGGTGCGCCACCATTTTATGCTTAACGTTCGCGAGGGAAGGATCGAAAAAGTTTAATATGAGAAGAACAATCCGTGATTAGAGGTTTTGTATTTCCTAAACTCCGCCTTTCTCAATAAGGGAATATTTCAAGACAGGGAGTAGGGATATGAAACTAAAGATAGAAATACTGCTGATGGCGGTGGCGCTGGTTAGCCGTTGGGGCGCAGGCGGATGGGTTTGGAACGGGCGGTAACGCCTTTACGGTGGACTTTGTGGATATCGGCTATGCGGGCAACGCGGCGGACAGTCTGATTAGCGATGGCGACGAGGGTTACTAGAATGACGGAACGCGCACGGTGGGAACCGGCGGCCCGGCTTCGTATGTTTCGGCCTATGAAGCGATGAAGTTCGCCAACTACCTGACGACGGGCAGCGCCATCAGCGGTGCCTATCCGTTCAATGCCAACGGCAGCGACAGCGCGGCCAGCCTGACGCACGGAAAACCTCCAGCGGGTGGAACTACCACAACAGTGGCTACGTGAATGGCTTGCCGAACTATATGTGGGAAACCGGCGATGGCGGTCTGGAGCAAAACGGCACGTTCGATATGATGGGCAACGTCTGGGACTGGAACGAAAGCGCGGTTGATAGATCGGCGAACAACATGGCTGCAAACCGGGTCTTCCGCGGGGGTTCTGCTTTCAATATTGAGAGCGACCTGCGTTCCTCGACCCGCTATAGCAGTAGCCCAACGAATGACAGCAGCAGTTTCGGGTTGCGCGTCGCTGAAATTCCAGAGCCGTCTAGCATTATGCTAATGGGTGTGGCTGGCGGATTCGCGTTGTTTATGCGCAGAAGGTTTAGGCGATAACCCTTCCGCCTAAGCCCTTCGGGCTACGGCATGACAGGTTGCCCTTTAACCCTTTTTCCCTTTACGAACCCGGCGCGCGCGCCGGGTTTTCAGTTTAGCTGAAGGCGAACGAATTCTGGAGTGCGGCGGGAACTAAACGGCCACGCCGCTTTTGCGTATGAAGAGCCCGAACGATAGAAAAGCGGTGTCGCCCGGTGGTTGCCCCCGCACTCCAGAAGGTTCTTCCGATCCTATCTTGCTCATGAAGTTGCACGACACCGCCAACTGGCTGCTCGACCGAGTGGATGGAAATTGATCGCTATTCACTCTCAATCATCCGAAAAATCAGCGTTTTATTTTCGGGATTCGCCTCGCGGACCGTACGCTCGGGATCTGGCCGAATGCGGCCGCATGACCGGCGGCTGGTTGAAGCAGGTTGGGGGGACGGGCTCTGTCCCGTCCTAACGGTGGAATGGCCGCGCAGGAATAGGACGACACGGAGGACCGTCCCTCCAAAGCAATGAAATGACACAAGCATTTATTCGAGCAAGCCTGCTCGTTCGAAAACCTCCACGCGGCGGCCTATGCCGCTCTGCGCGGCAAATGCGGCAAGAAGCCCGCCGCTGCGTTCTTTTCCCATATGGAAGAAGAGTTGGTTGCCCTGCGCTCAGAGCTGCTGTCTGGAACCTACCAACACGGCGACTATCACTATTTCCAGATCCACGAAACGAAAGAATGCCGTGCCAGCTCTGGACTACCTGTTCGTCCGGCGGTTTCGCTTTGCGGAGCGGCGAATAAGAAGGCTCCACCTGCGGTGAGTAGCGCAAGCGAAAGGCGTGGGTTGTCCTGTTTTAGTCGGTTTTTATCTTTCCCGCCATGGTTTCGATCATGGCAATGATTACGATACCGGCCACCATAATCGCAAGTGCGATACCCGTTTCTGCATTGAGCTCCGGTAACGTGTAAGTATAACCGATGACCTTTTCCTTAATCTCGTCACTCTTCTGAAATGTTTGGATGATGGCCTCTTTCCATGGCCACAGAATGCTTAGTGATCCAAAGATAAAACCGGTGAGCAAAGCGATCGTCTGGTCGTGATATTTTTTAAAGATCCACGAGAGGAGGCGGGCGAAGACGGCGAGTCCGGCAACAGCACCGATACCGACAGGAACGAGAACTGTAAGGTCAAAGCTCGATATGGACTTGATCATTACGAGCTGGTAGTTGCCCATCAGCAGCAGAACGTATGAACCGGATAGTCCGGGGAGAATCATGCTGCACATGGCAATGGCACCGCAAAGGATCAGATAGGGGATGGAGGCATTTTCTTCGGCGGGCGTCATGAAGGCGATGCTGGCCGCGATTACGGTCCCTAGAATAAACAATGCGATTACCGGTCCCGTACGCTTGCCGATCGTTTTTCCGACAAAATAGACCGTCGCGAGAATGAGACCGAAGAAAAAGGACCATACATAAAGGGCGTGACTCTCAAACAGGTATTCCAAAACACGGGCAAAGGTTAAAATACTGGCTACGACGCCAATGCCAATGGCGGAGAGGAATTTGATGTCTATATGAGCGAACAGCGCTTTAAATTTAAGGCTCAATCCTAGTTTGATCGCCTGTAGATCGAAGGATTTAATGGCATTGATCAGCTTTTCAAAAATACCGGTTAATAGAGCCATGGTGCCCCCCGAAACTCCGGGAATCACGTTGGCCGCGCCCATTAGCACTCCCCTGAGGATGTTCAGAATATACTCGATCATAAATAGCCGTCCAGATGCTTGTTAAAGTCGAGGGAAAGTAGTAGGGATTAAGCATTAGAAAGTCAATTTCATGCGAACAAAAGGAATTAATCATGACAGATCAGGAAATTTTAGATGCGGTGAATATCGTGATGGATGAAGAGGTCAGTCCGGCTCTGGCATCCCATGGCGGCGGCGGTACCGTGACCAAGGTAGAGCACGCGGTTGTTTTCATTGAGCTCGACGGCGGTTGCAAGGGGTGTCCCGGTGCTAGAATGACCATGAAGAATGGAATTGAGACCTTACTTAAGGAACGGGTTCCTGCGGTAAAGGAAGTAATCGACGACACCGAACACATGTAAGTGACGTTCCAATCCTTGGAAATAGAATTTCGCATCGGTAATTAGTGCCGGTGCATTTTTTTATCCGACCTAGTTCGGTGAAAACAATTGAATCGTTAGTCCCTATTTGTAAGTATTCGCGGCTATGGGGTCGGGTTTGAAGAATCTGGCAGGTTCTGGTCCGCTCCTCCTGGAGAACTGTAAATGAAAATTCTGATTGCTGAGGACAATGCGTTCTCCCGAACTCTTCTGAAAAAAACGCTTACGAAAGCGGGATACGAAGTCATTACTGCGGAGAATGGCGATATCGCCTGGAAAATTCTCCAACAGGATGATCCCCCCAAGCTTGCACTGATTGACTGGATGATGCCCGGACTTAGCGGGATTGAGGTCTGCAAAAAGATCCGCGAAATTGACAGCGCCATTCCTATTTATGTCATTCTTCTTACGGCGAAGACGGATAAAGAGGACGTACTGGAAGGCTTTTCAGCCGGTGCGGACGACTTCATCAAAAAACCATTTGATAGCGGCGAATTACTTGCCCGTATTCAGGTGGGACGCCGGTTGGTTGAGCAACAGGCCTTGCTGTATTGCCTGATTGATTCCATTCCAGATCCAATCTACGTGAAGGATAGCGGCGGGTTTTATCTGGGTTGCAACACCGCGTACGCTCGTTTTGTAGGGGCCGATCAGGAGAGTATTAATTCGCGCTCCGCGTCTGAGGTACTGCCGGGGGACAAGGCTCAGCAATCCCATATGGAAGATCTTCGGGTTCTCGCAAATGGTGAATCGTTGGAAACCGAGGGCTGGGTTACCAATGCTGCCGGGAAACAGGTTTATCATAACACGGTCAAAATTCCCTATCTAGAATCTGCGGCGGGATCAACCGGAATGATTGGAATCAGCCGCGATCTGACCAGGCGTATCGAAATGGAACAGGAAATGAAGCGCTTGGCCGTGGCGGTTGAGCAGTCTACCGAATCGATCATGATTACAAACGTGGATGGCGCCATCCTGTATGTAAACGCTGCATTTGAGACGAACACAGGCTATGTTTCTGACGAGGTCGTTGGAAAGAGCCCTAATCTGTTGAGAAGCGAAAAGCATGACACTGCGTTTTTCACCAAACTTTGGGATACGATTTCATCCGGAAATACCTGGGAAGGGGTGCTCACGAATAAAAACAAAGAGGGCAATCTTTATGTTGAAGAAGCCGTCATTTATCCCATCCGTAACGATGCAGACGAGGTGGTTAACTATGTGGCCATCAGCCGCGATATCACCCAGGAAATGGAGATAGAAAAGCATCTTCGACAACAATCTAAAATGAATGCAATCGGCGAGCTGGCGGGTGGTGTATCACACGACTTTAATAACATTTTAACAGCCATTCTCGGCTATGTTGCGCTCTGCATGAATACCGTGGACGAAGAGAGCAAGACCTACGGGTATCTCACGGAAATTGTTAAGGCCGGCGATCGTGCAACCAAACTGGTTCGTCAAATTCTGACCTTCAGCCGTCAGGAAGAGCAGGAGTTTCATTCGTTGCAGCTCCAGCATATCATCGACGATTCACTCAGTATGGTGCAGACCACCATGAGCAAGAGAATTACCGTTAATAAAGATTTAGACCCAAACTGCGGTGCCATTTTGGGCGACTCCACGCAGTTGCAGCAGGTGATGGTAAATCTGTTCACCAATGCAGCGCACGCATTTGGTAAAAATGATCCTGGCACCTTATCGGTTTCGCTCAAACAGGTTGATATTCTAGGCAACCTTTCGGGTGAACAACCGGTCGAATTAGATTCGGGATGCTATGTCAATCTGACCATTGAGGATACCGGATGCGGCATGCCTCCTGAAGTTCTGGAACGTATTTTTGAGCCTTATTTCACGACGAAGAAGAAGGGAGAAGGAACGGGATTCGGTTTGTCTATTGTCCACGGCATCGTGAGAAAGCACCGCGGTACGATCACGGCAACGAGTGAAGAAGGGAAAGGTACAATTTTTAGTCTTCATTTCCCTTTACTGGTCTCGGACTCAGCGGGAAATAAAAAGCAGGCCGTTGATCTGTCCGTGTCGAAGGGATATGGCCGTATTCTGTTTGTTGACGACGACGAAACCGTACTCTCGATGGGTCGGGAAATTCTTGAATCATTTGGTTATACCGTCATAACGGGAACCAATGGACGTCGTGCTCTCGAGACCTTCAAGCAGAATCCGGATAGTTTTGATGTATTGGTTACGGATTACAGCATGCCGGAAATGAACGGGCATGAATTGATCAGAAAGATTTTGGAGCTCCGGCCGGAACTTCCTGCCATTTTATGTAGTGGCTATATGGAAAAGATAGAGGGGGAAAACCTGAAAGAGCTCGGCCATGCCGCCTTTTTAGCCAAGCCGCTTGATTGGCGGGAACTGAGCCGGACGATTCTGGATGAAATCGGAACGGACGATTAATTTAAGCGAATTGGCTGACCAACAGAGAGTGGCACTAATATTGCTTTGATATTCTGCATATTTAATAAGGGTTAATTCATGAAGAAAATTGATCAGTATCTGGAAAGCATGTTGGAAAAGGGTGCCAGCGATATTCATCTGTCGACGAACCATCAGCCCTGCTTTCGTGTAGACGGTGAAATGCAGTTTCAGCGTGGAACTGAAAAACTTACTGAAGATGAGATCCGTGAACTTCTTTATGAATTCACCCCTGAAAGAAACATCAAAGAGTTAGAGGAAAACTGGGATACTGACTTTGCCTACGAATTGCCCGGCGTGGCACGTTTCCGTGTGAATGTTTTTATAGACCACGAAGGTATCGGAACGGTAATGCGACAGATTCCCTCCCGCGTTCCTACGTTTGAAGAACTCAATATTCCGGAAGGCGTACGCTCATTTTGTTTCCTGAATAAGGGACTCGTGATCGTTACAGGTCCAACCGGCAGCGGGAAATCAACCACGCTGGCAGCAATGGTGGACCTGATCAATCGCACGCGCCGTCAGCATCTTATTACCGTAGAAGATCCGGTGGAATTCAAACACCGTTCCCTGGGTTGCCTGGTGAATCAGCGCGAAGTTCATGTGCATACTAAAAGTTTTTCCAACGCCCTTCGCGCGGCCCTTCGTGAGGATCCCGATATCGTACTCGTCGGGGAGCTTCGCGACCTTGAAACGATGGAGATTGCTATCGAGACCGCGGAAACCGGTCATTTGGTTTTCGGAACACTCCACACCAATACGGCCGCAACGACCGTTGACCGTATTATCGACAAGTTTCCTGCCGACCGTCAGAACCAGATCCGCACCATGCTGGCGGACTGCCTGAAAGGTGTAATTGCGCAAACACTGTGTAAACGAATATCAGGAGGGCGTATTGCTTCGTGTGAAATCCTCGTGATCACACCCGCCGTTTCAGCCAACATCCGTGAGGGTAAAACGCACCAGATTCCATCGATTATGCAGACGGGAAAAAATGTGGGTATGTGCACCTTCGCCGATGACCTGCTCAGTTTAGTTACGCGTGGTATTATCTCGCCCGAAGAAGCATATGCGAATGCAATCGACAAACCGTTCCTTATCAAAAAGCTCGGTGAAGCGGATATCGAAGTTGATCTCACCCTTGTGGGTCTTGACGATATCGACACAGACGTGGGCGATGAAGAAGAAGCTTCCAAGAGCGAAAAAGCACGTAAGAAGCTTCACATTAATCCGCGCGATACCGCTGCGCTTCGCGAACTTATTCTTATTTTGGCAACGGATGAAAGTCCCGATGAACGCAATGGTCATGAGGCATTGGAATATGCCCAGAAGCTACTCGACGTTACCGGACAGAGCGATGCAACAACGCTGGTTCTTATTTCTGCATCCTACTCCGAACTTCAGCATTTTCCCGAAGCAACCGAATGGGCCAAGAAAGCACTTAAGGTCGCAAAATCGAATAAGCAGAAAGATCTGGTAACCCGGATACAACGCTATATCAACCTCTATAAGCGAAATATTCCTCTTCGGGGCGAAGTAGGCTAGTTTTCCATTTGATTCGGAAAAAAGGTTTTACCCAATTGGTGATCATCAATACACTGTACCTTTATTTTTAAATGGAGGTACACCCATATGGCTAGTCAGCACGAAGGTAATCAGGTAATCGTTCCACCGGCACGGGTCAGCGACGGCGCCCATTTCCCAACCTTTGAAAGTTATAAGGAACTCTATGCCCAAAGTCTGGAAAATCCAGATGCCTTCTGGGGTAAGCAAGCCGAAGAGAATATCGACTGGTACCACAAATTTTCACAGGTAAGCGATTGTGATTTTTCGAATGGCATGGTGGCCTGGTTTCTCGGTGGCCGACTGAATGTCTGCCATAACTGCGTTGACCGTCACCTGCTGACACGCGGTGACAAAGTGGCCATTCTATGGGAAGGGGATGAGCCGGGGAATGTTCGCCGTATCACGTACCGTGAGCTGCACCGTGAAGTGTGTAAGCTTGCAAATGTTTTACGCCATAATGGAATTCGAAAAGGCGACCGCGTTGCAATCTACATGCCCATGATTCCCGAAGCCGCCTTCGCCATGCTGGCGTGTGCCCGCATCGGAGCCGTGCACAACGTCGTCTTTGCCGGGTTCAGTGCAGAAGCCTTGCGCGACCGTATTCAGGATGCGCGATGCAAAGCAGTGATTACCGCTGATGAAGGCCGCCGCGGAAAAAAAATTATTCCACTGAAACGGCCGGTTGACGAAGCGGTAATGGCGTGTCCAACCGTGAAGCACGTATTCATGGTTCGGCATACCGAAGCCAAAGTTCCGTTTTATGAGCCGCGCGACATCGATTTAGGCCTCGCCATGGCGAGCGAACGACCCTATTGCCCGATAGAGCACATGGGCAGTGAAGACACCCTATTTCTGCTCTATACTTCGGGTTCAACGGGCAAGCCAAAGGGAATCTCCCATACCAGCGCAGGCTACCTGCTCTACGCCATGCTGACCCATAAGTATGTCTTCGACTATCGCGAAGACGACGTGTATGCGTGCGTGGCTGATATCGGCTGGATCACAGGGCATAGTTATGTGGTTTATGGTCCTTTGGCAAATGGTGCCACGACCGTCATGTTTGAATCCATTCCCACCTATCCGGATGCCGGACGCTACTGGGATATGGTCGAACGCCATAAGATTACCCAGTTCTATACCGCTCCAACGGCGATTCGAGCCATTGCTCGACTCGGCGACGAGTTTGTAAAAAAATATGATCGCTCCAGCCTGCGGGTACTCGGATCGGTTGGTGAACCAATCAATCCGGAAAGCTGGCACTGGTATAACGATGTGGTTGGCGAAAAACGCTGCAGCATTGTCGATACCTGGTGGCAGACCGAAACAGGTGGAATCATGATTACACCATTGCCCGGAGCCACACCCACAAAGCCGGGTTCCGCAACGTTCCCGTTTTTTGGAATTGAGCCGGTCCTGCTCTCAGAACAGGGAGAAGAACTTAAAGGCAATGGCGTTTCCGGCCTGTTAGCCATCAAGAGTCCTTGGCCTGGAATGGCGCGAACGATACAGGGGGATCACCAGCGTTTTGAACAAGTCTACCTCAATTCATTTCCGGGATACTATCTGACCGGTGACGGTTGCCGTCGCGATGAGGATGGGTACTACTGGATCACTGGACGAGTTGACGATGTCATCAATGTTTCCGGCCATCGGATGGGAACCGCCGAAGTGGAAAGTGCGTTGGTCAGTCATCCAGCCTGCGCCGAAGCGGCCGTTGTAGGCTTCCCGCACGAAATCAAGGGAATGGGAATATTTGCCTATGTCATCCTCAAGGAAGGGTTCGAAGAAGATGCCGGCCTGATCGGGGAACTGCGTAACGAAGTCCGGACGCATATTGGTCCGATCGCTGTTCCAGACCATATCCTGATTGCTCCCGGCTTGCCCAAGACCCGTTCAGGCAAAATTATGCGCCGGATTTTGCGCAAGGTTGCGAGTTTGGAAACCGACCAGCTTGGCGACGTCTCTACGTTGGCAGATCCATCCGTGGTCGATCTCCTGATTGAGAAGCGGCGCACCTTCGAAGCGCTTTAAAAGCGCTAAGGGTTTGGGTTGCAAACACCTTTTAACCGTGTAGCATGCTCCTTTTAATTTCAGAAGGAGCAGGTTATGGCGAAAGAGGAATCAATCGAAGCAGAAGGCGTGGTGAAAAAAGTACTACCTGCCACCATGTATCGTGTCGAACTGGAAAATGGGCATGAAATTCTGGCTCACATTTCCGGTAAAATGCGCAAGCATTTTATTCGTATCGCAGTGGGCGACAAAGTAACGGTAGAGATTTCCCCCTACGACCTTGAAAAAGGCCGCATCACCTTCCGCCACCGCAACTAGCGGTTCTTCCGTATGCGGAGTCTCTGGGGCAGCAAGATAGGGTTTCTGCTGGCAGCCATCGGATCGGCTGTCGGACTCGGTAACATCTGGCGTTTTGGCTACATGGCCTATGAAAACGGCGGTGGTGCCTTTCTGGTTCCCTATGCTGTAGCGCTCATCCTCGCGGGCATTCCGTTGATGATCCTTGAGTATACACTCGGACATCGCGAAAAAGCCTCTCCGCCTCTCGCCTTTGCACGTGTCGATCGCAGATGGGAAACCATCGGTTGGTGGATGCCTATAATCGCCTTTTTTGGCATCACACTATTCTACGCCGCCGTCATCGGTTGGTGCATGAACTACTTCGTCTTTTCATTCAATCAGGCATGGGGTGCGGATACGGGTGATTTCTTCATGAACACCTTTTTACAGGTATCAGATTCACCATTTTCTTTAGGCGGCATCCGTTGGCCCATTCTTGCAGGAACCATCCTGACCTGGATAATCAGTTGGTCCATTTGTTTTCGCGAAGTGAATCATGGTATCGAAAAAGCCAGTATGATTTTTATGCCGATTCTCCTGATACTCACATTGGTACTCGTGGGTTGGGCGGTGCAACTGCCCGGTGCGTGGGATGCGATTAAAGAAAACTATCTCACGGCGCGATGGGAAAAAATTAATCCGCTGTCAGCGGCAGGAAGTAAAGTCTGGGTTGCCGCATTCGGGCAGATCTTTTTTACCCTCTCCCTTGGCTTTGGCATCATGATTACCTATGCCAGCTATTTACCTAAAAAGACCGACATCGTCGGAAACGCACTCATAACGGCAGTGCTCAATTGCCTCTATTCCTTCATAACCGGTTTTGCCGTGTTCGGTACCATCGGTTTTATGGCGGCATCTAAAGGGGTGCCGTTTTCGGAAGCCATTACCAGTGGCCCCGGCCTGGCCTTCGTAGTCTATCCCGAAGCCATCAACCAACTGCCCGCCGGACAGACCATTTTTGGGCTGCTCTTCTTTCTCATGCTCATCATGGCTGGACTTTCATCCGCCATTTCACTGGTCGAAGCCTTCTGTTGTTCGTTGATAGACAAGTTTAACTTCAATCGTAAAAAAACCGTTACGGTGGTCTGCATGCTTGGTTGTCTGGGGAGTGTTATTTTCACAACCCGCGCCGGGCTTTGGATTCTTGATATCGTCGATCATTTTGTAAACAACTATGGACTCGTGACGGGCGGCATCTTCGAATGTCTGCTGGTAGGCTGGGTGCTGAAGGCCGCTATTGCCCGTCGACATGTTGCTCAAACAGGTGGAGTTCGATTGCATAAGGGCTGGGAACTGCTGATTAAATTTATCACGCCCTCAATCCTGATCGTAGTGATCGGTTTTGCTCTCTACAGCGAATTTTCAGGAAACTACGGCGACTATTCGACGAAAGCTCTTCTCTTCTTTGGAGTGGGCTCGTTGCTGGCGGCGGTGGTTATTTCCCTGATCCTGATGCGTTACCCATGGAAAGCAGAGAAGCTTACGCACGACCACGAACCGGAAGAAGACCACCTGCTGGTTTAGCAGGACTACTTCAGCGTAATCCGCCGACCGTCAAAATTGATCCGCCCTTCAGCAACCCACTGCAGTGCCTCGGGATAGGCGATGTGCTCCTGCACGTGCAACTTTTCCATCATGGAGTCGAGTGTGTCGCGGTCTTCAATGGAGATAATCTTTTGGTTGATGATGGCTCCGGTATCCACGTTGGTATCCACAAAATGGACGGTGCAGCCCGTAAACTTGACGCCATAGTCAAAGGCCTGTTTTCCGCCATCCAGTCCCGGGAAGCTGGGCAGAAGGGAAGGGTGAATGTTAATCATGCGCCCCGCATAGGCATTGAGCAGGCCATCTTTTACAATCCGCATAAATCCCGCAAGCGCGATAAAGTTAACATCGTGGTCGTCCAAAATCTGGAGAACCTTTTTCTCCGCTTCGCCATCGAGCTTCGTCTTGAATGGAGCACAATCAAAATAGATGGCAGGAATGTTATGCTGGCGGGCGCGTTCGAGGATATAGGCATTTTCCTTGTCGGACAGCACACACGTAATCTCAGCGTCGAGCGTTCCCGCTTCGATTGCGTCGATAATCGCCTGGCAGTTGGTGCCCGATCCCGATCCAAAAATAGCTAACTTTAACATTTTCCTTCTCCATTATTTTTTTACCACTCGCTTTGCTAGAGAACACGGAGGAACGGAGCCTCTGTGTACTCTGTGCTCTCTGTGGTGAAAAAGTCCGGCAGAGGAGCAATTTAGCCATGATTAGTGGTTTGTGAAAAATAGGGTGAAAAGATACTATGTCGCGCATTCTTAAACAATAAAAGACAGGGAATATACCATGCATTTGAAAATCAAGCCGCTCAACGAAACCGCACGCGAAATCTACTCCGATCACGGCCACTTCCACGAAGGCGACGCCGGTCTCGACCTCTACGTGCTCGAAGACATCACCATCGAACCCGGCGAAACCAAGCCAATTAAGCTCGGCATTGCCTGCGAACCCGAAGATGGGCGCGCCTATTACCTGATGCCGCGCTCCAGTATTTCCAAAACCCCATTGCGCCTGGCCAACTCGATTGGCCTCATCGACGGTGGATACCGGGGCGAACTGATGGCGATGTGCGATAACATCAAGGATTTCTCCTACACCGCCGAAAAAGGCCAGCGTCTCTTTCAAGTCGTCGCCTGCGACTGCACCCCGATCTATTATGAAATGGTGGACGAGCTCTCGGATACAACCCGTGGTTCAGGCGGGTTCGGCAGCACAGGAAAGTAGTTGATTAACTTATTAAGTTGAAATAAGCCATTCCTCTGCAATGATGGTTATATGCCAAAGAACGCAGAACATCCTGAATACTGCATCCCTAGTGATTCATTACGGGTCTGCGACATGCCCGCACAGTTACGACCCCGTGAAGAGTTTGAGCGGGTCGGGGCTGAAAATGTTTCTGATGCGGTCTTACTGGCGCTCATTCTTCGGACTGGAAGCAAAGGCATCAACGTAGTAGAAGTTTCACAACGGTTGCTTTCCGAATTCGGGTCGCTTACCGCGCTGGCTAAAGCATCGGTTAAGGATATCCAATTAATCAATAGTATTGGTCCGGTGAAAGCGCAGATGATCAAGGCGGCTATGGAGCTGGCGCAACGGCTTACTCGGGAGAGCGTCGGCGAAAGTCCGCTGATCACAACGCCGGAACAAGCCGCTGCTGTACTTCGGGAACGCGCCCGCATTTTACAGCATGAGATTTTCTGGGCGCTCATGCTCGATACCAAAAACCGGTTGATCGGCGAACCCAAGCAAATCAGTCAGGGTACGCTCAACAGCAGTCTGGTGCATCCGCGGGAGCTGTTTAAGAAAGCGGTTGAGCATTCCTGTGCCGCAATCATTCTTGCGCATAACCATCCGTCCGGCGATCCAACGCCCTCCTCCGAAGACATCAAAGTTACCAAACAGCTGATCAGTGCTGGTGAAGTAATGGGCATCAAGGTACTCGATCATATCGTGATCGGTCATCGCAAACACAACGCAACTACCGATTTCATTAGCCTGCGTGAATCGGGCTTGGTTAAGTTTGGGTGACCCGTAGATTTTAGCGATCTCAGATCGCAGCTACAGGGTAGGGCGGGGGCCGCGCCCCCGCTGTTCGGTGGTTGCGGTGCGCCTGATCCGAGGTCGAGGACCTCGGCTACAGACTTGGCGCGATAACTAAAACCTGTCATTCTCTAACTCATCATGAAAACATTGCATTTCGAAAGTATGGGTGGGGCGAGCGGGGATATGATTCTTGGCGCACTGATTGGGTTAGGGATTTCTGCAAAAGAACTGAATGAAGAGTTGAAATCGCTCAACGTTGATCCGTTCGAAATCATTGTGGATGAAATCAACGAGCAGGGCATGAGCGGGGTGCGGGCCAAAGTAAAGTTAGAGGAACATCACCACCACCATCATGACCATAGTCATGAGCACGGACATGATCATCATGACCATTCTCACTCGCATGATCATGGGCGCCATTTAAGTGCCATTCTGAAACGGATCGATAAAAGCGCATTACCGGCAGAGGTAAAAACGCTGTCGTCGGCAGTGTTTCAACGCATCGGCGAGGCGGAAGCGGCGATTCACGGAATTGACATTGAAAAGATCCATTTTCATGAAGTCGGGGCGATGGATTCGATAGTCGATATTGTTGGGTGTTGTCTGGCGTTGCATAAGCTGGGAGTGGATGCCGTTTCAATCCGTAGTCTGCCGCAGGGGCATGGAACGATTGAATGTGCCCATGGAACGTATCCGAACCCGGCACCGGCAACCCTGCGTCTATTGCAAGGTTTCCCGGTGCAGGATGTGGATGAACCCTTTGAATTGGTTACTCCGACCGGTGCCGCGCTGATCTCCACCTGGAAGACCGCCGTTGCGCCACCTGCAGAAAGTCGGGCAATTAAAACGGCCTACAGTTTTGGGCATCAGAAACTGAATGCCCGGCCCAACCTGTTGCGTGCCACGCTCTATGAAACAGCCGAGGATCAGACGGCGGATGAATGCCTGGTGCTGCAGTGCAATCTGGACGATACAACGCCTGAACTGGTCGGTTGCCTGTTTGACCAATTGCTCGAAGTCGGCGCACTGGATGTATTCACGACGGCTGTATCGATGAAGAAGCAGCGACCCGGAGTCTTGCTGACGGTTCTATGTCTTCCATCGGATCGCGAATGCATGCTCGACCTTATTTTTTCAGAATCCACCACCTTCGGAATTCGTGAGTACTTGTCCAAACGCACGGTGCTGGAGCGTAGTTTCAAGACCGTGACAACGCCGTTCGGCGAAGTGCGGGTCAAGGTCGGAAAGCGCGGAGGCGTGGTTGTAACGGTCTCGCCCGAGATCGAGGATTGCCGAAAGCTGGCAAATGAAAAGGGTGTGTCGGTGAGAGAGGTCTACGACGCCGCAAAGAAAGGAAGCTAGATGAAATTGATGTCGTTTGTGTTGGGTTTATTGGTTGTTTCCGGAGTTTCGGCAGAGACTTATTTTGCAAACGGGATCAAGATTGGTGAGGTGGATCAGGATTCGGCCATCATCTGGACGCGGCTTACTAAGAATCCAATGTTAAATCTGGATGGTGCCGAATTTTTAGAACCCGAAAACCATGTTGTTCCCGCATCGAAGCAGTTACCAGAAGGAATGACGCTCGACGATATGGAAGGAGCGGTGCCGGGCGCGGCAGGCAAGGTGCGCATTACTTGGCAGTCAAAAGACGGGAAAGCAACATCCGGTGATTGGAAAACAATGGATGCTGATTCCGATTTCTCGACCCGATTCGATCTGACCCAATTGAATCCAGCGACTGAATATACTGTAAAGGTGGAATCAAAATCTGGAAGTTCGTTTGAGGGATCATTTAAAACCGCTCCAGCGTTAGGTATCGTATCTCCCGTAAGCTTTGCTGTGGTCACGGGGCAGGACTTTGGTCGGCGCGATGATCCTAAAAACGGCCATAAAATATATCCGCAGATGCAAGAACTGGGGTTAGATTTTTTTGTGCATACCGGCGACATTGAATACTACGACAAACCGCGTCCCTTTGCCACGAACCTTGAGTTTGCACGATTTAAAATGGCGCGTATGTACGGGCTGCCGAACCTAGTTGAATTTCATCGTGGGATGGCCAGTTATTTTATCAAGGACGACCATGATACTACGAAGAACGACGCGTGGCCGGAGCAGGGCTATGGTGAGCTGACCTGGAACCAAGGTCTGGAACTTTTCCGCGAGCATTTCCCCATATTGGAAAAAAACTACCGCACCATTCGTTGGGGCAGGGATCTGCAAATCTGGTTGATGGAAGGCCGCGATTTTCGTACGCCAAACAAAGCACCCGATGGTCCGGAGAAATCGATTTGGGGCAAGGAACAGAAGGAATGGTTTTTTCGCACCGTTCAGGAATCTGATGCCACGTTCAAGGTGCTCATCAGCCCGACGCCGGTGGTTGGCCCTGATCGCGGCAATAAGAACGACAACCATGCAAATATCGGCTTTAAGTATGAAGGGGATGAACTACGAAAGTTTATCGCCTCACAGAAAAACATGTATGTGGCCTGCGGAGACCGCCATTGGCAATATGTTTCGGTTGATACTGAAACAGGGGTGAAAGAATTTTCATGTGGCCCGACCGCCGACAAACATGCGGGCGGATGGAAAAATAGTATGCTGATGCCGGAGCACAAATATTTGAATGTGCAGGGCGGTTTTATGACGATCACGGTGGAGCGAAAAGATGGAAATCCTGTTTTGACGGCAAGGCATTATGATGTGAATGGAACCGTTTGTAATACAGACATCAACGAGCAACAGTAAGGGAGAGAGTAATAATGCGTAGATTAATGATGATGGTGGCTGTTTTTGCCCTGGCGGGTTCAGGCTTTGCAGAATTGAAACTCGCAACGGTTTTTTCAGACGGCATGGTACTGCAGCGGGATCAGAAGGTTCCGGTATGGGGCTGGGCAGAGCCGGGTGCCGAAGTGACCGTTTCTTTTGCCGGGAAAGATAAGGCGGTTAAGGCAGACAAAGACGGAAAGTTCATGGTTCGCCTCAAAAAAATGGCGGCGAATGCTGAACCGCAGCTTCTGGTTGTAAAATCCGATAGCGAAACCGTTGAAGTAAAAAATGTACTGGTGGGCGAAGTCTGGCTTTGTTCCGGACAATCCAATATGGAGTGGTCGGTCAGTAAAACGAAGGATTTTGAAACTGAAAAGGCGGCAGCGGATTATCCTTTGATTCGCATGTTTCTTACCGATCGAGCCGTGGCGAATCTTCCGAAACAGGATTGCACGGGATCGTGGCAGGTATGCCGTCCGGAAACCGTAGGTGGATTTTCTGCCACAGCCTATTTTTTCGGTCGTGAACTCCATACCAAACTGGGCGTTCCTGTGGGTTTAATTCGCACGTGCTGGGGGGGGACGCGTATTGAAGCATGGAGTCCGATGGAGTCGCTCGAGCAGTTCGAGGCCATTATGCAGATCAAAAAAACCGCAGATGAAAAAGCCTCTCGATATGATCCGGCTGATGCTCAGGTTCAGTTTGAAAAAAAATTAGCAACATGGAGTGAAGCTGCGACCGCGGCCAAAGCGGCCGGAAAAAAAGTTCCGAGAAAACCAGGGAAAGCGAACGCCCCTCTTCTTTCTCAGCATTATCCGGCAAACCTCTATAACGCGATGATCCACCCGTTTGTTCCATACGGGATGCGCGGTGCCATTTGGTACCAGGGCGAGAGCAATACGAAAACGATAAGCATGGCCATGCTCTATCGCGATCTGCTTGAAAATATGGTGAACGAATGGCGCGATGACTGGGGTGACCGGTTTTCATTTTATGCCGTGCAGTTGGTGAATTTCAAAAAAGAACAGGTTGCACCGATTGAAGATACAGGCTGGGCGTTCATTCGTGATAGTTTTCTGACATTCCATAAAGAGGTTCCGAACGCTGGTATTGCCGTTGGAATCGATGTGGGCGAAGCAAAGAATATTCACCCGAAAAACAAGCAGGCGATCGGGTGTCGTCTTGCACAGCAGGCCCTAGCCAACACCTATGGAAAGAAAGTGGTTGCGGGCGGACCGATCTATAAATCGATGAAGGTGGATGGAAACAAGGTTGTAATCAAGTTTGAAGACATCGGGTCGGGGTTGGTGGAACAGGGCGGGGTGCCGCTTAAAAGGTTTGCCATTGCCGGGGCGGATAAACAATTTGTGGCCGCACAGGCCGTGATTGTTGAGAACAGGGTGATTGTCAGTTCCTCGGATGTTACAGACCCGGTGGCCGTGCGTTATGCGTGGGCCGATAATCCGGTGGGTTGCAACCTCTTCAACAAGGAGGGATTCCCCGCTTCGCCATTCCGCACCGACGATTGGGCTCCCGTGGCTGAATAGCCCGAAATCCCGTTTGCGTTTTCACAGTCCCCGGCTTATCTTCATGCCCTTTGAAGTAACCGGGGATTTTTTATGTTGGCGAAACGAATCATACCTTGCCTGGACGTTACGGGTGGTCGTGTTGTGAAAGGCGTAAATTTTATAGATCTGCGCGATGCAGGTGATCCGGTGGAATGCGCCAAAGTCTATGAAGAACAAGGGGCGGACGAGCTTTGTTTTCTCGATATCACCGCATCGAGCGACGGCCGCGATACGATGGTGGATATTGTGCGCCGCTGTGCCGAACAGGTCTTCATGCCACTGACCGTTGGCGGCGGAATCCGCACGGCAGCCGATGTACGTAATATGCTCAAGGCGGGCGCCGATAAAATTTCGTTCAATACGGCAGCCATCAGCAATCCCGATATTCTCAACGAATGTTCCGACTCATTCGGTTCACAGTGTACCGTGTTGGCCATCGATGCCCGCCGTAATGGCGATGGAACTTGGGGTGTATTCACCCACGGCGGTCGTAATCCGACCAACCTCGATGCCATTCAATGGGCCATCGAAGGAACGCAGCGAGGGGCCGGAGAAATCCTGCTGACCAGCATGGATGCTGATGGCACCAAAGACGGATTTGATCTGGAATTGACCCGCGCGGTTTCGGAAGCGGTAGGCGTTCCTGTCATTGCCTCTGGCGGGGCGGGAACATTACAGCATATGGCCGATGGTGTAACGGAAGGTAAAGCAGACGCGGTGCTGGCGGCATCCATTTTCCACTTCGGTGAATTCACGATTCGTGAAGTGAAGGAATTTATGAGAGCTAAAAATATTGAGGTGAGACTATGAGTAAGGAACTCGAAGAAGGATTGGAAGTCGCATTGGATTGGAACAAGCTGGAAAAGGCGGTCGAAGGGGCCAAGGGAATTATTCCTGTCGCCGTCCAGCATGCCGATACGAAGGAAGTTATCCTCGTGGCTTACATCAACCAGATCGCATTTGAGGAATCGCTCAAACGTAAAATGCTGGTTCTGTGGAGCTCCTCCCGTCAGGAGCTTTGGATTAAAGGGCTCACCTCCGGCGAAACCTTTGAGCTGCTCGAAGCGTATGTGAACTGCGAGCAAAACTCCCTGTTGTTTATAGTCCGCCCGAATCGCGGTGGCATCTGCCATACGAAAAATAAAAAAGGCGAACCCCGCAACTGCTACTACCGCAAGATTGATCTCGATAACCCGATCCAACTTAATAACATCGATGCGTAATGCGTATGGAAATCTCGCGCAAAGACGCTAAGTCGCAAAGATCTTATGACTGAGGATGAAATTTAAAAAGTTGTTGTTGATGCTTCAATACAGGTGCATCGCGCTTTAGGATCCGGTCTACTGGAATCAGTTTATGAAGTAGTTCTTGCTCACGAGTTGGAAAAGTGCGGTCTACAGGTTGAGCGACAAGTGCCGATTCCTATTGAATATGGTGGCGTGCGATTCAATGAAGGGTTTCGTGCCGATATTATTGTGGCCGGGAAAGTTATTCTCGAGTTGAAGTCAGTCGAGGGCATCTCTGCTTCTCATAGAAAACAAATTCAAACTTATCTTCGTTTAACTGGAATGAAGTTGGGATTCCTTCTAAACGTTGGTTCTGCTCTTATGAAGGATGGAATTGTTCGGGCAGTTAATGGACTGGAAGAATAAACTTTGCGTCTTAGCGCCTTTGCGCGAGATCATACCTTGGAGAAGAAGATGGGTATCAAACTCAATGATTTAATGCAACAGAGCGGTGTGAAGTTCGGCACCAGCGGCGCGCGCGGGCTTGCGTCGGAAATGACGAATCAGGTGTGCTATACCTATACCCAAGGCTTTCTCCAATATTTGGAAGAATCGGGAGCGCTGAA
>JAZGFK010000093.1:0-45238 GCA_036479375.1 Pontiella sp. | reverse complement strand
TGCTTCAAGGTTGTATACCTATGTCCGGCTGGTTTGTGTTTTTGTCTTTGTTTTTTCATACCCTCCGAGTGGAGGATTTAGACGGCACATACCAGCCTTTTTATTTAAATGCTATGGGATGACAGTGATGTCGACTGATAAATACAATGTACACAGGCATGCCGGGAAAGCGTCAGGAAGTGCAAGATTTCGTCAGGTAAGCCACGATGAGCACTTTGCGGGAAATGAGTATGAGCTTCATCCACCAAAACCAGCACAGGCAATTCCGGCGTACCGCGTGGAATGATTTTGTAAAACATGATGATCTCTTTTAGCCGAACCGTTCCTTTTTTTGTCTCATAAGGAACCGTATCCACATCCGAAAGACGAATGGTTTATTCATCTTTTAGCGTATAAGAAAAGTGGTTTTTAAGAACGTACCGCAGACCCCTTTTTTTGCCGTACTGATCTTCAAAGGCATCAAGCTGGATGTTGATGTTAGTTGCAAGCATGCCACCTTTAGCAAGATGATTTCCGCTGGTTGAGTTGAGTTCGCCCTTGCCGGTCTTGGCTTATAGTGTTTCATTTCCTCACCTGTTGGGTTGGTTTTTTGTTTTAGCGAACGGCTATATTAGTCATTCTAGACCAACAGGTAACTATTATTCATAAGAAATTATCTAACGGATTCAGGCTCATGAATACGCTCATCAATTTCAACTCGACTGAAGCGGTAAATTGAATCGATTGAGAGAACCTTGCCGTCGCGTTTGGTCAATTCGACATTAAACTGGCTGGGCCATCACCACATCCCAGAATTCGTTTTCCCTGATCGAACTCTGTTGGGGCAAACATTTCTATATATTGATCCAATGAGCGACCCCCCGGGAAGATCTGTTCACTTTCAAAAACCATGCCGCAATTCAACTTCGGATTGTCTGGCAATGCAACAAGGCATTCGCTTTAGTCTCCTCAGGCTTGGAAGTAGTTTTCGACTTCCGGATTAAGGATTCTACCCTTGGATTAAATGAACCATATAAATACCGATTTTTTTACCTATAGCTTAGTAACTTTGGCATTGAATTGCCTGCTAGCCACGATCTTTACATCGTTACGCTTTACCGGCGATGCAGGGGTTCCCCGATTACTCGAGCGCACTACCCGAAAAATAAAACTCCTTGAATTCTGGCAGTCCCGGTGGGATCTGCTCTGTAAAACAGCAAGGTTGCTTCTCACGCTTACGGCCATCGGCACTTTTATTTTATTTTATCTGGCACTGCGCGACTGCCAGTTGTGGTTTATGATCGGAATACTTTTTCTGCTCTCATTGGTCTACATGCTGATTGCCCGGGTCATCCCGCATGTTCTCTCTGAAAGTTATGCAGATCGTATCTCTCTTGGCGCTCTTCCAGTCGTAGGAACACTGACACTCATTATGTATGTATTTGTTTGGCCTCTTCAATTTATAGAAGATCGATTGCTTCGTCATGTTATGTCGACATCCGATGATGACGATCGCCCGTCTACCGAAGATGAAATAAAAAATTTAATTGAAGAGAGCGATGAGGAAAAACTCGAAGAAGAAGAGCGAGAGATCATTCGCAGCGTTTTCGAATTCGGGGAAACCGTGGCACGTGAAATCATGACCCCTCGAATCGACATCAGCGGCATCAAGGACTCGCTGACCGTGAATGAATGCATCGAACAGGTGAAAGAATCCCGTCACTCAAGATTTCCTGTTTACCATGAAAACATTGACGATGTTGTGGGCATGGTGCACGTAAAAGATCTATTGAGGCTGGTGACTGGTATTGATGGTGAAAATCCCATCAGTCAAATAGCCAAGAAAATGGAATATATTCCAGAAACCATGCCGCTTAATGATCTATTGCAGCTGATGAAGAACTCTCGATCGCAGATGGTGCTGGTAGTAGATGAATATGGGGGTACCGAGGGTCTTGTAACAATGGAGGATGTTATCGAGGAGCTTGTCGGCGAAATTGAAGACGAATATGATTTGAAAGAAAAAGAACTGCACCGTCGACCAGATGGCTCTATTATGGTTCATGCGCGTATGCCATTGTATGAATTGAACGAAGAGCTTGATGCCAAACTTCCTGAGAGCGATGAATATGATTCGCTTGGGGGCTATGTTTTTTCGGAGCTGGGTCGTATTCCGGTGCCCGGAGAAATTCTTGATGCTCCCGGTTATACGTTACGTATCCATTCCGCTACACATCGGAAAATACAGATTGTCCAGATGGTGCCATTAGAAAACGTTTAATCTTATAACTCATCGGAAAAGAGACCCATGAACACGATTAATATATTATTACGAGCACTGCTGATCCTGACTGTTACGATTGCATCCTCCAACGCGGCCGAAGATCTTAAGGCGTATTACGAAGAGCAAAAAGTTGAAATAGTCCAAACCTTCCGGCCTCCTCAACTGGGCTCGGAAGTAAGTGTTAAGCTTGCGATAGGTCAGGCTCGTTCGGGTATCCTCATGAAGCTAAATGCTGATTCAATAACACTTATGACTGATACGAAAATGGTCACCTACAAACGAACAATTCTGCACGAATCATCACGCGCATATTTTTTCCCCGAAGACTATGCTCATGTAAAAGCCTTGAAAAAAACGAGAGAATATAAAGAACAGCTACACATTGAAGGTGTTGCTGAACAGCAGGCCAATACGCATGATGCCAGTCTCAGCGTTTCTTCCAAGCTGACTAAAAAGTCGGACAGAGATGTGGAGGAAGAAGAGCGTGAAAATAAAAAGACAGGCAATTCAACAACCATTACGACCACGACGCGGACCTATACTCAAATTCAAAACCTACAGATAACGATTGCGAACAATACGACGCACGAAGACTTCTATACACTTGCTTGGTACTTTCTTGGGGAATCAACTGCCGGCGAGAATGTAAGCATTGCCGACAGCGGAACAAAGAAAGTTAGCGTGAACGCACGCTCAAGGATACAGGAAAAGGTTTCTTCCAAACCATTTGTTGTCGAAAAAGTAACCGTGAGTAGGGCTAATTCAAATTATTCAGGTAACAAGGATGATAAGGAAAACGGTATGGGAAGAGAGAGTGCCGGGTGGATTGTTATCGTGAAGTACGAATCTGAAATTGTGGACAAAAAGGCCAGTTCCAAAACTTATCTCACCGACGAATGGATCAATAAGTTCTAATCGCGCGAACAATGCCGATCCAAATCCTTTAATCTCGCATTCATTTCTCAAAGAACGACGTATTTTATTATCTATGGAACATTTAAACAAAACGAAACGTGCGGTAAAAAAATCTCTGCTTCCGTGGTTTGCGGCCAATAAACGCAGCATGCCTTGGCGAAACAATCGTACGCCCTATCGTGTTTGGATTTCTGAGCTGATGCTTCAGCAGACGCGGGTGGATCAGGCTACCCCCTATTTTCACCGGTTTATGAAACGCTTCCCCTCTTTGAAATCGTTGGCTGAATCCTCTCAGGAGGATGTGCTGAAAATGTGGGAGGGGCTTGGTTACTATTCCCGCGCCCGCAATCTGCACAAAGCCGCACAGATTATTTCGAACGATTGGAACGGTCGTTTTCCAAAAACGGCCGTGGATATTCAGGCGCTTCCCGGGATTGGAAGCTATACTGCAGCTGCGATTGGCTCGCTAGCCTTCAACCTTGATCTTGCTGTGCTTGATGGAAACGTCATCCGTGTTCTCTCCCGTATTTTTGCATACACAACAGATTCCAAATCTACTGCCGCAAAAAGAGAGTTGCAGCAGCTCGCTGATAATCTGCTGGTAAAAGGCGATGCCGGCAACTTTAACGAAGCGATGATGGAACTGGGTGCCACCATTTGCATTCCTCGGAATCCGCAATGCGAAGACTGCCCGATGTCGACTGTTTGTCTGGGTCATCAATCGGGTCGGCCGACCGATTACCCGGTTGTTGCACCAAAGAAGAAGGTGCCGCACATAATCGTTGGCGCTGCTGTTGTCACAAACAAAAAAGGTAACGTGCTGGTGGCCCAGCGCCTCGAAAAAGATATGCTCGGCGGACTATGGGAATTTCCAGGAGGCAAGCAGGAATCAGGCGAAACCATTCAACAATGTATCGTTCGCGAACTGAAGGAAGAACTGGGAATTAATGTGGAAGTCGGTGAATTTATTACAACCGTAAAACATGCGTACAGTCACTTCACCATGGAGATGCATACCTACTACGCAAAAATAAAATCCGGACGCCCACGCCCGATCCAGTGTCAGGAATTCCAGTGGCTGGAAATTTTAAATCTCCGGAAGCTGCCCTACTCTAAAGCCGATTTGAATGTTATTACCGAATTAGAAAAAGAATGAAGGGTGCCCTGCTATCAATGCTGATACTGGCGTGCAGTGCTGCTGCCGAGCCTTTCGAGTATATGATTGCCCTCACACGGCAGGATGTATCCATGGATTGGTGGTATGCCGTTCCTCAACCGTTTGCACCTGAAATCAACCAAATCAGTCGTGTGGCCAAAGGGGAATATTTTCGGATCATTCCCTTCTTTAAGAACTACGGAATCGACACAAACGGCAATGCCAATATTACGTTCGACTTCGAACTGGTCCGCCCGGATGGTTCCATCAATGAATCCATTAAAGGCTGTGCTGGTCACGACGGAAAAGCATCCGTTTCTGAGTTAATTCCCAGTCATGCGGTTCTGAATCTTTGTTTTGACTCTGAAGATCCTTACGGCGAATACACCATCAACGTCACGGCGTACGACCACGTTTCCAGTTTAACAAATCGGCAGACTGTTGTTATAGAGCAGAATAAGTATTCCGTTTATAAAATGACGGAGGCGGTGCAGGAAGAGTTATTTTTAACCTACGCGGCGGTTCCAAGTCCATCTCGTGCGCTTTCTTCTTTTCTGCAGACTGAGCACAGTTTTTTCACGGAAGAGAACGAACCCATCTGGTCGGCGATCTGGTTTTATAAAACGATCTTTGAAAATAACGATTATCTGATTCCACATTTGCTCGAAGGATTCCCCAGTGCTTCGTTGAAACATCAACGAGACACGATTCTTGTTTTAGCTTTGATGAACAAGACGGATAAACTTCCGAAGCTGTCGGGAGAATTGAAAGCCATTCAGCGCGTTATGGAATCCGGGCGCATTCCTGATCCATACGATGACATCATGACCGGCAAGCAAATCGATATGCTATGGGCTGAATATTTTGCTACCGGCACCATTAAACCGATCAGGCAGTTGGTGACCTCGTTAAATCTGGCCGATTATCTTGGAACACTTGAAAAAATAAAAACCGGCGAACTGGATTCTGATCAGTTGGAGGTGTACCGCGCCGGGATGCTCGAAGCCACCTTCCAGTCGGCACTTTGGTCGCTACGTGCCAACTGCAAGCAATCGCCGCTCCTATTCCATTATTGTGTTGGAATCCTTAATTCCGAAGAACTTGAAAAAACGGCCCAGTCGTGTCTAGGTATGCTTTTGCAATCCGTTGCCGAAGTAACCAGCGCCAAATCAGATAGTAAAAAGGAAGGAACACCATGAAACATATCATTAATACCTCGAATGCTCCTGCCCCGATAGGCCCTTATAATCAGGCCGTTAAAAGCGGACACTTGCTTTATACTTCCGGCCAGATTCCAATCGATCCGAAAACCGGCGTCTTCGTTCCCGGCGGAATTCGCGAACAATCCATTCAGGTTCTAGAAAACCTGAAAGCCGTTGTCGAAGAAACCGGTAGCACGCTCGATGATGTAATTAAGACCACCGTCTTCCTCGCTGATATGAAAGACTTCCCGGTTCTAAACGAAATCTATGCTGAATACTTCGGCGAAGAAAATGCCCCGGCTCGCTCTACAGTTCAAGTTGCCGGACTGCCCATGGGCGCATTGGTCGAAATTGAAGCTGTGGCCAAGGTTTAATGCCCCGCAAAAAAATCATCCAAATGATAGTCGGCCTTGCCCTCATTGTGTTTTTGGGCGTTGGCGGAATTTTACGTTCTGGCACCATTGAAAATCCCGCCCATTGGGGCGAGACGATGGGCACCAGCTATAGCGTAAGGATTGTTGGAAAAATAAAACAGCGCGAGCTTAAGATGCTGCATGCCCGTATCGAAACCAGGTTGACGGAAATAAACAGGCAGGTGTCGACATGGGATCCGAAGAGCGAAATCGCACGGTTTAATAAACAGGAGTCGACTGACCCCGTCCTGTGTTCCGAATCATTTGCAACCGTAGTGCGTCAGGCACTCGAGCTAAGTCGGGCGACAGATGGTGCATTCGACCCCACACTCCAGCCTCTACTTAATCTCTGGGGATTTGGCAGTGAGGGCGATGTTCGACAGGTCCCCTCACCCGAGGACATTTCTAAAACCCGGAACGTAACAGGATGGAAAAAAGTTGGTATCAATGCGGCATCTGAACTAAGAAAATCAGAGCCGGGCCTTTCATTGGCATTGGGAGCCATTGCCAAGGGCTATGGCGTAGATGAGATCGGAGTAATTCTAAATGATATGGGCTATAAAAATTGGTTTGCCGAAATTGGTGGTGAAGTTGTCGTCCGCGGACTGAATCCAGAAGGTGTTCCATGGAAAATTGGCATCCAGCATCCAACTACCAATCCAATGGACGAGCGGTTGCAGGGTATCCTCCATATCACCCATGGTTCGGTTGCCACATCCGGGGACTACCGGAATTATATACAGGAAGATGATATTCTGTATTCGCATATTCTGGATCCGCGAACCGGATACGCCGTACTGTCAGACACCGCCAGCGTAACGGTATCTGCACCCACCTGCATGGATGCTGATGGCATTGCTACCGCTTTGTTTGTTATGGGAGATCAGCAGGGACTGCTCTGGGTCGAACAAAAACCGGGAGTTGAAGCCATGATCTTAATTCGCGGAAAAAAAGGCGAAATAATTGAGAAATTTAGCTCGGGATTCAAAGCAGCCACTCGGTATACTCCAGCGCTTAACCCTTAAGAAGGATGGAAATACCGATGCGCAAAATTTATATACCTTTGTTCGTGGCCCTGCTCGCAATAACCGGTTGCGGTAAAAACATTCAATCCATGGAAGAACGCGAAGAGCGGGACCCTTTCGTTAAATCCGGGCAAGCCTACATGGAAGAAGGAAAATGGGATGAAGCCGTGGCTGCATTCAAACAGGCTCTTGAAAATGAACCGCTGATGGCTCGTCCTCATCTGGATCTAGCCTTGATCTATCAGCAACACAAAGTTAACTACATTCATGCAATTTACCACTATGATCGATACATCGAACTACGCCCGGATGCGGAGAAGACTCAATTTATTGAAGAACAAAAACTAAAAGTTGCGCAGGCGCTGGCCAACACGCTGATTAATAATTCGCCTGAAGTTAAACAGGTTGTTCAGGATCGAAACCAGCTCATCAAGCAAAACGCAGAACTTAAGGCCCAGTTGGCTTCGGCCCTGAACGGCGGAAAAACTATATCTACATCGACTCCGACCGTAACAAAAACCGCTACTGAGACCATTCCGAAATCTGTAGCTCAGGCAGCTCCAAAATCAAATTCTACACCCAAACATCAGATCTACCATGTGGTCGCCGGTGACAACCTCACTAAGATCGCCACCAAATTTTACGGTGACTCCGCTGACTGGGAAATCATTCTTGAAGCCAATAAGGATACACTAAAAGCTCCCCGCGATCTCAAGGTTGGTCAAACGTTAGTTATACCTACCATACAAAAATAACTTTTTATGTAATAAACCCAGATCTTAGGCGCATAATTGTAATCATTATTTGTGGTGACTATAAAAGGCCAACAAGGCTTGCATCAGGTTATTTAGTGGGCTATCTACAAGCTCACTGTAGAGCGATTAACTAACTGGAAATTTAAATAAATGACACATTTTAAAGACAAAATAAGTGCGGAATCACTCACAAAACGTTCTCTCTTTCATCTCAAATACAGCAGAGGAAAAGATCTCAGCGCAGCCACGACGTTCGACAAGATGATGTGTTTTTCGCATGCTGTTCGTGATATGGCTGTGGATGGATTTATCGCAACACAACGTCAGTACCTGGCTGACGATGTAAGACGCGTTAACTATCTCTCGATGGAATATCTAATCGGCAAAATGCTTGAAAACAATATCTATGCATTAGGTATTGAGAATATGGCTTCTGATGCACTCAAACCACTAAATATTACGTTTGAAGAAGTGCTCGCCCTTGACGTCGAAGCTGGCCTCGGTAATGGCGGTCTTGGTCGACTGGCGGCCTGCTACCTCGACTCATTGGCCACCAAAGAACTTCCGGCATATGGGTATGGAATTCGTTACGAACACGGTATTTTTCGTCAGGAATTCGACAACGGCTGGCAGCGGGAACGACCGGACGAATGGTTGGCACGTGGTTATCCATGGGAACTGATTCGTCCTGAATACACCCTGCCCGTTTGCGTCTATGGCCGCGTAAGGAAAAACTTCCAACCCGGCAAAGGTGCTGCGGATGTCTGGGAAGATTACCAGGTGTTTGAAGCGGTCCCCTACGATGTTCCAATCATCGGGTACCACGTTAACACGGTGAACATGCTCCGCCTCTGGAAGTCACAGCCTGCTGAAGGGTTCCGTCTTGATGTTTTCAATCAGGGCGACTATGTCCGCGCCGTCGAAGAAAAGAACTGGGCTGAAAATGTTACCAAGGTGCTTTATCCTTCTGACTACACGTACGCCGGAAAAGAGTTGCGCCTGATTCAGGAATATTTCCTCGCATCTGCTTCTGTGCGTGACATCATCCGTCGTTACAAGAAGGTGCATAAAAACTTCAATAAGTTTGCAGAGAAAAACGTGGTGCAGCTAAACGATACGCATCCAACCCTCGCCATTGTTGAACTAATGCGTGTCCTGCACGATGAAGAACGAATTCCATGGGATAAGGCATGGGAAATCACCGTTGATACATTCTGCTACACGAATCATACACTGCTCGCGGAAGCCCTCGAAAAATGGACGGTCGATTTGTTGCAACGCGTATTACCTCGCCATATGCAGATCATTTACGAAATTAACCATCGCTTTCTGCAAAAAGTGGAAATCGCCTGCCCAGGTGATGGCGATTTGATGCGCAAAGTTTCCATCATCGAAGAAGGACCATACCAGCAGGTACGTATGGCCAATCTTTGCGTGGTTGGCAGCAATAAGGTCAACGGCGTTTCCGCCTTGCACTCTGAATTGCTCCGCACCAATACCATGCCCGAGTTCGATCAGGTTTACCCCGGAAAGTTCACCAACGTGACCAACGGCATTACGCATCGTCGCTGGTTACTCAAGGCGAACCCTGCCCTAACCGACTTGATCTGCGATAACATCGGTGACGACTGGAAGAAGGATCTTTCACTCATTAAAGAGTTTGAAGATTCCGCAAGCAGTAAATCCATTCAGAAAACGTTTATGGAAATCAAGCGCGACAACAAAGTTGCTCTTTGTGAAACCATCAAGGAATTGACGGGATATCAGGTCAGTCCTGATTCGATGTTCGACGTACAGATCAAGCGCCTGCATATGTACAAGCGTCAGTTGCTTAAGGTCATGCACATCATTCACCTCTACAATAAGATCAAAGAAAATCCAAAAGCCAAGGTGCAGACCAGAACCTTCATCTTTGCAGCCAAGGCGGCTCCGGCGTATCTGATTGCGAAGTCAGTTATCAAATTAATCAACACCATGGCCGAGTGCATTAACAACGATGTTGATGTTGCTGGTCGCCTGAAGGTGATTTTCCTGCCCGACTACAATGTATCGCTGGCTGAAAAAATAATCCCGGCGTCTGACGTTTCAGAACAGATTTCCACTGCGGGTCTTGAAGCTTCCGGAACGGGCAACATGAAACTGTCGCTCAATGGTGCGCTGACGATCGGAACCCTCGATGGTGCCAATGTCGAAATTGCCCAGCATGTGGGCGACGAAAACATCTTCATCTTCGGAAATAAAACCGAAGATCTGTCCGCGCTACGTAAGAAGGGCTACAGCCCATGGTCCTACGTAGAGAAATCTGCTGATCTACGGAAGGTGCTGGAGGCTATTCGCGATAACGTATTTGATAAGTCACAACCTGATTTATTCAAGGATCTCTACAACGAGGTTACCGAGCATGGCGATTTCTACTTCTATCTTGCCGACTATGAAGACTACATCAAATGTAACGATGAAATGGATGTACTTTACGGTAAGCCTAGCAAATGGGCGGAAATGGCCATCCTTAACGTAGCCCGCATGGGGTGGTTCTCATCCGATCGTTCAATTCAGGACTACAGCGACGATATCTGGCACCTCGAAAAGACTCCGGTCGATATGACAGCAGATATCCTATAGATGGTGTTTTAGAATATGGAGACATACGACGCGTCTATTAACTTTGGTAGGCGCGTTTTTTTATTTAACGGAAGAATTCAAGCTGAATAGTAAGCATGCGAAGCTTCGGGCTTACAAATGATGACCAGTAGTTCGACTTAACTATATTCTTTCAGGCGTTCATTGAGTGTTGTGATGCGGTCGCGGGAATCTGCTCGGGTGACAGCCAGGTTGAGAGCCTTCTTGGTGCCGAGTACAATCACCAGTTTTTTGGCTCGAGTAATGGCCGTGTAGATAAGGCTTCGCTGCAATAGCATGTAGTGCTGGGTATGCAGCGGGATCAATACACACGGATATTCACTTCCCTGACTTTTATGAATGGTAATGGCGTAGGAAAGGACCAACGCATCCAGCTCCCTGAAATCGTAAACTACCTTTCGTCCATCAAACTCGATTACCAGCTCTGAGGATTTCATATCGATGGAAAGAATGCGGCCTATGTCGCCATTGTAGACATCCTTATCGTAGTCGTTCTCCGTTTGTATTACTTTGTCACCCGTACGGTAGGTAATGCCAAACCGTTCCACTTCGTCGCCGCGCGGGTTTAACAGCTGTTGCAATGTCACGTTTAGATTGCGCGCGCCCAACTCCCCTTTTTGCATTGGTGTCAGAATCTGGATATCTTCCATCGGATTAAAATGAAATTTATGGGGAATGGATTGTTTGATCATTTTTCCGACAAGCTTCAATGCTTTTTCGGGATCGTCGGCTTCAACAAAGTAGCAATCACTCGTTTCACCTTCTTCGGGAAATTCCGGCATCTGCCCCTGATTGATCTTATGGGCATTTGTAATGATCCTGCTTGTGGCCGCCTGCCGAAAGACTTCATCAAGATGTCCAACCGGTATTGTTTTGGAAAGGATAATATCCTGAAGCACTCTGCCCGGCCCGACTGATGGAAGCTGATCGGCATCGCCGACGATTACAACGGCCGCGTGGAGCGGAACAGCATCCATCAATTGCGAAGCCAGCACGACATCAATCATGCTCGACTCATCAACGATGAGCACATCGCATTCGAGAGGATTATCGGCTCGATGAATAAAGCCGCCTGTTCCCGGGTTGAATTTAAGCAGTCGATGAATCGTCGTGGCTTCCATGCCCGTGGTTTCAGCCATGCGCTTGGCCGCGCGACCGGTCGGAGCACAAAGTGAGACTCTCATTTTTTTTGCCTTAAGCACCATCAGCACCGAATTAACAAGCGTGGTTTTCCCTACACCGGGGCCGCCGGTAATCACCATAACTTTTGATTCAATAGAGGTCTTAAGTGCAGTGCGCTGAGCATTGGCCAGTTCGAGGTTTGACTTTTGCTGTACCCAGGCGAGTGCCTTTTCAAAATCAAAGGGCGGACAGGGATGTTTTCCTCTAGCCAAAAGTTGTAACTTTTTAGCCAGTTCAATTTCGGCAAAGTACAGCTTGGGCAAATAGATTAGATCACGTCCCAGCGCATCGGATCGAAGGATCAGCCGTTTCTCTTGAACGGAAAAGTCTAAAGCGCGTTCAACAATATCCAGATCGATTTCAAGCAGTTCTGCGGTCCGGGAAAGTAGGTCGTTTCGCACATAGGCGCAGTGCCCATTGGATGTGAGCTCGCCTAATACAAACTCAAGTCCGGCTCGAGCCCGCAGGTCGGATTCTTTGGCGATTCCGAGCTTCATAGCAACCTGATCGGCAATCAGAAAACCGATGCCTCGAATGTCTCGCGCCAGGCAATAAGGATCGCGCTGAACAATTTCGATGGCTTTATCACCATAGATCTTATGAATCCGAAAAGCGCGCGTTGTACTGATTCCGTGACTGAACAGGAACGACATGATTATACGCACATTTTTCTGTTCATCCCATGCCTGCTTGATCCGCTCCTTGCGTAGCTTGCCAATCCCTTCGACTTTTAGCAGTTTTCCAGAAGAGTTTTCTATAACATCGAAAACATCGCGGCCGAATGTCTTCACGAGACGGGAGGCATATTCCTTGCCGATGCCTTTAACGAGATCGGAAGCGAGATATTTTTCGATGCCCTCCAGGGTATCCGGCTTGGACATGCGCATCTTATCCGCTTTGAACTGGCGTCCATGCCGCGGGTCGGTCAGCCATTCGCCATCGCCCGCCAGCCATTCGCCCGGATTTACGGAAGACGCCGTTCCGGTAACGGTGATCAATTCCTTGTGCCCGCGTACTTTCACCCTTAAAACGCAAAAGCCGTTTTCCTCATTTCGGAAAACGACCCGCTCAATTTGTCCGTCCAGCTTGTCCATGTAAATGAAACCTTAGAAGGCCATCGGAGCCCCGTAATTCAACCTACTAATACTTCTTTTCGTACTCGCCCATTCCCGTCTTCCCATAGGTGGTGAATCCGGCATTTTTGGCGCGATCGTGTAGTCCGCTTTGGGAAGAACCCACACTGGCGGCAGAGAATTGACGAGCGATTGCAGCACCGCAACGTGGACAAGATTCCTTTGCTTCGGCTTCCATTGTTTCGACCTCTTCGAAGCCTTCTTTACAGTGCCGGCATGATTTTTCGGCATTAACTGCCATATATTCGCGGATGGGCATAATGTGATCCTTCTAATGATTAGGAGATTTCTATCACTTCTACCAAGGATTGGAAAGCGTACCCAATGAGCAATTCACCCATTGTTAGAAAATAGATAAAACTGAACGGGTATCCTGCGGCGCACATCAAAAACACGTTTTATTTGTTCCGGTTTGGCCGTACTTCGGCCAATAAAAGCTCCGGGATCTGCAGGGTCGAGTGCGTAGCATGGAATATTATCAATATAGATATGGGCTGGTGCCAGATTTTCATATTTGGAGCTGAACCGAACCAGTGCAAAGACATGATCGTCAGTAAAGGCGATATAGGTCTTAACACCGACCGATTCCAGCAGCGAACATAGAACAAGGGCCTGGTCTTCGCAATCACCGCCACCGGCAATCAACGTGGTGATCGGATTTTTTGCATATTCAAAACCGTCGTTTGGGTCGCTAACATAGTGAATATCATTGCTGACAAAATCGAGTAGTGCCCTGGTTTTTTTAAGTTCGTCGTCTTCCGCTCCCGCAACCTGACGGGTTGCGAGTATATTAATCTGGGTATCACGATAATTAACCTTACCCAAATACGTCATATAGTTTCCGGCAATCAGCATGTTGGTGACATCCTGAATCGGGCCGATCTGAAAGACCGCATGGCCGCACTGTTTTACGGCATCCTTGAATTCCATTCTTCCATCCAGCACAGCCGCCCAATTATTGATGGTCACAAATAGAAAAATCAGCGCCAGCATGGCTGTGACAACCTGAACCATCGCCTTTCTGAATACGATAAGCGAAATAATCAGACCCGCATAAAGCACCACCACTGAAAGGAAAAAATTCTCAATAATCCCGCCAACAAAACGAAGTACAAATAAAACGGTAAGCACAAAGAAAAAGCTCATCAGGTAAGATCGAAACGGATGGATCGAATTACTCTCGGAACGAGCTTCCGTATTAAACACCGCAGCAACAAACAAAAAGCAGCCGCTAACGGCCATCGACACACCTATGATTTTAAGAATAAGAAAATCCCAATATAAAAAGGCCGTCATGCAGAAAAGAACCATGTAGAGGGAAACAATTACAAATGAAGCGCGTTCGTCCGTTGTGAGCGGTCGCACACTACTGACCCTCCGTTTTGGTTTTTCAGAGGGATCTTCCTTTTTCATGGGTTGATAATTTTTAAGCATTGAATGCCAACTAGTACCTTGTGCGTTATGCGCTTAGCAAGCGCTATTAAAAGACGCGCGGAGTCAATTCACGAGCGACCATTAGAATTCACCGATCAATTTGACCTCTCTAACGAGTAAAAACCCGAATTTTTCGCGGACCGCGGCAATCATCTTTTCTGTCAGCTGATAAACATCCGATGCCGTTGCATCCGGACCGGCAATGATAATATTGGCATGCTTCTCGAATAGGTGCGCGCCGCCAACTCGGAATTGTTTTGCACCCGCCTCCTCCAGAAACCATCCTGCCGCCTGGCGGCGATCCGCCGCCGAGGTGGGTTCCACATTACGGAATATACTACCGGCGCAGGGCATAGTTTTCCACTCGGGGTGTTTGGTACTGCGCAGTTCAAGGATCCGTTCCCGCTCTTTTCGCATGGTTGGGATGTCAGCCGATTTTAATTTTAGCAAGGCATCCAGCACTACCGCACCGGTTTGTTTTAAAACCGAAGAACGGTATTCAAAGTTAAGTTCCTCGGCATTGACCTCTTTTATCTTTCCATCGAGCTCCATCAACCGAACCGATTCCAGAACATCGCCGATCTGCTGTCCGAACGCACCCGCATTCCCAGCAATGGCCCCGCCGACCGTACCAGGAATACCGCTGCAATATGAAATATCACCCATGCCACGTTCAATCGTCAGCCGGGCCAGATCATCCAGGAGTGTATTACCTGAAACACGCATGCGGCATCCATCAAACTCAACATCCGGATTGTCTTCAGAACAGTATCGCAAAACAACAGAGTCAATCCCTGAATCGGAAATCAGCAAATTGGAGCCTTGTCCGATAACAATGAAATCGACGTTGGCCGTAGCCAGTAATGTTACCGTGGACGCCAGTGTATCGGCATCCGGGCAATTGATTAGTGCCGGGCATGAGCCGCCCAGCTGAAAAGAGGTATAGTTCCGCAAGGGCGCCTCGGTTATAACCGAGGCCGATTGGGGTAGCTGATTGATCAGGTCATTTTCCATTATGGTTTCTTCCGCAAAACTCTCGCCAATCTAATACCCCCTCGGCTAATTTCCAAGCCGCCATGAGCAAAGAAATAACATCATCAACCAATCCTGTCGTAAAGCATCTACGTGCACTGGCCTCCTCGAAGAAAGTACGGCAGGAAAGCGGCACCTTCATTATTGAAGGGTGGCGCGGGCTCAAAACCCTGCTGGAGCACGAAAGTCGGCAGTATAGCGTAGAGAAGGTCGTCGTTTCTTCGGAATGGAAACAACAAGGTCGACTGCCCGCTTCCGCTGAGATTATTAGCGTTTCAGGACCTGTATTTGAAAAAATTTCTGAGGTTCAGAATGCACAGGGCATACTTGGTGTTGTGCGGCACACGCCCTACCCCTTTGAATATGTTCCAGATACGGGAAACTATCTCCTGCTCGACAATCTGCGCGACCCCGGCAATCTCGGTACCCTCATCCGCTCTGCGGTTGGAGTCGGATTCGACGGCGTTCTTCTCTATGGCGACTGTGTCGAGGCATTTAATCCCAAGGTAATTCGATCCACCATGGGCACTTTCGCCTTTTGCAATGTATGGAATGTTGGATCTGAAGATATTTGTGAGCTGGTGGAGCACGGTTACGATCTGTGCGTCACCACGGGCATCGACGGGGACAGTCTCTATGAAACAACGTTTGGTAAGAAGAACGTATTGGTTGTGGGATCAGAAGCCCACGGCGTTTCCGAAGAGCTTATGGAGCGCGCAACACGCAAAATAACCATTCCACTGGCCGCAGCCTGTGAATCCCTCAATGCCGCCATTGCCGGAAGCATCTGCATGTTCCAGATGCGAAATACCTAGTACATTAGGCCTTCTTCACGAACTCCGACTTCAGCTTCATGGCACCGAATCCTGCGATTTTGCAGTCGATGTTGTGGTCTCCTTCGCATAAGCGAATGCTTTTGACCTTGGTGCCGACCTTCAGATCCGACTGGGCGCCTTTAACCTTCAGCCCCTTAACAATCGTAACCGAATCGCCATCCGCCAAAACATTACCATTGGCATCCAGCACCGTAGGCTCAGTATCGACGGATTCGGACTCATCGTTTCCCGGAACCCATTCATGCGCGCAATCCGGGCAGACCATCCTATCCCGGTCCTCATAGGTATATTCACAATCGCATTTAACGCAGTTTGGTAAATCACGCATTTTAAGTTCCTTTTTTAAAACGGGAGCCACAGTAGAAAGCGTTAACGATTCCGACAAGAAGAACCCGCTCCATAGTTAGCAACGGAAGAACATGTACACCATCCGTTGATCTCACGCAGAGTAGAGAGCATCGAATAAGCGGGGGGCTGGAAACTTTGAAATAAAAGCTACTTCCCAATCGTTGCCTGCAAGGAAAAGAATCTTGATGAGGCTGAGGCACTGTTCGTGTAAAGAACATCTGTCAGCAATGTTGCACCCGAAATAACGGCATTCGTATGGGTCGGCTTGAAAACCGCTAGCAAATTGGTCGTCGATAACACCACCACCTCGGTATGATTAGGTATTTCCCAGCCGATCTGCAGACCGCCATTAGTCAACACGTGCACAGCATCGATGGAAAAATCCGGAACAGCTAAATAGTCAGCCGGGCTGTGCAGGGCTCCAGCTGAAGCATCGGTCAACAAAAGCTGGCTCGTGTTTAATGAAATCGAAATCCATTTCGACTGATCCACCCATAATCCGCCAGCTTCGGCCTCGTCTGACCGCTCATCTGCGCTGGTGTTATCGACCCCATTGATACTCCATTGAGCATGATCAACCATCGCGCTGCCGCTCGTAAAACTGGAACTAAGGAACAATCCCAAACCAAATGGCCCGCTATCCAACGGAGTTGCAAAACTACCGAGTCCACTAATGTTGACCCGATTGCTCACCCCGCCCGGTGCATCATTATTCCAATGAAGATAAAGCGACTCCCCCGCAACCATACTTTTTCCATTCAATCCGCTCGGCGAGGAATATTGACGAACCTGATTCTCGTCATGCGTACAAAACCGCCAACCCGAGAGTAAAACCGTACTCGACCCAAAGTTATGCAACTCCACCACCGCTGTATCAAAGTCGATGGATTTAAATTGGATATCCCGAGAAACTGCGCCCGCCTGAAGAACGAACACCAAGCTGAGAGAAATAAATAATATAACCTGCACAAATGGAGTCTTCATGCTATCTCCTATCGTTTAGACCCTCTAAACAAGACATGACAATTGGTGTCTACGTTCAATTTTAAGGGCTTTCCTCCATATCTATGGGTGTTTAGCGGGGTTTCGTTCCGCAGGTCGACGAGGCGTCGCCCCTCCGGTTTACCTGCCGCATTATAGGGATTTCGATGTTGTTCCCTGCGGTTAAAAAATATCACGATGATTAAGCTGCAGTTCCGCGCAATAATGACAGGAAGAAAGTCAATTTTGATATACAGACCTTGTAGGCGGGAACTACGGACAAGTTGTCCGTTCTAGCAAATTGAACAGTCTCAATGGGGGCGAATTTCGCAGGCTAAGAGATTACGCTGTCCATATATACGAATATTGTGTAGGTTTCCTCTCTTTAGGACTTCTTAGGGAATCCGCTCACAAATAACAGGGAAAATCTTATGCCACCGCCTAATCACTCAGGACTTATCAATCTCCGCCAATTTTACGAAGTGGAATACTGGACAGAGGAACTCAATATTACCCGGGAAGAACTGACCAAAGTCGTTGAAGACGTTGGGAATAAGGTCGAAGCCGTTCGGACCCATCTGGGGCGTTAGCCATATTGAGCACCCATTAGTTCATCATAACCTCAATTAAAGAGGATATTATGAAAGTTCATCGAGCAACCATTGAAGGCCTGATCGATTTATACACCCTATGTCATAATATTTTTGACGAGGAGTATAATGCTGAGAAGGAAAGTGAAGACGCTGCCATGGATTATATGACCAGTCCGCACCGGCTTAAGTTTTGCGGAATCGTCGATAACCTTGATCCTGAGGTTTGTCGGGAACTGGTCGCGCTGATGAAGCTGGGTTGTGATAACCGGTCAGCCGATGATTTCGAAGGACTGAAAGAACGCGCGGCTGTACATCCGGATACAGGCAATGATCTGATTGGCGAACAGCTATGGACCTGCTGAATATAGATTAAGTCGGTATATGCTTTAATCCGGGTTGGATGGGGTTCTGGAGCGAGTACGGTTTACTCCGTATTCAACCTGTAAAATCTGCATTCTGCTTCTTGCATCACAAAAGTTATCTTTTTCTATTTTCACCGCTTGACTGAATAAAAGGAATGGGTACTATGTGCGCTCCTTTGAACGAAAGGGCGTTTAGCTCAGTTGGTTAGAGCATCTCGTTTACACCGAGAGGGTCGGCGGTTCGAATCCGTCAACGCCCACCACTTTAAGAGGCCATTCTTAACCGAATGGCCTTTTTTTGTTCTGATCGATTTGCCCGGGAGAGTCGTAATTGCAGTTGGTGTAGCCACGATCTATGATCGCTGTAGGTGGTAAAGGGTATGGTGCGGAAATGGCGGAGTCCCGGCCTGCTCCCTACAAACTTTAATCCGTCAACCCGCTTACGAAAAGATCTCTGTTAAAGCATCCAACGTGATCTGATTCTGTTCGGGCGTTCCGATGGTGATGCGAATATGGTCCGGCAGTCCATACGGGTCCATGGGCCGTGCAATCACCTTACGTTTCTGGAGTTCCTCGAATACAGAGCGACCATTTCCTGTTTTACACAGGATAAAGTTGGCGCCAGATGGAACGACTTCGATTCCAAGTTTCGGAAGTTTACGTTCAAAGAATTCCAATCCCTGAAACACCACCTGCCGCGTTTCAACAATATGGGTCACATCGTCAAGAGCGGCCATGGCGGCGGCCTGCGCCATTCCGTTTACGTTAAAGGGCTGGCGGACTTTGTTAAGCTGTGTAATGAGTTCGGGATGGGCAACGGCATAGCCGATACGCAGTCCGGCGAGTCCGTAGGCTTTCGAGAAGGTGCGCAGGACGATGATGTTTTTCTTTCCGGCGCGGATATGTTTGAGCACATCGGGCTTCATGTCGTCCGGCATGAGTTCGTAATAGGCTTCGTCGAAAATGGCAATCACGTGGTCGGGCAGTTTCTCGATAAACGCATCGATGGCGGCGGGTGCGACCATCGTGCCGGTCGGGTTGTTGGGGTTGCAAATGACCACGAGACGCGTTTCGGGCATTATGGCGTTCAGCAAGGCGTCGAGGTCGTGTACGTGGTCGGGCATGGCAACGCGGATGGTTTCAGCCTGATAGAGCGAGGCAACGAGAAAATAGACGGCAAAGGCTTCGGCGCCCATTACAAGGTTTTTCCCCTGCTCCAGAAAGACATGACCGAGAAAGACAATCAGCTCGTTACTGCCGCATCCGAAAAGGAGATGACCGGGCGTAACGCTCAGTTTATTGGCGAGCTTTTGTTTGAGGTAAAACGCGCCGCCGTCGGGATAGCGGTGCATTTCGGAAATAGATTCCTGCATCGCTTCAATGGCCATGGGCGACGGGCCAAGTTCATTTTCGTTAGAGGCGACTTTGACTATGGATGCAATGTCGTCGAATCCCAGCTCCCGCGCGACTTCCTCAATCGGTTTGCCGGGTTCATACACACGCAGATCGGAAATCCAGTTTTTGGGCATCATGGGGAACCTACTTTTTGTAATGGGGAGACAACGTCTTTAGACGGTCAAGAATGCCGGGGATGGTTGCGAGTACATAATCGATTTCAACTTCAGTGGTATAGCGACCAAGGCTGAAGCGAATCGCGCCCTGCAGAAGAGACGATTTAAGCTGCATGGCTTTTAAAACATGGGAGGCTTCGATCGATCCTGACTGGCAGGCCGAGCCGGTGGATACGCAGATGCCCTGATCGTCGAACATGAGTAGGATTGCCTCGCCTTCGAGATATTTAAAACTAATGTTGGTGGTGTTTGGCAGGCGCTGACAGTTACCGCCATTCACGACGGCCCCTTCGCACGCGGTAAGAATTTCCTGCTCCAACCGATCACGCAGACGAGCTTCTCGACAGGCATCTTCTTCGAATTGCCGCATGGCGATTTCGCAGGCTTTACCGAGTCCGACAATATAGGGAACGTTTTCGGTTCCGCCACGCCGGCCGCGTTCCTGGTGACCGCCTTTGTTCTGTGAGCTGATCCGTGTTCCGCGTCGAACGTAGAGCGCCCCAATGCCTTTGGGGGCATAAAGCTTGTGGCCGGATAGGGAAAGTAGATCTACAGGAACGTCCTGAACATTGATCGGCAATTTTCCAACGGCTTGTACTGCGTCGGTGTGAAATATGCCATCAGCCTCTTTAACAAGGTTGGCCAATTCATAGATAGGAAGGAGCACGCCGGTTTCGTTATTCGCCCACATGAAACTGGCCAATATAGAATCGTTATCTCCATCAATCGCTTCTTTCAATTTTGAAAGCTTGGGCAGCCCATCGGAGTCGACCGGAATGCGGCTTACGGAAAATCCTTGCACCTCCAACTCATCGCAGGGTTCGAGAACGGCAACGTGTTCCACCTGCGAAGTAATGATCCTTGGCTGTTTGCGCATGGCCTTGGCCGCGCCACGCAGCGCAAGGTTGTTGCTCTCGGTTCCGCCGGATGTGAACACAATTTCGCTGGCGTCGGTGGCACCTAATAAAGTAGCAACGGATTGACGCGCCTGATCGACGGCCCGCTTTGCTCGGTTCCCTACGGTGTGGAGACTCGAAGGGTTCCCCCACTGTTCCTTGAAAAAAGGAAGCATGGCGTCGAGCACTTCCGGTGCAACGGGAGTGGTTGCATTGTGATCGAGATAAACTGCTTTATCCATGCTGTCCGCCTGGCTTGCTCGGGATTAGTTCCCGACTTTCGATGAAGCTTCCTCTTCAATGAGTTCTTCAATTTCTTCCCAGCAACCGCCGCATCCCGCGCCGGCTCTACAAAGGTCGGTTACTTGTTCGATCTCTGTTATATCATTTTCGGCAATAATGGAACGTATTTCCATTTCGGTTACCCGAAAGCATTTACAAATAAGGTCTGGAGGAAGCGGCATAACGAACCTTGAACAAGATGCGATTAACTGATCGCCAGCATGGCTTCGATCGAACGGGTTGCCCGTTTCGCCGTTTCTTCCGGAACGGTAATGCGATACTGCAGGTCTTCGAGCGCCCAAAGCACCTTTTCGAGATCGATCTTTTTCATGTTGGGGCAAAGCGCGCGCTCGCTGACGGAATAAAACTTTTTGTCGGGGTTTTCATTGCGCAGGCGGTATAGCATGCCAATTTCAGTGGCCACAATAAATTCTTTGTGTTCCGATTCTTTTGCAACCGTGACCATCTGACCCGTAGAGAGGAGCATGTCAGCCATTTCGCGGATACCGAGCGGACATTCCGGATGGGCCATGATTTTTGCATTCGGGTGTTCTGCCTTTTCGCGGTTGATATCAACTTCGCGAATGCGGGAATGGGTCGGGCAATAGCCGTCCCAAATAATCATTTCCCGTCCGAGTTGTTCCTGAACGTAATGCCCGAGATGGGTATCGGGAACAAAGATGATTTCCTTGTCGGCCGGAACCGATTGAACAATTTTCATCGCATTGGATGACGTACAGCACAGATCGCTTTCCGCTTTGATTGCGGCGCTGCTGTTTACATAGGTGATGACTACGGCGCCGGGATGCTCGGCCTTTTTGGCGATAAGCTGTTCGGCGGTAATCATATCGGCCATCGGGCAACCGGCAAACTGATCGGGAAGCAGGATGGTTTTTTCCGGACTGAGAATGGCGGCGGTTTCGGCCATAAAATGGACCCCGCAAAAAACGATGATTTCTTCATCTAATTCAGCAACTTTACGGCTCAACTCCAGTGAATCACCCGTAAAATCGGCAATCGCCTGAATTTCATCAGGCTGGTAGTTATGGGCAATAATGACTGCCCCGCGCTCACGTTTAAGTTCCTGAATCTTTTCCTGAATCGTTTTCATTACTATTGCCTCGGTAAAAGCGGCGTATATAAAACCAAGCTTCACCGAAAAACAAAACAAAAAGGTGCCCAGTTCCTGACTAAATCCCGATCAAAAAAGCCAATTTGGACGAGTTTAGGCAGAATAATGAATGGAAAAATAATTACAGAACGGCTGAAAAGGGGAAAAAAGATTCTGCCCACAAAACAATCTACCCATAAATAACATCCCTGTGGTTGCTCTGCTCGGCGACTATGGAGGAGTGAGGAACGTTTCAATACGACATGGTTCGAAAATAGTTGATCGTGGTTCTTTCGGTATGGTTCTCTCTTTCGTATGCGATCAGACCATTCAGCCAATGCGACTCAGTACGATATGCGCAATGTTTCTACGGGGAGTTTCTGATGGAAACATGGTTGAATCTCTGGACCTATTTACTTCGAAGTGAAGGTCTCATTATGATCTTTGTCTTGGTTGGCATAGCCGTGGTTACAGCCATTGAGTTATGGGTACCTGCAGAATCAGGGCAGAGCATTCGGGGGCGAATGAGGAATCTGATCTTTCTGGTCCTCTTTAAAGTTGCGGGTCTGGCCGGTATCGCACTGTGGTACAGTTTTGTCCCTCTGATTTTGATGCCGATTGATGCGGAGAACGGGTTCGTTCGGGTATTGCTCGTATTGGCGAATCTGCTGCTCATTGATCTTCTTTTCTATGCGTACCATCGAGCGCAACATCGGTTTTCCTTCCTTTGGGCGATCCATGAACTTCATCATGCCGACTCCGAGCTGAATGCGACGACCAGCTATCGTACCTATTGGCTGGAATTTCCGGTTCAAGGGATCCTGATTGCGACGCCAACCTTGTTTTTATTCGGAGGGCTGGGGCCCGTTCACGGAATGGTTGTTATGGTTTGTTCGATTTTTTTCTTAATTTTCTCTCATGCAAATATACGCCTGCACCTAGGGGCATTGCAGTCGTGGATAATCAACCCTCAGGTTCATCGAATCCACCATTCCCGCTTGCCGCAGCATCGCGATTGTAATTTTGCACAGCTATTTCCGGTGATCGATCGGCTCTTCGGTACGTTTTATGCCCCGCAACGCGATGAGTTTCCTCCGACCGGGACGCACGAGCTGGCGTCGGATGCTTCGATCCCGACGACGCTGATTCGGCCCATTCGAATCTGGGCATCTCTGTTAAAAAAAGTAGTTAGGACGGTGCCTGTCTTGTTTTTTTAACAATACCCATTGCATGCCGCACCTGAACGGACAACGAGGACGCTACCCCTCCAGAAATACCTTTCTACGTCAATCTGATAGTGTATCTGTGGGCTTTCAGTATTGATTCATTTCGCGGTCTGGATACACTGGCTTCTTTAAAATTTGGGAGAGGTATGGCGGAGAAGAAGGAAACACCTATGATGGCGCAGTATCGGTCGATACGACGCGAGCTGCCGGAGGATACGATCCTTTTTTTCCGGCTGGGCGATTTCTATGAAATGTTTTTCGACGATGCCAAAATCGCCACCGATATTCTAGGCATCACCCTGACCAAACGCCATAACACGCCGATGTGCGGCATCCCCTACCATGCCGCGGCAGGCTATCTGGAACGTTTGGTTAAAGCGGGCGTGAAGGTTGCAATCTGCGAACAGATTGAAGATCCGGCAACGGCCAAGGGCGTGGTGAAGCGCGCCGTGACCCGTATTGTTACCCCGGGCACGATTCTCGACGAAGTGGTGCTGGACGGGAACCAGAACAATTATCTGGCCAGTGTTTTTTGTAATAAGGAGCAGTTCGGCATGGCGATGCTCGATCTGTCGACGGGCGAGTTCTGGATCGAGGAGTCGGACGATATTGCGAGTGTACAGGCTAACCTAGCACGCTATGCTCCGGCAGAGTGCGTGGTGGCGGAAGAGCAGATGAATGACCCGATGATTCTGGAGCTTGCTTTGGAATCGACGAATACCTTGCTGACCTCCTGCGAAGACTGGACGTTTGAAAACGCATCCGCCATCGATTTTCTGCAGCGCCATTTTGACGTCCATTCGCTGGAAGGGTTTGGTTGCACTTCGATGACGGCGGCTTTGGGTGCAGCGGGCGGCGTGCTCTATTATGTTAAGACGGAGCTGCGGCGCAATCTTTCCCATGTTCGGAATATACGCGTAAAGAATCCGGCGGACTACATGCTGGTGGATGAAACCACCGCGACCAATCTGGAACTCGTTGCACCGATTAATTCAAACCGGCAGGCCTATAAAGCGACGCTCTTAAACGTGCTCGATTCCAGCAGCACCGCAATGGGTGCACGCCTCCTGCGGGAATGGCTATTGCGCCCGCTAAATGATCTCGACCAGATCAATGCACGTCATGATGCGGTGGAACTAATGGTGAAGAATCAAAGCTATCTTCGTTCTCTGCGCGATATTTTAGGCGATATCAAAGACGTTGAACGGCTGATTTCGCGTATTGGTTCAACTGCAGGAAATCCGCGCGATGTGCGGGCGATGGGCGTTTCCCTTCAGCAAATGCCCATGGTCAAAGCGCTACTTTCCGAAAAGGGCACGATCCTGGAACAGCTGGGCAAAAATATTACTTCGCTTCCCGAGCTGGTTGCACTGATTGATGCTGCACTCGTTGACGAACCACCTCTACTTTTGAAAGACGGGGGTGTGATTCGTCCAGGCTATCACGAAGAACTGGACGAGCTGCGCGATGCAGCAAATATGGGACGAAAATGGCTGGCCGATTTTCAGATCTCGGAAATCGAACGGACCGGTATTAAGTCACTGAAGGTTCGGTATAATAAGGTGTTCGGCTACTATATTGAAATCAGCAAGAGCTATCTGGATCAGGTGCCGGAAACGTATCTGCGTAAACAGACGCTTGTGAATGCCGAGCGGTTTATTACGCCGGAACTGAAGGAGTACGAGAATAAGATTCTCGGTGCCCAGGAACGATCCGTTGGACTGGAGCAGGAAATCTTTACGGCGGTTCGTCAGCAAACCGTAGAGCATCTGGAAACGATTCAAAAAAATGCGATGGCGATTGCACAGGTTGATGTGCTGGCCACGTTTGCGGAGCGCGCCCTTTCGAATAATTATGCCCGGCCGATGATGAGTGACGATGGTCGGCTGGACATTCACGATGGCCGCCATGCGGTGGTAGAGCAGATGCCTGATGCGGAGCGCTTTGTTCCGAACGATACTAAGCTCGACCGCGCGACGCACCAGCTTATTATTATCACCGGGCCGAATATGGCGGGTAAGTCGACGTATATTCGGCAGGTGGCTTTGATCACAATTATGGCGCACATGGGTTGTTTTGTTCCCGCGGCTTCGGCGGAGATCGGGCTGGTGGATCGCGTATTTACCCGTGTGGGTGCCAGCGATGATCTCGCGCGTGGTCGCTCGACCTTTATGGTGGAAATGCAGGAAACGGCTAATATTCTGAACAACGCCACACCAAAAAGCCTGATCGTGCTGGATGAAATCGGCCGGGGAACGAGTACATTCGATGGCATCAGCATTGCTTGGTCGGTGGCGGAGTTTCTCTGTAAGAACGAGACTATGAAAGCCAAGACGCTGTTTGCCACGCATTATCATGAGCTTACGGATCTGACGCTTACCCTGCCCAACGTCCAGAATTATTGCGTGCTGGTGAAAGAGAAAGGGCATTCGATTACTTTCCTTCGGAAAATTGTTCCCGGCGCAGCGGATAAGAGTTATGGAATTCAGGTGGCACGACTGGCCGGACTTCCGGATGCTGTGGTAGAACGGGCAACCGATATTCTGAAAAATCTAGAGGAAGGTGAGTTTGGAGATACCGGACAACCCAAGATAGCCAAGAAACGTCCGCATAAACTGAACGCACCGGTCTCACAACTCGATCTTTTCTGATTTTGCCTAATCGCACTTGCAATACCCTTGCTAATGACATTAGCATCTTTAACAACTCACTTAGGGAGAAGTTATGAGTAAGAAGCCGTTTGAAGCATCCTCAATTTACGTAATTCTAGGTCTTCTTATGATCGCCGTTATCGGCCTTCGAACTATAAGCACCCCGGAAATCTGGACTCATCTGGCACAAGGACAAAATAACGTCCCGATCTCTTTTCTTGAATCTGACACCATCGTCAACACGACCCATCTCTATGACAAATTGGCCTACGCTGCATATAATATGGGTGGCGCTCCTTTCCTTATTCTTTTGAATATTGTTGGGTTGCTCGGCGCCTTTATTCTTTTGATTCAAGTTTCAAAAAAGTGGGGCGGAAGCCTGAGTCAGGGCTTTGCTTTACTCATTGTCGCGCATCTTATTTTTCAGACGTTGGACGTTGGACCTCAAGTAGTAATGATGTTGTTCATTGCCCTCTTCGTTTATCTGGTTACAACAGCAAAAAGTCCGGCCATTCTATTTGGCGCATTGATTCCCATTGAGATTCTTTGGACCAACATGCATGGATCGTTTCTATTTGGGCCATTCATTGTCGCTTTGGCTGCCGTGCAGGCCTCCCAGCAAAAAAAAGGTTCCTCCCGGAAAACGAACCATTCCATTCCAGCGAGCACGTATGGTTTGCTTTCAATCGCTCTGCTAGTTGCTACCGTCGCGAATCCATATTTCCTGAAATTGCACGGTCAAGTGCTGGCGAATCTACAATCCCCTGCTCCGGTCTACTGGTCGTCCCTGTTTGTTGAATACTTCCAAATTCCCGCATTGAAGCCGCTAATTCTTTTCACCATGGTCTTAGGTGCTGCCGGATTGATTACGTTGAAAAAGAAGCTGCCGGCAGTATTAACCACGCTAGCTATTTTTGGAGCGTTCCTGGTTTGGACTTCACCGCAGACCTCCATGCTTTTTGCTGTGCTGGCATTCCCATTCATCGTGCTCAGCCTTAACTCCATCAGCGAATATATTAGCGGATCGCTCGGACATATATTGGGGAAACAGGCAAAACTTATTGCTCCGGCAACCGGAGCTGTTTTTACCTTACTGATTATTCTTTCACTCGTTCCCATTATTGGAAACAGTGCCTATGTTACGACCGGAAGCGCTTCTAATTTCGGTCTGGGAATTCAGGAAAATCTATATCCCTCTGGCGCTGAAGAAATCATCAATCACCCCGACTTTCCCGAAAAGACAATCAACTTCGCGGCAGATGGCGGATATCTTGCATTTAAATATAACCGCAAATGCTTCATTGATTTCCGCTCGGGCCGTTATGACAAAGAACTCTTGAAAAACCTGAATGCCATGATGCTCGGCAACCGAAAAGCGTATGACACGGTTTATGAAACCTACCGCCCTGAAGCGATCATCATTAATACACTCAGCCCTTCAGCCGCTCAAGGCCTTGTAACATTGCTTTCGCGTCAAATTTGGAAACTAGCCTATTTTGACGGCACAACCGCCATTCTGCTTCAAAACAAAGAAAAATTTTCCGATCTGCTCAATAACACTGCGGTGCAAAAAGCGGGGCTGGTTCAGCTGGAGAAAGCTCGATCGGACTATGCTGCTACGGGCGGAAATTGCCGTGCAGGAAATCCGGCGGAGTTGATTGGTTCCGGCAAAATCTATTTGGCGTTCAATCGTCCCAAAGAATCAAAGGCTATCTTCTCACTGCTCTTAGAGGGTAATGGAAGAATTCCGGGTGCATGGATCGGTCTGGGCAACAGCCAGCTCTTACTTAAGGAATTTGATGATGCCGTTGCCTCGTTGAAAACCGCAACGGAACAGGCTCCGAACAGCTTGCTGGCATGGGTGAGTTATGCAACCGCATGCAAGTATGCCGGACTGGCCGAAGAAAGCGCGGCCGCCATAGCGAAAGCGAGGGCACTTGCTGAGCGCAACAAACCGGAAGAGGAAGAAGTTCCCGAGGTTGAGGAAATCGAAGTAAAAGAAAAGCCGTTAGAAGAACTTGCGATACCTTCTAATTAGCCTGCCGCTCTCTCCGTTCAAGGCCGGATTTGCTGAAGAAGCATCCTGCCTTTTTCTTTAGGATGATGGTCTTCATCAAAAAGCAGGCTGTAAGAAAAAACCGCCAATCCTCGACAACCAGAAGCGTTTACAATTTTAACCTGCTCAATCATCTGATCAAGATCGTTTTTACAGTAGATCCCAACAACGACTGCTGTTTTAAACGTCTTTTTACCCACCGCTTTTTTCATAGCAACGAGATGGCGATCAAATGATTTGGTTCCATAGTTCATTTGAACCACCCAATCAACGAGTCCCTGGCGGGCCCATAATCCCGAATCCTGAAAGGCGCGGCTTTTACCTTCCACAGGATTTCCCATCACACTGGCTGTTAGAAGACAGCCTTCAGGTTTTTCCCGCTGCATGACATAAGAGATGTCGCGCACCACGCGAGTAACTGAATCACAGCGAAACTGTTTGATTTCTTTCTGCGACACATCCCATCCGTATTTTTCAAACAAGACTCCTTGCGAAGTAGAGTCATACGAAAAGTCGGCATGCCGCATCAGTTCTTTATCATCAGCATCTGGATAGTGTTCATCTGCCACCAAATGGTAATCGTGAGGATACCGGATATAGTCGAGGTGGATACCAGCCAGGTCATATCGGCAAAGTTCCGATACAATCCCCCGCAAATGCTGGCGGACCTCCGGTATCACAGGATTGACAAATGAATACCACCCGGCGGTTGGAAGCATTTTTTGTCCGAGGGAATCGACCATGAACCAGTCAGGGTGCTCCGTCCAAAGTTGTCTGGACGTCGTCAACGGTTCCTTTGATCCCTTCCATCCCGGAAGAACATTGATATAAGCATGAACCCTCAGGGTATGTGATTGGGCAGTATCAATGGCCAACTGCAGCGGATCCCAGCCCGGGTCAGATCCAAGCAACGAAACATCGTTCCCTGAAAGTTCATAAGCCCACGGTTCTAACGTACTAGGGTAAAAGGTCGTTCCGTTCCCTCGGACCTGAAAAAAGACATCAGTAAAACCAGCTTCCCCTACATTGTTGATGATCTTTTGAACATCTTGGGACGTAGTATAATCGAACCGCGTAACCCATAGTGCCCGAACTTGAGGCAGCGGTGATTCATTCGGGATTTTCACTGAGAAAAGCACAACCACCAAGGCGGTGGTGACAATCAATGCTCCAAGTAACAATCTAAAGTATTTCATTTTCAACCCAGGAAGGTACAGTTTTCAAACATTGGAAATTTACACAACAGCCTACATGATCTAATCTTTCAGCCCGATTACATAAAAGGAATTTATGAAGTATAAACGTATCCTGATAAAGATCAGCGGTGAAGCTCTTCAAAATAAAGCAAAGGCGCTCAACCACGATCCTGATATACTCTCCGGTTTGGCGGAACAGTTCAAACAGATGCTCAGTATGGGCGCCGAAATTGCGGTGGTGGTCGGAGGTGGAAATATTTTCCGCGGTCTGGCAGGAGCAAGCAGCGGGACGGATCGTACTACCGGCGATTACATGGGAATGCTTGCAACCGTAATTAATTCAATGGCCATTCAAAATGCGCTGGAAGTCGAAGGCATTGAGACCCGCGTTATGACAGCCATCACGATGCCTGCCATCGCAGAGCCTTTTATTCGCCGCAAAGCGGTGCGCCACCTTGAAAAAGGACGTGTCGTGATCTTCGGAGCAGGTACCGGCAATCCCTATTTTACCACAGATAGTGCTGCTGCCCTCCGTGCTTCAGAAATCAATGCCGATGTTTTAATGAAAGCCACGAAGGTGGACGGTATCTACACCGCGGATCCCGTAACGAACCCAGATGCAACCCGGTTTGATAAAATTTCCTATCAGGAGGCGTTGTCCCTGCAACTGAAGGTGATGGATGCTGCCGCATTTTCATTGTGTATGGAAAATGACATTCCTATTGTAGTATTCGATTTTTTCAAGGAAAACGGGATGGTTGAAGTGTTGTCTGGAATTGACTCCGGAACACTGGTCAGCCACGGATAATTGTGAGGAACAGAGATGATTGACGACGTAATACTCGAAACAGAAGATAAAATGGATAAAACCGTACAGTTCCTTCAACAGGAACTTACGGGGTTACGCACCGGGAAAGCAAATCCCGCGCTGGTGGAAAACATCACCGTAGACTATTACGGAACCCCCACCCGTCTGCGCGATATTTCAAACATTTCAACCCCCGAACCGCGTCTGATCGTAATCAGTCCTTTCGACCCCTCCTCTCTTGGTTTGATTGAAAAGGCGATTGTCGCGGCAAACATTGGTATTACCCCGATGAATGACGGGCGTCTGATTCGTGTTCCAATTCCTGAGCTTTCAGAAGATCGACGTAAAGACATGGTTAAAATGGCTGGACGCACCACAGAGGAACAGCGTATTTCAGTCCGAAATATCCGCCGTGATGCGAACGACCAAGTGAAGTCATTGCAGAAAAATGGTGATATCACGGAAGATGAACGTGACAGCACACTGGAGCAAATTCAGAAGAGCACGAATGAGCACATCAAAAAAATGGACGATATGCTCGCGGCTAAAGAAAAAGACATCATGGAAGTTTAAGTAAACGACTTTGGTACCCCCGGGTAACCATTGTCGGAGACTTGCAAAAGGAGTACGCGACCCATGAAACCGAAAGTTCTGATTGGGATTACAGGCGGCATTGCCGCCTACAAGGCTGCAGATGTTGTGAGCCAGCTGGTTAAGGCTAATTGTGATGTGCGGGTAGTTATGACCGATTCGGCCGTTCGATTTGTTGCGCCGCTCACATTTTCCGCACTTACGCAACATAAAGTAATCACATCCGTTTTTCCCGATACCAACTCCGGAGAAATGGATGTTATTTATCCCCATCTCTACCCCGCGACCGAGGCCGATGCATTTGTTGTGGTGCCGGCAACCGCGAATGCAATTGCCAAGCTAACGCATGGACTTGGTGACGATATTGTATGCTGCAGTGCGCTATCGCTGAAGAAAGACTGCAAACGTATATTCTGTCCGGCGATGAATGTTCAGATGTGGGAGCAACCGATTGTTGCTGACAACATCCAAAAACTTCTTGAATACGGCTGGCATCAGGTAGGTCCTGAAAAAGGACGCCTAGCTTGCGGAGTCGAGGGTTTTGGGCGCATGAGTACGCCAACCGTGATTACGCAGATCATCCTTAATTCCATTTTCTGAAATCGGGTTACATGAGTAAAAATATTCTCATTCTTTCGGGACCCACTCATGAATATTTCGACCCCGTACGTTTTATCGGAAATGCCAGCAGCGGTCTGATGGGAAAGGCACTTGCTGAAGAAGCTCTTGCCCGTGGTTATAGTATTTATTTTATCACCGGACCAGTAGCTGACTCTAACCTTCCAAACCTTGGAAGTGCGGGTCAGGTTTTCCCGGTTACCAGCGCCGAAGAAATGCTTCAGCAGGCCGAATTACTTTTTCCTTCATCAGCAATCACCATCCTGGCCGCCGCCGTCGCCGATTATGCCCCATCTAAAAAACTGGACGAAAAAATGGCCAAATCAGAAGCCGGTCTGACCTTGCAGCTCCGAGCCACACCGGATATTGCAAAGACCTTAGGTGATACAAAGAGAACCGATCAGATTACCATTGGATTTGCACTTCAAACAAATGACGGAAAAATCAATGCCCGTCGAAAACTAAAAAACAAAAATCTCGACGGAATCATTCTGAATACACCCGCTTCCTTGGGGGCAAAAAATGGTCTCTTCAGCTTTCTGAGTGCGGAATCGAATTCGTTTGATGAGTGGGGCTGCATCAATAAAAATGAATGTGCGCATCAGATTTTCCAACAGGTGGAAAAAATTATCCGTGGAAGATGAAATATTTCCGGGCGGCATAGTTAATCAGCGTTGTAGAAACGGCTTTGGCAATATAGGACGAGGTGGTCGATAATCCTAAACATTGAATAAGCACGACCCCTACCGCAACACCAATTCCGACACTAATTCCTGATATCAGATAAAATAATCCTAGCTCTTTAAGCTTACTGTGCTTCCCCGCTTTAAAGACAAAGAGGATATTCAGGATATAGGCCGTCATGTTCGATGCCATAAAAGCAATGATGCTACCGATAATGAAATTTATCGAACGTACGTGCTCAGGAACTGCTTCAATTTCCATGTTGAATAATTGAACGAACAGATCCGTATCAGTCAGTGCGGGAAATACGAACCACGCCACCAGAAAGAAGACGATCATGTCGACGGAAAGCGCGATGCCACCACAAAATGAATATTTGAAGAATTGAATTATTGGATGGTTCTTTTTCAATAGGATTTTTTTTACTTGATGCACCAGTTTAAATTATCTGAGCTTGATGTAATTAGCAAATTCCATCTCTAATAAAACGGATGAAAACTGTTTTTTTTGTCGATCAATACGAAAATTAAAGTTATGTTCTAGTTTGAAGTTAAGGAAAGGAATAATGCCCTTCGTGGTTCGAAAAAATAGGCACTTCCTCCTACCCAATGATTATTAATAGGGAGCTTATACTTCGGACTGGTGCCTGCATGCCCTTGAAAAAGGGAGGGTTCCGGAAACCGGTCGGATTTGCACCCACAACTGTCACCACGGTGATAGAGGTTCGCCTAGATGAACGGCCAACGCGGGGTTCCTTTTCTTACTTCTATTTTTATTTCTACCGTGAATTCACGGTTCTCTTTTTCTTCTAAACCCGCTATCTTGTTTCCGTGGATTTATTCAACGCTCAATCTGGAACTCCTAAAGTAAAAGCCGGAGCAGGTACTGCTCCGTTGGCCGCAAGAATGCGACCACAGGAATTGCGAGATATCGTTGGTCAGGATCATATCCTAAGTGAAGGAAAATTATTGCGCCGTGCAATAGAGGCTGACCGTTTCAACAGCATTATTCTGTATGGTCCGCCGGGATGCGGTAAAACCACATTGGCCGAAGTAATTGCTAAAAAAACCAACCGTCGTTTTGAACGAACCAGCGGTGTTTTGGCGAATGTTGCCATCCTTCGTAAAATCCTTGAGGGATCTAAACATTGGAAAAAAATGAATGGTCAGGACACCGTTTTGTTCATTGACGAGATCCATCGCTTCAACAAAGCTCAGCAGGATGTACTGCTCCCGTACGTCGAAAATGGCGATATCATTCTGGTTGGTGCCACAACCCACAACCCGTTCTTTTTCATTAATACACCGCTGAATTCGCGGTCTCAGATTTTTCAATTACAAGCACTGGAAGAAGCTGCAATTATCCAGGTACTAGAACGTGCTTTAATCTCATCCACCGGCCTGAACGGTTTCGTTACGGCAACGAAAGAAGGCTTGGCTCATTTGGCAGCGGTTTGCGAGGGCGACGCCCGTCGCGCCCTCAATGCACTGGAAATCGCGGCCCTTACAACTGAACCAAACGCGGACGGAACCGTTCATCTTACCCGGCATGAGATTGAAGAATCCGTTCAGAAGAAGGCGGTTGTCTACGATCACGACGAGGACGAACACTACGACACGATCTCAGCATTCATTAAAAGTGTCCGGGGCTCGGATCCAAACGCGGCGGTCTATTGGCTGGCAAAGATGCTTTATGCAGGAGAAGACCCTCGGTTTATCGCCCGTCGTCTGATCATTCTTGCTTCAGAGGATATCGGTAACGCGGATCCGCGTGGCATTACCCTCGCCGTTTCCGTTATGCAAGCCGTCGAATTTATTGGTATGCCGGAAGCTCGCATTGCGTTGTCTCAGGCCACGACGTATCTGGCCTGCGCACCAAAAAGTAACGCAGCATACCTTGCCGTCAATCAGGCTTTAAACGATGTCGAAAACGGGCGTACCCTGCCCGTCCCGAAATATCTTCAAAGCGGCCCCAAACCGGACAAAGGCGATGTCAAATACCAGTATGCCCATCAAGGAGAAGAACATTTTGTGGATCAGGAATATGCTCCTACTGACAAAATTTATTATGAGCCAAGCGAACAGGGCTATGAAGCCATCATCCGCAAACGTGTCGAACATTGGAACTCGTTGAGAAAGAAATAAAAGTGATTACTAAACCTCAATTACGCCAGAATATTTTCTTAAAGAGGAGGGGTTTAGATATTCAATGGCTAAAAGATGCGAGTGCCGAAATTGAAAAAAATATTTCATGTCTCGATCCATTCACTGCTGCGGAAACGGTGGCGCTGTATATGGGAATTTCAGGTGAGGTTAGTTTAGATACTTTGTTTTCCAGTTGTTGGAATCTAGGTCAACGTACCTGTATTCCGGTTTTCAACAATGAAACAAAACTCTACGAAATGGCTGAAGTTACAAGAAAGACCCGGTTTAAAATCGGCCGCTACGGCATAAAGGAACCCATCAATCCATTGCTCGTATCTGAACAGGAAATAGATTTGATGATACTCCCAGGCGTCGCCTTCGATTCGCATGGAAACCGTGTTGGTCGGGGCGGCGGATATTATGATCGTTTACTAGTTAAATTTTCTGGAATAACAATCGGCGTCGCCTTCGATTTTCAGGTTTATCACCAGATACCTACTGAACCTCACGACAAACCGGTCGATTTTATCGTTACTGAGACGAAAACAGTCGAAGTCTAAAACGAACATTAGACAAAGACCGTGGTCACGGTGTATATTCTCGCTTTGAAAATAAGGGGATCGTGGCCGCCTATATGAAGCATTTTCATTGCTTCGGGCACTCTACGGGGCGCGATCTAACATGAAACGGAGGTTTACCGTGGAAGAGTTATTCGCAGGACAAGGCGTGTTGCTGAGTCTTGGTTTTTTAGTGTTGGGCTTCTTTTTCCATGCCTACCTCACAAAAACCAATGCCATTGCAGCAAGTAAACAAGCCAAGGCAATTATTGCCGAGGTTCAAAAAGAAGCTGATGTAATTCGGCGCGAAGCAAAAGTTCAGGCTAAAGATGCCGTTCTAAGAGCGCGCGATAATTCGGACCGTGATCTTACCGCGCAGCGGAAGGATATTCTCGATCTTGAAAAACGCGTTATGGAGCGGGAGAAAAACCTTACGAGCAAACTCGAAATGCTCAATACGAAAGAACTTAACCTAACTGGTCGAATGACGGAAATCAGTGATCTGAAGGGTTCATTGGTTGAGCAGAAACGTGAACAGGAAAAGTTGATTCAACAAGAAATATTGCGGATCGAAGAAACGGCAAACCTCTCAAAGGAAGAAGCACGTAAAGTGATCATGAAACGTATGGAAGAAGAACTCCATCATGAGGCGAACGGGCTGATCCGTCATATCCAGAAGGAAGCCAAGGAAACAGCCAGGATGAAGGCGCGCGAAATTTTGGCAACGGCCATTCAGCGCTACGCCGCCGATACGGTCTGCGATATTACGACCAGTCAGGTTTCTCTGGCCAGCGACGACATTAAAGGCCGCATTATAGGTAAAGAGGGGCGAAACATAAAATCGTTCGAGTCGGAAACCGGTGTCAATGTGCTGATCGATGAAACTCCTGAAGTTGTTGTACTTTCTTGCTATGACCCTATTCGCCGCGAAATTGCACGCGTGTCACTGGAACGATTGATTGAAGATGGCCGAATCCACCCGGCCCGTATCGAAGAAACGGTTGCCAAGGTAAAGCAGGAAATCAATGACACGATTCGCCATGCAGGTGAAGAAGCATTATTCGGTTTGGGTATTACCGGCGTTGCCCCGGAGCTCGTACATATTCTCGGAAAACTGAAGTTCCGTACAAGCTACAAGCAAAATGTGTTGGATCATTCTGTGGAAGCAGCCCATCTCATGGCCATGATGGCTTCGGATATGGGACTCGATCCAAAAATTGCCAAGCGCTGCGGGATTTTCCATGACGTCGGCAAAGCCCTCGATCACGAAATGGAAGGCGGCCATGCGGAGATTGGTGCCAAACTTCTACGCAAACATGGTGAGGAAGCGATTGTATACGAAGCGGTTGGCTCCCAACACGAAGGCATGGATGTTCAGAGTGTATATGGCGTCCTTTGCGATGCCGCCGATGCACTAACGGCCGCACGTCCCGGTGCGCGCATGGAAACGACCGACATCTATATCGAGCGACTTGAAAAAATTGAGAAAATTGCAAATCAGTACGCGGGTGTTAAAAGCAGCTATGCTGTTCAGGCTGGGCGCGAAATTCGAATTATGGTTGAGCCAGAAAAATTCAATGATCATGGCGCATCATTGCTTGCAAAGAATATTGCCAAACAGATTGGAAATGAAGTTAAAATTCCGGGTGTTGTTCGAGTAACGGTAATTCGTGAAACACGTTGTGTCGAATACGCTAAGTAGGAGCATTTCCGATGGGCAGGATTGTTGAATTAAAACATCCGTTAGTAAGCCACCACATGGCCACGTTGCGTGATAAAACTACCCCGCCCCACATTTTCCGGGATCAAATCAGAAGACTAACGCTGTTACTCACGTATGAAGCAACAGCCTCGCTTCCGCTCCGGAATCTGGAAATTGAAACCCCACTGAAAACCATGGAATGCAAGGAGCTGTCCTGTCGTCTTGGATTGGTTCCAATACTTCGGGCAGGACTCGGGATGTCTACTGCTGTACAAGATTTAATACCTCAGGCAGAAGTCTGGCACCTCGGTTTTTATAGAGATGAATCCACCCTTAAACCGGTAGAATATTATCAGAAATTTTCAGACTCCCCTCCGCAGATCGTATTTATACTTGATCCCATGCTGGCCACGGGTGGTTCCGCGATCGAAGGAATAAACAGGGTTAAGAAGTGGGGTGTCAAAAATATTTTTTTACTCTGCATTATCGCGGCACCCGAAGGGGTTTTCAGCGTTCAAGAGGCACATCCTGGTGTTGATATTTTTACCTGCGCTATTGACGAAAAACTGAATGAAGCCGCATACATTGTGCCCGGCCTTGGCGATGCTGGAGACCGAATCTTTAATACGCACTAAATTCAAACCCCCAACATAAGGAATACATATCATGAATAAAACGGTTCGATATATTACGATTGCGATCTTGTCTGCAGTTGGAAGCACAGCCTCTGTTCTTGCGCATTGTCAGGTCCCATGCGGAATCTATAACGATGAAATGCGCATTCAAATGATGCAGGAACATGTTACCACGATTGAAAAAGCAATGAAGCAGATTGAAGCAGGCCAAAATGCGAATCAAACTGCTCGCTGGGTACTGAATAAAGAAAAACATGCTGAAGAACTAAGCGAAATTGTTACATACTACTTTCTGGCACAGCGCATTAAACCCGACATGGATCACTACGAAGAAAATCTGAAAACATTTCACGGAATTTTGGTTTACACGATGAAGTCCAAGCAGACTACGGACCTTGCCCATGTGGCAAAGCTTAAAGAACTGATCCATCATCTGGAACACAGCTATTTCGGCAAAGAACACAACCATTAAGAAGCGATTACCACCAAAGTTTATAAGGCGCTGCCAGCTGGAACGCATTTTCAATATGCCGGATTTCCGGTGATTGCCCGCCGGGTTCGCCGATAACTTCTATAACATCAAACCGGATATATTCCGGTTTGATGTTTTTCTTTTTTAAATAGGTAACCGCTGCGCGCGATAGTCGTTTTCTCTTTTCCCTGTTTACGGCAGAAAACGGGCGGCCATAGTTCTCATTCTTTCGAGTTTTAACCTCAACAAACATAAGAACGTCGCCGCATTTTGAAATAATATCGAGTTCATCGTGTTTGCCTACCCGAACCCGTTCACCAATCACGCTGCATTTTTTGGCTTTCAGGAACCGGACAGCCTGTTGCTCGCCCCAGCGCCCTGTTTTCAGATGCGCAGGTTCAGCATTTCGTGCTAAGAGTTTTTCAATCCACTGTTTCAGCATCGGAAATAATTTCTTCGTATAAAGCGATGTAGTCCTTAGCCATATGAACTACAGAAAAATCCTGTTTCATGGCACGCTTCATCAACGGTTTCCATCGCGCCGTATTGCGATAGGTTTTTAAAGCCCTTTCCAGACATTGAAAAAATGAATCGACCGTATAGTCATAAAACTTAAATCCGGTACTTCCTGCTTCAGCATAATCGACCACCGAGTCTTCCAGGCCACCGACCGCATGAACAACCGGAATGGTTCCGTATCGCATACTGTAAAGCTGGTTCTGTCCGCATGGCTCAAATTCCGAGGGCATGAGAAACATATCGACTCCAGCCTCGATCTGATGTGCTTTTTCACTGGAAAACTCAATCCAGCAACAAACCTGTTCCGGCCATCGTTCCGCCCATTCCCCACAGCGTTCTTCGTAGTGTTCATCTCCCGTACACAACAAAACTAGTTGAGCTCCCGTTGAAATAATTTTTTCCATCGCGCCAACCAATAGATCGATGCCCTTTTGAGGAACTAATCGTGTAATCACACCAAGCATTGGAATTTTTGTGTTCACGTTGAAACCGCAGGCCTTTTGCAAGGCTTCCTTGCATATGACTTTTCCGGACAAATCACCTGCCGTGTAATTAGCGGCCACATATTGATCATGCGATGGATCCCACCGCGTATAGTCGATCCCATTGAGAATCCCGTGCAAAACGGATTGCCGATGATAAAGAACTCCATTAAGCCTGCAACCAAATCGCGGCGTTTTAATTTCTTCCGCATACGTCGGGCTTACTGCATTGATGGCTGTTGCGCTGCATAGTCCGCCTTTTAGCGTATTAATCTCACCATAAAATTCAAGCGTGTGCATCGTGTAGCAACTGCCTGGAAGTTGCGTCATGTAGAACCGCTCAACTGGAGCCCAACCCTGATGGGCAAGGTTATGTATCGTAATCAGGGTCTTTTCCTGACCATCGCGATAGTTACCGTCAATACCATGCTGCAAGAGCATGGGTATCAGTCCGGCCTGCCAGTCGTTACAGTGCACCAAATCTGGTTCCATATTCCATTCGTCAATCAGCTTCACTACCGCTTTTTGAAAGAAAAGAAACCGTTCGAAGTTATCGGCATAACCATGGCTGAATGAACCATAAATTCCCTGGCGCTCAAAAAACTCTTCACTGTGAATGAAGTAGGTTGTAACGCCCTCGAATTCCTGCATCCAGACGGTGCCATAATACCAAGCATGTCCTAATGGAATATGCAGTTCAACATCGCATTGGGTAAGTTGGTATTTTTCGCGGTCAATATCCTGATAGAGCGGCATCATCCGAATGGCTTCCACACCTTGTTTGGCAAGTGCTTTGGGTAAAGCCGCACAAACATCTCCTAGACCGCCCGTAGATGCGAATGGTACAACTTCGCTACTCACAAAAATGATTTTCATATTTACACAGTAAAGGAACGCTCTATGAGCTTCGACACTCAAATTCTTCAATTTATGGCTGCTTCGGGCTATCGTCCAATGAAACAGCACGAACTTGCAAATGCCCTTAACATTGGCAGCAAAGGAGGACGAGATGAATTCCGTCACGATCTCTATGAGCTTGAAGCTTTAGGAAAAATAACCCGTTTGCGAAAAAATCGGTGGGGACTTCCTGAGGTCGGGAACCGATCCACGGGTGTTATACGCATGATGGCTAAAGGCGGCGCCATTTTTATTCCTGATCAGGAGGGTGAATCTGAAATTTATATTGCCGATAAAAACACGGGCGTGGCCTTGCCCAACGACAACGTATCCATCGAAGTGTTTCATTCTGAATATGCGGCCCGACAACGCGAACGACGCGGCCAGTCTGATTTGCGAGCGGAAGGGCGCGTCGTTAAAGTTCTGGAACGATCAACCGATCAACTTGTTGGATTGCTCAAGCATATGCCCTACCATTCCTTTGTTGTTCCCGACGCAGCGGGATTTCGACAGGAAGTACGAATCAAAGAGACTAAGGCCATACCCGTAAATCATAAAGTACTCGTAAAGCTGGACGACTGGATTGATCCGTTCAAACCGATGACAGGTACCATTCTTGAAGATCTCGGTAATACATCCGCGCCCGGTGTTGATATAGACAGCTTGCTACGTGATGCAGGTATTCAGGAAGAATTTCCGGCGGAAGTTATCGCTGAGGCAAATCAACTTTCTGGAGTGGTAACACCCGAACGTCTGGAAGGTCGGCGCGATCTGCGCGAAGACATTACGTTCACCATTGATCCGGAAACGGCGAAGGATTACGACGATGCCGTTTCAATCGAGCCGCACCCCGATGGAGGGTGGTTGCTGGGGGTGCATATTGCTGATGTCTCCACGTATGTTGAGCCGGGAACCTTGATCGACAAAGAAGCGTTCCATCGCGGAAACAGCATCTATCTGGTTGATCGCGCGGTCATGATGCTTCCAAAAGAACTTACGACCAAGGTATGCAGTCTGAATCCGGATAACGATCATCTCACGCATTCGGTTCATCTGCATATCAGTCCCGAGGGCAATATGCTCGGTTACGAAAGCTTTCCATCAGTCATCCACTCTAAGGCCCGCCTGACCTACACACAGGTGCAAAAGTTTATTGACGAGAAAGCCGATCATCGAATCCCCGAGAGAATTTTACAACGGTTGGAAAATTTATGGCCGCTCGTACAGAAGGTTCGCGCATTACGTGTCGACCATGGCTCAGTCGAAATTAATACGCCGGAAATAGAAATTAAACTTAACAAATTTGGTAAAGTTGAAAAAATGATGCCGCGGTCAGAATCAAGAGCAGCATATCGCCTGATTGAAGATTGCATGCTGTTAGCCAATCGTGCCGTGGCTGAAATCCTCATAAAGGCAGAAAAGCCTGCTATTTATCGTATTCATGATGAACCTGGCGAAGATCAGTGGGCGTCCATGGGCATGGAGTTGCAGGCTCTGGGCATTGCTGCCCTACCCCAATCGCGCGAGGAGATCAACCAAGCCGTAAAACTGGCTGAAGGAACGCCCGTGGAATACACCGCCAATCTGGCCATTTTGCGAAACTTTAAACGTGCAGAATATTCATCAACACAGATCGGACACTTTGGTTTGGCCTTCGCCGACTATACCCATTTCACTTCGCCGATTCGCCGTTATCCCGACCTGCTTGTCCACCGCATGCTTAAAGCAGTAGAACGCGGAAACAATTTACCAATCTCTGGAGATCAGATCGACGAAATGGCAAAGCATTGCAACGAGACTGAAAAAAAGGCCGATGAGCTGGAGCGAAAGAGCACTGAAAAGAAAAAGATGGAATACTACAGCGAAATCATGAACAAGTCGCAGACCACTCGATTCAAGGGTTTTATCGTTTCGATTAAAGGTAAGGGAATGATTGTCGAACTGCCGGATTCACTGCAACGCGGCATGGTCACCTTCGCTTCCATTACGTCCGACTGGCTCAATGCCAACGATGACCTAACGCAAGTATGCACACGCGGCGGCAAGCTTAAATATACGCTGGGCGAAGCCGTTGAAGTCATGCTTGCAAAGGTCGATACGGCCCGAGGTTTTATAGACTTTGTTCTCGCTGACCAAAGTGATCAACCTAAGAAACGTCAGCGTAAGCCACGGGTGCAACCTGATTTGAAGACCGGCCATTCCCGTACGCGCGGGAAAAGCCGTCGACGCAGACGTTAGCCAACTCGGTGAAGGCGCTGGGTCTGTTTGCTACTTAAAAAGTGTAATGCAATCAGGCAGGTGTCGTGATGCTCGCAAACTGCTCCGCAGTATTCAACGCGCGATTTTTCTCCCATCGCAGCGCGATCGCTTCTGGAATAGTCGCGTTCTGCTTCCTGCCAGGCAACACATCGACCTTCCGCTTTTGATAGATCAATACGATGGGCGTCAACCGCCTGACGGTACTGGATAATCTGAAAGTCGATTAGTTCGTGAACTCCCACACACTGCACTTCTTTTTCCGATGTGCTCTCAACCTTATTTTCATTTTGTATTTTCATTTTTAGTCTCCACTAAATAAGAACAATATTAAAGCAGTATTCATGCCAAATATTCGATCAACAGAGATCGGAATTGATAATTCCCAATGTTTTTGGGAATATAATAGTTAATAATTTTTTTCAGATTGAATATTAGCGCCCGTGATTTGCAGTAAAAAAGTCGTAATAAAGCCGTCTTTAGTCTTTTAGTGTTAACACCAACTGTGGAGCGTTTCCCGATTCTTTTGAACTAATCAGATAGGTTCCCTTACCTGAGACACCCCATAAACCAAACGTTATGAATTTGGCGTCAGACTTTCTGATTTTTTCTAGCATCGAGCAGTCAGTAACGGGGACTTTGATCCAGTTTGATTCCAACCATTGGAGATTGGCGAGTTGGGCTGTCGGTGTTTTCCACAGGCCGGAATCCAATAAACTTTGAAGAGCACCTTCATTTGCTGATTCCCATGGTATATCGCGAAATGCACTCCAGCATAGTGTCGCCTCGCCCAAACCAGCATTCTGCCCTCTAACACCTAATGCTCCAGAGCCTTCCTTCCATGAGGCATTATTTTTAGTATGTGCCATAGGAGCAACAACCAGCGTAACGGGGACATCTACAGAGTTGTGCTGTCGGAACTGGAATTCAGCCGCCGTAACTTCATTGGTAATTCCGGATAAGTCGAATGCTATGATGCTTCGGATATTCGGCGAGTTGGCAATCGCGAGGTATTCATTGGCCCCACTATTATTGTTCCGCTGGTTACTGCGGCCAAAGTTATCCCTCGATGCATCCAGCGTCACTTCACCGGCCATTACCGAATAGAGCGCTGCCCCTAGCATTAAACCGCAGACGCTTAGTTTTAGTTTCAAATCAACCTCATTTTATTCGTACATCAATATTTTCGATCCAAGAACCCTACCATAGCAATAAAAGGGCCAGATCCTACCAGAACCTTCCATTCCGTTTGACGCACCCCACAGGTTGGCCTAAACTTTGCATCGACAAGGAGGCATATATGAATAAAACAGGTAGCTTGTTCAGCGATGCGTTACGGCGATTGGATACGGCAATAAAATACACCGATCTGCCTAGTGAAATAGCACTTCGGGTGGGTACACCGAAATCCTGTCTGCAGGTTTCTGTTCCGGTTCGGCGCGATGACGGAACACTCGATTTTTTTACAGGGTACCGTGTTCGGCACGATGATACGCGTGGTCCTACAAAAGGTGGAATTCGATATCATCCAAGCGTTTCGCTGGATGAAGTTAAATCGCTAGCGTTCTGGATGACGTTTAAGTGTGCCGTAGTGGGCATCCCGTTTGGAGGTGCAAAAGGTGGCATTTCGGTTAATCCGAAGGAACTAAGCCCCATGGAACTAGAGCGGTTGAGCCGTGGTTTTATTCGTCTAATCGCCGATTTTATCGGACCCGATGTCGATATTCCCGCTCCGGATGTCTACACCAACGAGCGCATTATGGGTTGGATGATGGATGAATATTCTACCATTCGCCGCCAGCATTCTCCTGCCGTCATCACCGGGAAGCCGGTCAGCATGGGCGGCAGTGTCGGGCGTTCCGACGCCACAGGTCGCGGTGCCTACTATTGCATTCGCGAACTGGCAAAAAAACTGGCTATGGATCCGCTAACAACGCGCATTGCTATTCAAGGTTTCGGAAATGCCGGCCAGCATGTCGCTCGTTTATTACACAAAGACGGCTATCGTATTGTTGCAATCAGCGACTCACAAGGTGCCATTTATCGTCCTGAAGGTTTCGATATTCCCAGCATGATTCGTATTAAGGAAGAGACTCGACACGTAAAAGCGGTTTATTGCGACGGCGCCCTATGTCATTCAATCGATGCCACCAATATGACCAACGAGGAATTGCTGGAACTTGATGTCGACATCCTGATTCCTGCCGCTCTCGAAAACCAAATTAGGGTGGACAATGCGCCGCGCATCAAAGCCAACTATATTGTTGAAGTGGCCAATGGACCTATCACCGCCGATGCAGATGAAATTCTCAATGGAAATAACATTCAGGTTGTGCCAGATATTTTAGCCAATGCCGGTGGTGTAACCGTTAGCTATTTTGAATGGCTTCAAAATCGTTCCGGCCAATACTGGGAGTTGCAGGAAGTTCACCAAAAGCTACAGGCTATCATGGCGCGCGAGTTCGAGCTTGTTTATGATCTGGCCAAAGAACTTAAAACGGATATGCGAACGGCCGCTTATGTGCATGCGATTAGACGCATCGGAAGTACCATGGAATCCAAAGGTACCAGTTCCTACTTTGCCAACGCGAAAGCGAACTGAACCTGATTACCCGCGCGCGTCTCTAAGTTGTTCAAGGATTTCATCCGCAATGCGGAGTTTCCCAAAGCCTATACCCAGTTGCAAATCAGGCGTATTCTTTCCGTGAAAATCCGTTCCGCCACTGCGGATCAAATCCAGTTGAGCAGCCAGTTCCGAATATTTCTTCACGTGTTTTGCTTGGTAGGAAGAGCAAAAAACTTCGATGCCGCTAAGCCCGCTTTCTTTTAACCCCATTAACACCCCTTTAAACTGATCGTCTGGCAGATGGATTGTTGCCGGATGCGCCAAAACAGAGACTCCACCTGCTTGTCGAATTAAGTCTACACACTCGCTGCCTGAGTAATGATAACGTTCGGCATACGCTGGTCTTCCTTTTGCAAGCAGTAGATCAAAAGCCGATTTAAAGGTTTTCAGATGTCCTCGTTTGATTAGTGCCTGCGCAAAATGCGGGCGTCCAACAACATCTGTCCCTGCTTGAGCCGTCACGTCCTCCCACGTCAGGACATAACCCAGTTTATTGAGTTTTTTAAGAATCTCAAGATTGCGTTCATGACGCCCCTTCTGAACCTGTTCAATCTTTTCCAACAGTACCGGACAGGTATGATCAATAAAGTAGCCAAGAATATGCATGGTGCCACGGGAGCATTCTGCGCTCAACTCAATGCCCGGAACCGGCTCAACCGCAGTTTCTTTTGCCGCTTCGAGCAAGGGAACGATGCCGCCCACCGTGTCGTGATCCGTCAATGCCAGAGCCGTTAAACCGCGCTTAACGGCCATGGCGACTAGTTCGGCAGGCGTATTCGTACCGTCTGAATAAATAGAATGGGAATGTAGATCAATCATTAAACAAAGTACCATACGCACTTGGACGGATGTCACCAACCTCCAGGGTCTTTTGTTTTAACGGCGTAACTTCCGGGTTATGAGGTTGAATGGCAGTACTCGGTCCGCCTGCATGGCTTCGGTAAAGGCGGGAAGCGAACCGTAGATTTCGCGCTCTTCGGCCACGATC
>JAZGFK010000092.1:0-9191 GCA_036479375.1 Pontiella sp. | reverse complement strand
GGTTGCGGCATGGAACGCGGACCGGAACAACCGCCAGACCCCGGTGGACTGGCAATTTACGACGAAAGATGCTCGGATCAAACTCAAGAGGCTATATCCGAAGCTTTAAGATATTCAGAGTACTAGGCACGACAGATGAACCAGTAACTGTTGGTAAACGGGATGCCGAACACTCATTTTCCATTCCAAAGCCTTCTAAAAAAGAGGAAGACACAAAAGGCTTCAGCCTAAACGAAGCTTTAATAAAAATCCGTGAAGAAGAAACGCGTCAAGTAAAGGGCGTGCTTGAAAACATCTTCGTCGATCAAGAGGAAGATGGAATCGGCCTGCCCGATGCTTCCGAGCAATCTGCCGTTGCCAACAATCCACTTGCAGAATTGGATGAAGTACATCAGAGCTTCTTCAATATATTATTGACGCAAGAGACTTGGGAAAAATCCGTATTGCATGATACGTGCAAAGAGATGGGGTTGATGGGGCGCTGGAGGTTCTTAACGAGTGGGCTTTCGAGAATGCCAATGCACCTCTTATCGATGATGGCGAACCAGTTTATATAGATGTTAATCTAGCGAAGGAGATACTCAATGTCGAATGAAGCCAGACAACGGATTCGCCCGACCCGGCATCTTGGCAAAACAAAACCCGGAGTTCCTTTCGGAGGCTCCGGGTTGTTCGTATGTGTTAGCTGTATGCTACGGAAGAACCGTGTCACCCATCAGGTATTTATCAACTTCGCGCGCGCAGCCGCGCCCTTCGTTAATCGCCCAAACGACGAGAGACTGCCCGCGGCGGGAATCGCCGGCAGCAAAGACGCCTTTAACGTTGGTGGTGTAGATTTCGTGTTCCGCTTTGTAGTTGGAACGCGCGTCGCGCTCAATACCGAGCTGTTCAGCAACCGGATCTTCCGGGCCGAGGAAACCCATGGCCAGCAGAACGAGGTCGGCTTCAATGCGCTGTTCGGTTCCTTCAACGGCCTTTGGTATTTTACCGCCGTTCCCGTTATCAATCCACTCTACTTCGGTTGTATGAATTGCAATCAGATTGCCTTCGGTATCACCTTCAAATTTGGTGGTCATGACCGAGAAATTACGAGGATCTTTACCCTGAATTTTGATGGCTTCCTGCTGACCGTAATCGGTATTCAGGTTAGCGGGCCACTGCGGCCATGGATTCGAGACCCGGTTACGATCCGCTTCTGGCTTCGGCATAATTTCGAGTTGTGTAACTTTTTCACACTCATGCCGCAGTGCGGTGCCGACGCAGTCAGTACCGGTATCACCGCCGCCAATCACAATGACCTTTTTTCCCTTAGCGGAGATATAGTTTCCATCCTCGAGATTGCTGTCGAGCAGGCTCTTGGTATTGGTGTGGAGATAATCCATCGCAAAACAGACGCCCTTTAGATCGCGGCCTTCAGCCGGAAGATCACGGGGCTTGGTCGCGCCGGTCGCGAGGATCACAGCATCGAATTTCTTTTTGAGCTCTTCTGCGGAGATATCTTTCCCCACTTCAGTGTTGGTTTTGTACACCACGCCTTCCTGCTCAATGATGTCGTTGCGGCGCTGCATGACCCCCTTGTCGAGTTTCATGTTCGGAATGCCGTACATCATCAGACCGCCGATTCGATCCGAGCGCTCGAAGAGCGTTACGTTATGACCGGCGCGGTTCAACTGCTGGGCACAGGCCAGACCGGCTGGTCCGGAACCGACGATGGCAATCTTCTTGTCGGTCCGAATTTCTGGCGGCTCGGGAACAACCCAGCCATTTTCGAAACCCTTGTCGATAATGGTACGTTCGTTGTCGTGAATGGTGACGGCAGGCTCATTGATGCTTAATACACAACCCGCTTCACACGGAGCCGGACAAACGCGGCCGGTCACTTCCGGGAAGTTATTGGTGTGATGCAGGCGGTCCAGCGCCTCGCGCCAGCGGTTGTGGTAGATCAGGTCGTTCCATTCCGGAATAAGGTTGTTGATTGGGCATCCGCTTGCGCCACCTTGCATCATTTCGCCGCGGTGGCAAAACGGCACTCCACAGTCCATACAGCGGGCACCCTGCTCTTGGCAGGTCTGTTCATCGCGAAGCACATAGACTTCTTCCCAATCATTAACGCGTTCCTCTTCGGGACGCATCGGATTGGTCGTGCGAACAAATTCTAAAAAACCAGTTAGTTTTCCCATGATAAAATCTCCTTTGAATCAGGCGTGCCGTGCCGTTAAGCAATCGACAGATCAAATGCCGCCTCAATGATTTCCTCTTCGGTATCAAAGTTGCCGGAAGTGCGTACCTTTTCGATGAATTCGAGCATGCGTTTATAGTCTGTCGGAAGTACCTTCACGAATTTATCGAGCGCACTTTCCCAGTTTTCCAGCATGCCGGTGGCCACGGTTGACCCGGTTTTAAGCTGATGCATTGCGATCATCGATTTCAGCATATCGACTTCAGCCGGAGCGTGGACTTTCTCCAACCCGATCATTTCCATATTACATTTTTCGGAAAAGTCGCCATCCGCGTCGTAGACATACGCGACGCCGCCGGACATTCCTGCACCGAAATTACGGCCCGTCTTGCCAAGGATAATCGCCTTCCCGCCGGTCATATATTCGCAACCGTGGTCGCCGATTCCCTCGACCACCACTTCCGCACCGGAGTTACGAACACAGAAACGTTCGCCGGCAACACCGCGGATATAGGCGATTCCGCCCGTCGCGCCATAGAAACATACATTACCGACCACGATATTGTCTTCGGCAACAAACTGAGCCTGCTTATTCGGATAGATCGTCAGATGGCCGCCGGACAGTCCCTTGCCGACATAGTCGTTTGCATCACCTTCCAGCTCGAGTTCAATACCCTTGCACATAAAAGCGCCCATGGACTGACCGATCGATCCATTCAGCTTGATATGAATGGTTCCGTCTGGCAGCCCCTTTTCCTTGTAGATCTTGGTCAATTCGTGCGAGAGCACGGTTCCGACTGCACGATCTGTATTCACGACATCAAATTCGCCATGAGCCTTTTCGCCTTTTTCAAGGGCATTTTTAGCGGCATCAACCAGCTTCCAGTCAATAATGGATTCGAGCATGTGGTTCTGATCTTTGGAGTGATAGGTCCCTTCCTCTTCGCCAATTGTTTCCTTGTAGAGAATCGGAGAGAGGTCGAGATTCTTGTATTTCCAATGATCCACGTTATCGCGGAATTTCAGGACCTGTGACTGACCGACCATTTCGTTGATGGTGCGGAAACCCAGCTCAGCCATGATTTCGCGCAGGCCGTCTACGAGGAACTGGAAGAAGTTCACCACATGATCCGCGTTACCATCAAATTTTTCGCGGAGTTCACCGCGCTGGGTTGCGATACCCACCGGACAGGTGTTGCTGTGACACTTGCGCATCATGATACAACCCTGTACGATCAGTGCCGCTGTGGCGACGCCCCACTCTTCCGCGCCGAGTAGCGTGGCAATAGCAAGGTCGCGGGATGTCTTCATCTGGCCGTCAGCCTGAACCACAATACGGTTACGCAGACGGTTACGGACCAGCGTCTGATGGGTTTCGGCCAGGCCGAGTTCCCATGGAAGACCACAGTGCTTGATGGAACTGAGCGGCGATGCGCCCGTGCCGCCATCGTAACCGGAAATCAAAACTGCATCCGCCTTGGCTTTGCAGACTCCGGTGGCAACGGTGCCGACCCCTGTTTCGGAAACAAGTTTCACGTTAACGCGGGCATCGCGGTTGGAGTTTTTCAAGTCATAGATCAACTGGGCCAAATCTTCGATGGAATAAATATCATGGTGGGGCGGGGGGGAAATCAGTCCGACACCGGGCGTGGAGTTACGCACGCGGCCGATCCAGCCGTTTACCTTGTGTCCAGGAAGCTGGCCGCCTTCGCCCGGCTTTGCGCCCTGCGCCATTTTGATCTGCAATTCATTGGCCTGACTCAGGTAATAGCTGTTTACACCAAATCGTCCGGAAGCGACCTGCTTGGTAGCGGAACTCATGCTATCGCCGTTGGGCAACGGAATATAACGAATTGGATCTTCGCCGCCTTCGCCGGAGTTCGACCGTGAACCAATCCGGTTCATCGCAATGGCCAGCGTGGTGTGTGCTTCCCAGGAAATCGATCCAAAGGACATCGCCCCACTCGCAAAACGCTTCAGGATGTTTTCCGCCGGTTCCACCTCGGAAAGTGGAATTGAAGAACGGTCGGAGTTGAATTCCATCAGGCCACGCAGCGTGAAAGCCGCCTTACTCTGGTCGTCGACGTTCTTGCAATATTTCTTATATACATCGTAGTCATTTTCGCGTGTGCATTCCTGCAATAGATTAATGACTGTTGGGTTGAACAGATGGCGCTCTCCACCTTTACGCCAGCTGTATTCACCCCCCGAATCGAGCACCTTCTGCGAACCACCGCGGGTCGGGAATCCCTTGCGGTGCTTCATCAATGCTTCCGTGGCGATATTATCGAGACTCATGCCCTCGATGCGGCTGACGGTGCCGGTAAAATATTTTTCGACGACGTCGGAATTGATCCCGACGATTTCAAAAATCTGTGCGCCCTGATAGGAAGCCAGTGTTGAAATGCCCATTTTGGAGAAGATTTTCAACAGGCCGCCATTGATCGACTTGATGTAGTTGCTAATCGCTTTTTCGGCACTGATCCCGTTGAGATGGTCGTCCTTAGCCATTTGACGGAGCGTATCGAGCGCCAGATATGGATTTACGGCAGACGCACCATAACCAAGGATGGTGGCAAAGTGATGCACTTCGCGCACGTCGCCGACTTCCATTATGATATCGGCCCTGCCGCGCTTACCGGCACGGATCAGGTAGTGATGTACCGCTGCAGCAGCCAATACCGACGGAATCGGCGCATGGTCAGAGTTGTTGGTGAAGTCTGAAAGCAGGATGGTTGAATAGCCCTCATCAATGGCGTCTTCGGTGTAGCGGCAGATACGATCCAGCGTCTTTTCCAGTACGCCGGGCTTCCCGTTAGCCGGGAAAACGATTTCGAGACGCTTCGTTTGGAAATGGTTGTGATCCATGAAAATGAGCTTTTCGAGCTCTTCATTGGTCAGTACGGGCTGCTTGATCGCAACGCGACGGCAGTGCTCGGACGACTCGGTCAGGATATTCTTGAAACCGCCCACGTACGTACGCAGATCCATCACGATACGTTCACGAATCGGATCGATCGGCGGGTTGGTGACCTGTGCGAAGAGCTGCTTGAAATAATGCGAAAGCTGAGCAGGCCGGTCGGAGAGTACCGCCAGCGGATTATCCGCACCCATGGAACCCAGCGGCTCTTTGCCATCGGTTGCCATTGGCTTGAGAATTTCGGTGATGTCCTCGTAGGTCATGCCGAAGGTCTGCTGCCGTTTGAAGAGGGTCTTTTCGCTGGGCTGTTTCAGTTTATAATCCGCACGGGACGGGAGATCTTCCAGATGAACCATCGTCTCGTTCAGCCATTCCCCGTAGGGCTGGCGCGAGCAGATATCGGCCTTAAGCTCTTCGTCGGAAATAATGCGGCCCTGCTCCAGATCGGCCACGAACATTTTACCGGGTTGCAAACGACCGCGGAATTTGACTTTGGTGTGGTCGACATTGATGGCGCCGGTTTCGGAAGCCATAATGAGGGTGTCATCCTCCATCAGGCAGTAACGCGAAGGGCGCAGACCGTTACGGTCGAGGGTCGCTCCAACGAGTACACCGTCCGTAAAGCAGACCGATGCAGGACCGTCCCACGGCTCCATCATGGCGGAATGGAATTCATAGAAGGCGCGCTTGACCGGATCCATGTCCCGATCGTTTTGCCACGCTTCTGGAATAAGCATCATCATGACGTGCGGCAGTGAACGGCCGCTGAGCACAAGCATTTCGATGGCCATATCCAGGTTGGCGGAATCGGATGCTGCGAGGTCGCAGATCGGGAAGATCATTTCGAGTTCATCGCGGGTGAAGGCGGTGCATTCGAGCAGGACTTCGCGGGCTCGCATCCAGTTAATGTTTCCCTTATTCGTGTTGATTTCGCCATTATGGGCGATATAGCGGAACGGCTGGGCCAGCTTCCACGAAGGAAAGGTGTTGGTCGAGAAGCGAGAATGCACAAGGGCAAGGGCGCTGACGGCGGCTTCGTTCTGGAGGTCAAGGAAGTAGCGCGGCACTTGTTCGGTGACCAGCTGCCCCTTATATATAATGGTCTTGAAGGAGCACGAGATGATATTCAATCCATCCGGAGCGATGCCCGTGACGGTTTCATTAGCCACGCGCTCGGTAAATTTGCGGAAGACAAAGAGCTTGCGATCGAATTCCTCAACCGACATGCCGGAAGGCTTTCCAATGAAGATCTGCTGGACGCTCGGCTCGGTTTCCCGCGAATCGCGGCCCAGACCAGAGTTGTCGACCGGAACAATGCGATACCCCAAAAGCGGGAGCTTGAAGCGCGCGAGGTTGCGTTCGATGATTTCCTTGCACTCGGCCTGCTTGACTTCGTCACGCGGGAAAAAGGTCATTCCAACGCCGTATTCGCCGAATTTAGGAAGCTTGATGCCGAATTTAGGGCATTCTTCGAGGAAAAGCTCATGTGGAATCTGGATAAGGATTCCGGCACCGTCGCCCGACTTTACGTCAAAACCCGTACCGCCGCGGTGTTCCATACAGGAAAGCATACCCAGCGCATCTAAAATGATGGAATGCTTTTTACGCCCCTTCAGATTGGCAACAAAGCCAATACCGCAGCTGCTGTGTTCAAATTCAGAACGGTACATGCCCTGCCCTTCGGGTTGCCCGAAAGTGTTCAGTCCGTTTTCCTTATAAATAGTACTGTTTTTGGTCATTTAGAACCTCGTATGCTTCAGATAAAATAGCGGGATAATTTGTACAGGGAGCCCAATTAAGTCAATCCCATAGATAGATAAAAAAATACCGATTGGGCAGTTTTTGGTTAAAATTCAGGAGTATAATCCCGGCAATCCAATCACCTTATTTGCATCGGATGCGCGCGTTAGAAATTCCAGCCTTTGGCCGTAAAAATCTCATCAAACAGATCGGGTACCATCGGCCGCCCCTTGCTGGTCAATACTCCGGTAACCTGTGCTTCCAGCACCAACTTTCCGTCTGCTTTTCGCACGATGGCCTGATCAAACACAAACCGGACACGCCCTTGTTTATGCATTCCAACCTTAACGATAAACTCATCGCGCGGGCGGAGCGGAAGTTTATAATTCAATTCGATATGGGTGACCACGGCATCAATTCCATCATCGTGAAGCTGGGTAAAGTTCAGTCCCACATCGTGCAGAAACTCGTGCCGACAGTGCTCCAGATAGTTCTGATAGACTGCGTTGTTTACAATTCCCTGAATATCGCACTCGTAGTCGCGCACGATCATTTCGATTTCAAAAATATAGTCCATTAGCTGTCGCCCTTGATTTTCCGATTGTTACCCTGAACCGACCGGTGAAACCGGCTGAGCTTTTTATCCTGATCACGCTTTTCCAGAATGGACTGTTCATGGAATGCCGCTTCTTTCATCAGACGCACATAATTGCTGTAACGCGCTTCCGGAAGCTCACCCTGCTCCACGGCTTTGATCACAGCACATCCTTTGGTGTTCACGTGGGAACAATCGTTGAATTTACACTGACTAGCCAGCGCAAAGATATCTTCGAAGGTTTCGCCGATTCCTTCGTTCACATCCATGTTACCGAGCTCGCGCATACCCGGTGTGTCGACCACGTGTGCGCCATTCTCCAACGTGATCAGTTCGCGCCATGTCGTGGAATGAACTCCCTTTCCATCGCTTTCCCGCACCGGAAGGGTAAAGAGATAATCTTCTTCGCCGAGCAAATTATTGAGCAGTGAGGTTTTCCCAACACCCGACGTCCCGATTACACAATACGTGCGACCCGCTTCAAAGAGATTCATGACTTCATCAAGTCCGTTCTGATCGACATTGCTGAAGCAGTACAGGCGAACCCCTGGCATGCGATCCTCCACTTCGGCAATTTTATCTGCCAGTTCCTCTGCATCGAGCAGGTCGGATTTACTCAGCAGCACAACCGGTTCAATGCCGCTCTCGTTAACCATAACCAGATAGCGCTCAAGACGCTTGAGATTATAACCCAGACCAACGGTCTGCATGATGAACGCCGTGTCAATGTTGGCGGCAATAAGCTGGGAACGGGTCGATTTGCCTGCCATTTTACGTTTCAATGTGGATTGACGTTCCAGCACCCGCTGAAGGCGCCCGAAATTCTCGTCATCGAAATCTTTTATAAGCACCCAGTCGCCAACGGTCGGATAGTCGAGTTTGGATTTGGCCTGATGGCGCATGCGGCCCGTCATTTTGGCCGTTTTTGTTTCCTTCCCATCCGAGACTTCGCATTCGCCTTTATGGATGGCTGTTACACGCGCAACCGTCAGCTCGCCTTCCGTTTCCGGATCGATCTGTCCCGCAAATGCTTCACAATAGCCAAATTCTTCGAGTGTCATTCATTATTCCCGTTTCCAGTGATTGGAAATCAATACCATGAAAGGATGCCGACGATGAATTTAAATATACGGCAAGTTAAAATAACAGAACACTCCAAATGGCGGAATCACCATTTTAACGTGGAGTCAAATTCCATATCACGGAACCGAATCTAGGCGACTTTTGTTGAGGGTACAATTTCGACCACAATATCATCACCGTAATATGCCTTCGCTTTTTTTTCCAAGCGAGAGAGCACCTCATCGACCGTATCACCCGCTGATGGTTCCATTCCGGGGAGACAACCCATAAAGTGCGTTGCTTCATCCTCTCGGATATACCCCTCGGAAAGCTGCATTCCGTCAACCGGATGGACAATGACTTCTTCTATGTCATGTTTTTTCATAACGCCCTTCCTCGGAAAGGTATATAGACCTGATCCAGCGATTCGGCAATGTTTATTTAGCCTGCCAATCAAACTTCTGTAAAAAGCCCAATAATACTGGATCTTATATGAGAACGAACCACGGTAGACTGTAAATTAAAATGCCCAGTTTGGAAATCGAGTGCCCCATGCCAGAATGAACCGTTCTTCAATTCACCACAAACGAGGATAGGAGCATCGGCATGGAGCAAGAGAAAGGTAGCACCCAAACACGCAAGGGCAAGTATTTGAACTGGAACGAGCGCATTTTAATTGAGGGGTTTTTAAAGGC
>JAZGFK010000091.1:0-33439 GCA_036479375.1 Pontiella sp. | reverse complement strand
AATCCAGCTCGGTACCCTGCCAAATGACATTATCCCGTTCGAACAGAATATTGCCTTCCATATGCAGATCACCCGTCTCATGACTTCCCGAAATTGTATCTGCGCGAACCGTCACATTCTCGAAACGTCCCGTAACGCCGCCGCTGGCAATCATAGTATTATTGGTATATTCGACCCGGGCAGCACGGATATCAAAAGGCTCGTCAGGAATTTCAGAAGGCAAGTCAACGTCAAGCGCCCCGCTCGCCGATAAAATACCTGCCCAAACCAGCAATATGCAGATCAGACTAGCCTTCGGCATTCCGCGCATCCTTTGTAAAAGGGAGAGGTTTAGAACGAGGGGCATCCGCTGTGCGGGCCTGAATCGGCATAGCAAGCAGTTCCCTTAAAGCAGCAATTTGTTCTTCCGCGAAGGGTACGAGTATGCTCTTCGGATATTCCTCTATCATCTTTTCATAATAGATGATCGCCGCTTCGGGCTCTTTGGGAACTTTTGCGTAGAATTGCGCTTCATCAAAAACCATTTTTGCTTTCACTTCATAGAGTGTATTACGCAACAGAATGATATCGCTCTTATGCGCCGATCTCGAATAGGTAGTCAGAAAAACCGTCGTGGCCGTTAAGGTGCGGTCCAGAATTTCAGAACTGCTCGGAAAATCCTTCCGTAACTTGCTTAAACATGCAATTTGCTGCCAGGCGGCCTCTTCAGCATACGTGCTGTCTGGATATCGATATCCAAGAACACCATAAGCCGTAATCGCCAGCTCGTATTCCTTGGCATCTTGATTGCACTTACCGATCATAAACTGCGCTTCCGAAGCGCGCGTCCACTGCGGGCCGTTACGAATTACATCTTCAAAATATTCCACTGCATATTCCGGCGCCCGATAACCGCCAAATATCCAGCGAATTCGCCGACGGTTCATAATTTTAAAAGAGATTTCGAACTGTCTCTGAAGAACTACGTCATAGTCATTCATCCGGCTGGAATAATTATCGATAAGATATTGATACGCCTCAAATGCATCCTTCCATTTTCCGCGTTCAAAAAGTATGTCGGCCCGTGCACGGGCTGCCCATGGAGCTTCTTTACTATTCGGCCAGCGGCGGTATAGATAAAGCATCCGCCGGTCGGCTTTTTTCAGCCAGCCCTTTTCCTTTGTATGGAGGGCATATCCCCATTGTTCCGCTGAGGTATCCTTCTTGGAATCTATTTTAGAACGCCAGGTTGTGCGGCCTTGTTCTTCAACGACGTATACCTTCTCATCGCCCTCAACAACATCTTTGCCGTCGCCAATGGGGCTCACCATGGGTCCCTTCATATCGCTACCGTCAAAACCCCCATCCGTCTGCGCTATGCAGACAGCCGATGAGCCGAAGAGAAAAGTCACTAAAACCAAACGTATATAAGAAGAAAAATGCATAAGCTGAACAATCTAGTTCACCCAAAGGGAATGGGCAATTCCAAAGACGTGATTCATGAAATAGGAGGCGTGATTGCTACTTCACGCTTCACATCTCACTCGTCACTTTTAATAACTCTTCGCAAAAACAACACGACCGGAGCTCGGCTTCCCGCAGCAGATACACTCACCCGCCCCGCTATCAGCCCGATCGAACGGAACCGTACGAATGGTAACCGCCAGATCGCTATTGATCTTGTTTTCGCATTCCTCACTATCGCACCAGTGGCTCATCGCAAATCCGCCATGTGCTTCCGGACGATCTTTATTTTCCGGAGTGAAAAACTGGACGAAGTCGGCGTAGGAATTGATTTCCTTGGTATTCTCCGCCCGATGATCCAGCGCACGTTGTAGCAGGTTCTGCTGGATCTCTTCCAAAGTCTGGACAATACCGTCCACGAACGCATCCTTATCGATACCTTCCTTCTTACCGGTATCACGACGCGCCATGAAGACTGAATTATTTTCCATATCACGCGGCCCCACTTCGGCTCGGATTGGAATACCCTTCTTCACCCAGCCCCAACCTTTTTCCCCGGCATTGATGTCGCGGGCATCGACCGTCACTTCCACATCGCGTTCATGATAACGCTGACCACGGAGCTTCGAAGCAATCTCATTGCAATAAGCCAGAATGGCGTCGCGATCTTCCTCATTACGGATAATCGGAAGAATTACCACATGCTGCGGTGCCAAGCGCGGAGGCATAATCATGCCATCGTCGTCTCCATGCGTCATAATCATGCCGCCGATCAGACGAGTTGAAACGCCCCACGAGGTCGTCCATGCATATTCTTTTCCACCATCGCGGCTACTATACTGAATCCCCGAAGCCTTTGCAAAATTCTGACCAAGGAAGTGACTCGTTCCGGCTTGGAGTGCTTTACGGTCCTGCATCATCGCTTCTATACACAGCGTACTCACCGCACCGGGGAAACGTTCGCCAGCCGTCTTTTCACCAATCAGTACCGGCATCGCCATAAACTCTTCGGCAAAAGTTTGGTAAACATCCAGCATCTTGCGGGTTTCTTCCAAGGCTTCCGCTTCTGTTTCGTGAGCGGTATGCCCTTCCTGCCAAAGAAATTCAGCCGTACGCAGGAACAGACGCGTACGCATTTCCCAGCGGACCACATTCGCCCACTGGTTAATCAGGATCGGCAGGTCGCGGTAGCTTTCCACCCATTTGGCATAGGTCGCGCCTATAATAGTTTCCGACGTCGGACGCACAATCAGCGGTTCTTCCAGTTCACCCGCCGGATGCAGCTTACCATCTTCGCCCTGCTCCAAACGATGATGCGTCACGACGGCGCACTCCTTGGCAAAACCATCGACGTGTTCTGCTTCCTTCTCCAGATAGCTCAAAGGGATAAACAGGGGGAAATAAGCATTCACATGCCCTGTATCCTTAAACATTTTATCCAGGCCGCGTTGAATATTTTCCCAAAGCGCATATCCCCAAGGTTTGATCACCATGCAGCCGCGCACATCACTATTTTCTGCCAATTCGGCAGCACGTACCACCTGCTGATACCATTCCGGATAATTTTCATCGCGTGTCGGGGTAATCGCCGTTCTTTTCTGCTTTGCCATAATAAATCCTATTTCTGGTATTTAGCACCACTACGTGATCCTGAAAATTGAAGCGCGCAATCTACAGGGTGAAACACTGGAACTCACGCAAAAAAGCCGAAAGAGCGAGACGAACCGCTACGCCACTATATTTTTGTTTATTCGCGTTCATTAGCGGTTAAACACTAAATCGCATAATTGGCGTGACCCTTACCCGAGAAAGCCGTTATCCTGATTTTATGAATTTTACCGCCATCGACTTTGAAACCGCCACGGGCAAGCGTAGCAGTGCCTGCGCCGTTGGCATTGTGACCGTAGAAAACGGCGAGGTTACTGAAAAATACTATTCGCTGATCAAGCCGCCAGGAAATGCCTACTTCGGGATGAATATTTCCGTTCACGGCATCCGGCCGCAGGACACCCTCACTGCACCAACGTTTGATGAACTTTATCCTGAAATCAGAACACGGGTGCAGGATCGAACCATCGTAGCCCACAACGAAGTGTTCGACCGATCCGTCCTCCGCCGCACGATGGAACATTATGATCTGCACTACGGGGAGCTCGGGCTGGCCGATCGATGGCAATGCACCATGCGAATCTATAAAGCGAAAGGATTTGTTCCTTATCGACTCAATAACTGTTGTAACCGGTTGGGGATTCCACTCAACCACCACGAAGCACTTTCCGATGCTATCGGTTGCGCAAAGCTTTATTTGCGGAAATAAAGTGAAGGGATGCTGTCCACAGCGTCCAACTCCTGAAACGGACAACGGGGATGTTATCCCTCCACAAATGGTCACGCGTGGCTAGCCGTCATTTCGCTTTTTCGACTTCTCTCGATATTTTCCGGCGGGTTGCCCCGACCTCGGCTTGTGCCGTTTCTTTTTCTTCGGTTTCTTTGCAACGGTCTTTGTTGCAGCCGAGGCGTCCTGACCTGATGGAGTTTTAGCTGTGCCGGATGTCTTAAACTTAGCCGATTCGTTGACCTTCACTTTTTCAGCAACCGGTAGTTGCTTGTTCAGCACGTTATAGAAATAAGGTGGAATCTCGGATTCGAAGGTCATGCGTTCTTTAGTGTGCGGATGAACAATGGTCAGCGAGGCGGCGTGCAGGCAAAGCCGTTTAACGCCCTGCCCTTTGATGCCGTATTTTTTATCGCCCGCAACGGGACATCCTTTGTCCGCCATATGCACACGGATTTGATGCTTTCGACCGGTTAAGAGATCGATTTCCAACAGACTGAAATTTGGAGATTCTTTCAAAACTTTATAGGCGGTTTTCGATAACCTTCCATCTTTTGATTTAGCAACCGAATACATCCGGTGCACACTGTTTTCTAGGAGGTAGGAGGTGACCAATCCTTCTTTTTCCTTCATCTGACCAGAAACCACCGCAACATACTTCTTCTGCGTGTCCGGCCAGTTTTTCTGAAGGAAACCCTTGATTACTTCGCTCTTGGCAAAAACCAGGATGCCAGAAGTTTCCTTGTCCAAACGATGTACGATCCAGACCCGATTTCTAGATTTTGGGTTACCTCTCCGCACGTATTCGTTCAACAGAAAATGCGCAGTGTTTTCTTTAATTTTTTCCGTGCCGACCGTCAATAGACCATCCGTCTTTTCGACGACCACTATATCCTGATCCTCATAAAGAATCTCAAGACCTTTTGGGGTGTGTTTCCGCGGCGGACGTTTAAAGGATTTTTGTTTTTCGTGCATCATGCATATCCAAAGGTTGGAATAAAAAGCTGAAGGAATGACCTCCGTATAATCTTGTCTCTACTGCGGTTAAGACGGGACAGAGCCCGTCCCTTCAGAAGAATCTTCATCAGTACCGAAAGCATCCCCAAACGTTTTCATTTTGGGTAGCACCGGCTTAGGTGGTTCAAAAGGAACAACCTCTTTCGCGGCCGGTTTCGCGCGCACGCCTTCTTTTGCCAGGACCTCTACATAAAGCGAAGTAAGCTCCCTCGCTTGAATATCAGTAATGTATTTATCGATTTCGGTCAGATGAATGACTTTGGCATCCGCTTCAGTATCTCCGAATTTGCAATTGAAATCCCAAAAGTCGATGCCCGTAGGCAGGTCTTTGCGGCGCTCTCGTTTAATGTATTTACGAATATCGTTCTTAACCGAGTCCACCATACGGGGGTATTTTATTTTCGGATGGGTAAGCTGAAATGTCTTTTTCATCGGATCCTTAAAATTGTTTTAATCCCTGATCGAATTAAAAATCGGACTGGTTCTACCTGACTTTGCACATATAGCGATACAGTTTACGGACTAATATTACATAAAGTCAGCCGGATCGAGGTGCGTACGGGCTAGCGCGGCTTGCCCTACGCGGCGGATTGCCAATATAAATGCCGCGGTCCGCATATCTACTTTTTCCGTGTCGCAAACCACATTAACGGTGCGATAGGCCTTAACCATCACCTTTTCCAGTTCAGCTTTAATCCGATCCAGCTCCCAGCGAAACTGCTGAATATTCTGCGTCCATTCAAAATAGCTGACGGTAACCCCTCCGGCATTGGCAAGGATGTCTGGGATCACAAGAACACCACGTTCAATCAAGATAGCATCGGCTGCGGGCGTCGTTGGAGCGTTCGCGGCTTCGACAATAATTTTTGCTTTAACGTCTGCCGCATTTTTTTTGGTGATTACATCCTGCAGGGCTGCAGGAATCAGCACATCGGCATCCCACGTTATAATGTCATCCCCCTCAAAAGACGTTCCACCGGAAAACCCAACTACACCACCCGTACTTTTGGTCCATAGTAGTAACGCCTGTATATCCAATCCATTCGCATTTGAAACACCACCGGTGTGATCCGCCACAGCAATGATTGTCCCACCCTGGTTGGCAATCAGACGAGCCGCATTACTTCCAACATTTCCAAACCCCTGAATAGCCACCGTTACATCGGAAAAACTTTTATCCTGCGACTTCAACGCCTCGCGCAGACAAATCATAACGCCACGTCCAGTCGCTTCTTCCCGTCCCTCCGATCCAAAGAGCTCAAGTGGCTTACCGGTTACTACGGCCGGAGAAAATCCCTTAAACTTGGAATATTCATCCATGATCCAGCTCATGACTTTGGCGTTGGTATTCATGTCTGGTGCCGGAATATCAATCGTTGGCCCGATGAAGTCCTTCATCTCTGCAACAAATCGGCGGGTTACGGTATCCAGATCCTTGGTCGTCATTGAATGCGGATCGCAATCGATTCCTCCCTTAGCTCCTCCGAACGGAATATCCACTACCGCTGTTTTCCAGGTCATCAAACCTGCCAGCGCGGAAGCGTGATCTTCGTTCATGGATGGATGAAAACGCAGTCCGCCCTTCATTGGACCCCGGGCGTTATTATGCTGAACGCGGTAGCCCGTGTAATACATTAATTCGCCCTTGCAGTTTTCGACCGCCAACTCAACTTTCATGGTTCGCTGAGGAGTCAGTAGAATTTTTCGGATGATATCAGACAAACCGAGAACATCGGCGGCTTTATTAAAATAGAAATGCGTATCACTTAACATCGGGTAGACCTCCAGAAATAACGTGGAGAACACGCTACCCGTTTATCGCAAGTGACTACAGACTAAAAAGATCGTTTTCAGGTAGTCGGGGAGTTTCAAATCCATGATCAACCGGAAGATCTTTTGCTTGAGAAGCCTCCACAGCCAATTCATCACAACGCTCGTTTTCGGGATGATTGTTATGACCTTTGACCCACTTGAATTCGACCTTATGCATTGCGCATATATCCAGGAGTTGAGCCCAAAGGTCGGGGTTCTTTGCCTGTTTGGAAGGCGATAATTTCCATCCATTGGAACGCCACTTTTTCGCCCAACCTTTGACCATGGCATTTACAACATATTTTGAATCGCTGGTCAGCACGACCTTGCTTGGAGATTGCAACGCGCGAAGCCCTTCGATACACGCCAGCAGTTCCATCCGGTTATTCGTGGTTTTCAAGAAGCCACCGGAGAGCTCTTTTTTTCGATCGCCGGAAATAAGAATCACGCCGTAACCGCCCGGACCGGGATTCCCCTTGCAGGCACCATCGGTATAAATTTGAATGACATCCGTCATAGTTTTAAGCGTACGATTTTAAGTGATTAAGAATCCAGAAAACCAACGTAGAGCTCTTCGAGTCTTCGTGTTAAATCTATGGGCTAGCCGACATCCCGGAATTGAATACCCAGTTCTCTGGAAATCTGCTTAATCCGTTTTTCTTCGTGCGGTGTGATGAGTGCAAGTGAGATGCCCGTCTTGCCGGCTCTGGCAGTACGTCCGCTTCGATGGGTGTAGTATTCATTCTTCTCGGGCAGCTTATGATGAATCACGAACGCGAGCCCTTCCACATCAATTCCACGTGCCGAGACATCGGTGGTGATAAGAATACGCACACGTTCCTTCTTGAACATGCGCATAATCTTATCGCGCTCGGTCTGCATGAGATCGCCATGCAGCACAGCGACGGATAGCTCTTGTCTTTCAAGCGCATCGCCAAAAGCAATCGTATCGGCGCGGGTCCGACAGAAAATCAGTCCTCGTTGCTCTCCACGATCCTTTAGAAACTTCACGATTTTTTCCAACTTTTCCCCTTCCTTGCAGGGAATGTACTGGTGCTGAATATTGGGGTTTACGATATGCTGCTTATCGATTTTCAGGAATGGCGCATCGGCGGAAAAATGTTTATGAATCATTTTTTTAATGCCCTGAGGCATGGTCGCCGAAAACAACCAGATATGGCGTGAGCCTTTGGTCATTTGCATAATCGAATCAATATCGTCGCGAAAACCGAGCTTGAGCATTTCGTCCGCTTCATCGATCACCAACGTTTTGACATGCGTCAAATCAACCGCTTTCCGGCGGGTCAGATCCATTAAACGCCCGGGCGTCGCAACCAGCACCTGAGTCGGACGTTTTAATGATTCGATCTGACGATCGATCTTGTCGCCGCCGCAGACTACTTCAGAAAAAATCCGGTCGGTATACTTGGTAAACTTGAAGAGTTGTTTCTGCACCTGCTTAGCCAGCTCGCGGGTCGGCGCAAGAACAAGCCCCTGGATATTCGGATTTTTCGGATCGATCGAAGCAAGAAGAGGAAGACCAAAAGCGGCTGTTTTACCGGTACCGGTCTGTGCCTGACCCACAAAGTCGGTAGTTTTTCCAAGCAACATAGGGATGGTCCGGGCCTGAATATCGGTTGGTGTCAGGATGCCCAGTTCCTCCAATCCTTTAAGATATCCATCGCTTATGCCGAGTTCTTTAAATGTATTCATATCCATCCTTACTGAATTTTATGCCGGAAACGGGGGAACCTGCACTGAAGGCTTCCCTGAGGCGAGTCAATTTTAATGGAAAGGCAAGCGCCCGCGAGCACTAGGCGCTCGTTTGCATAAATGCACGTACAAGGCGGAGTTCGGCATAGGTAACAGAATTACCCGATGCTTCAATAATGGCTTTCATGGACTTTCCGGAATACTTATTAAACAATTCTTCGATCAGCATTCGTTGTGATGCCTCAATCAATTGGTCGATATCCAGCCCAGCGCCCTTTCCTTCTTCGAGAATTTTTTCAATGTGCTGACTGATGGTTCCATCCGAGAGCTTCCGCATACTTGCAATTGCATCGAGTGAAAGCCCTTGCCGAGCCAGATCCAGCGTATTGGTCACCGTCTTACCGGTTTTCTTCTTCGATTTCTTAAGCTTAATCGGCACCTGCAACACGGCATGCTTTTTGGCTTCGGCCGGATTCATGTGTTTATACATCTCAATAATGGTCATGAATGTATCGCCATAGGCGGAAAGTTTGGCATCGCCCACCCCCGAAATACCAGTCATCTGTTCTGGCGTGTCGGGAAAATAGAGTGCCATTTCCCGAAGCGTGCGGTCAGAGAAAATTACAAACGGCGGAACACGTTCCTTTTCGGCAAGACGCTGGCGCTCTGTTCGCAACTGGGCAAACAGCTTTTGCGAATAGTCCCCGGTCAGTCCAACAAACGAAACGTTCTTAACGGCCTTTTGGCGGATGATTTCGAATTTCGCTTTTCCAAGCAGGATCTCCTTCCCTTTGCTGGTGAGCACCAGAGCCGAATAAGCATCCTGATTTTGAACCATACAATCCTGTGCGAGCAGGTAATCAATGACCCGACGCCAGTACTTTTTGTCCTGCCCCTTTCCAGTACCATAGGTCTTGAGCTTATCGTGCTCCATCTCCCGCATCTTTTTGGTTTTGGCACCAACGACAATATCCGCAATATGCACGGCGCCGAATTTTTGGCCGGACCGGCAAATTGCTGACATTATTTTCTGAGCAGCCACGGTTTCGTCCACGAACTCCACATCGCCCATGCAAACATCGCACGTCTTGCAACTTTTCTTTTCGTAGTTCTCACCGAAGTAACCCAAAATACTTTTGCGCCGACAGACATTGGCTTCGGCAAACCGCACCATCTGTGATAGTTGGTTTTCAGCGACTTTTTTTTCCGCAACGTTATCGGTCTTATCAATGAAATAGCGGATGCGTACAATATCGCTACGATTGAAAAAGAGTCTGCAATGGGCAGGTTCGCCATCGCGTCCGGCTCGACCTGTTTCCTGATAGTATCCCTCCATATTTTTCGGAAGGTCACCATGCAGCACAAAACGCACATTTGATTTATCGATCCCCATACCAAATGCAATCGTAGCAACGACCACATCCACTTTATCCCAGTTGAAATAATCCTGATGCTGCTTCCGCTGCTTTGGCGTTAGCCCCGCATGATAGGCCAAAGCATTTATTCCCTGTTCCCGCAGGAACTCAGCGGTCGATTCCACATCTCTACGTGTGGTGCGATAAATAATTCCGGTCTCCCCCTCACGATCCCTTAAAAATTCAAGTAACTGTAGATGAAGGTTCTCTTTCTGAACGACTTGATAAAACAAATTAGGACGATCAAATGAAGCGCGCGTCATATGTGGATCACGTAGCCCCAGCTTGCTGACAATGTCGCTGGAAACCTTGTGCGTGGCTGTGGCCGTGAAGGCGGCAACAGGCACCTTTGGGAAATGAATGATAATGTTGGAGAGTGATAGATAATCAGGTCGGAAATCGTGACCCCATTCCGAAATACAGTGCGCTTCGTCGATTGCAAAAAAGGAAATATTTGCCTGCTTCAACGTAATCATGAAGTCGGGCATTGCGAACCGCTCCGGCGATACATAAAGCAGATCGAGTTCATTCTTTTCCAGTGCCTGATAAACACGAATTCGATCTTTGGGCGAAAGCGTACTGTTCAGGAATTCGGCTTCCAGACCATTGCCCTTCGCCGCATCAACCTGATCTTTCATCAACGAGATCAGCGGACTGATCACCACACAGATTCCATCGAGTATATGGGCTGGCAACTGATAACAAAGGGATTTCCCGCCGCCGGTCGGCATCACCGCAAAGGCATCTCGTCCCGAGATAATGCTTGCAACAATTTCCTCCTGATTGGGACGGAAAGTCTGAAAACCAAAAATTCGATGTAGTGCTTCATTCATATTATCGCTCACTCCCATACTGCCTTCACCTTTGGATACGTCGGGATCGTGCGATCTTTCGTTAGAATCGTCATGCCAAACTTTTGAGCCGTTGCAATGATGATCCGATCAAATGGATCGCGATGGATTTCAGGCAACCGGGCTGAATCCCAGGCAATGTCGAAATCAACCGGAACCTCTTCCATATGATGATGCTCCAATGCCCTTTGGAAACGGGATAACGGTTTCTTTCCCCAATCCAATTTACCGCAACTTGTCAGCATGCTGATTTCAAGGGCGGTGATCGCAGAAACATGAAGTTCCGTGGAATGGAATCGGATGGCTGATTTGGCCGATTCCGTGAGTTGAGACAGATCCGTGGCCAGCCATATCAGGGCGTGGGTATCCAATAGAAGCATCAGCGATATTCCTTTGGCCAAAGATCTTCTGTTGAGCCCAGTGGATCGTCGAGATAAACAGCCGTGCCTTTAAGCTTCGGATCCTGCTTAAGCGGATCGAAGTCCTTTGCGATCTTCTTATGCACCACAATATCCACCACCGGCTTGTTATTTTTACAGATGGTATAGGGCTCGCCCGTTTCCTGAACCTGTTTAATCAGTTCCGACAAGTGCGTCTTGGCCTCATATATATTGATTTTTTTATTCATTTTCGACCTCTGCACGCACTCTAGTTAGTCAACTTGGTCATGTCAAGTATGATAAAGTACAGGAACTCCGATTCACCGCGAAAAACCAACTACTTCCCCTCTTTCAAATCGGCGATCCGCTCCATGATCAATGCAGCATGGGCATCGTATACTTCCCGACCAGAACCGAGCGCCTGAAAGTCTTCCTGCGTGATCGGTTTGCCATAGGTGATCGACACCTTGGACGGTTTAATGAAGCTGGTTCCCTTGGGATGCGCCTTATAGGTTCCATCGATGTAGGCCGGAACCACAACACACCCCGACTTCTCGATAATAAATCCGATACCGCCCTTGGCTTCCTGTAGCTCCCCGTCTTCAGTTCTTGTTCCTTCCGGAAACATAGAAACCGCTTTGCCCTCTTTGAGCATTCTTATCGTAATCTTCAAGGCCTTGATATCGCCCGTTCCGCGAGAGACGGGAATACAACCAACCTTAGTCATCCACCAGGTACCAAACTTGGAATTCCATAGAGTATTCCGCGCCATGAAGTGTACAGGGCGACCACGGTAGCCCACCCCGACCACGGGCGGATCCAAAAAACTGGCGTGATTCGAAGCAAATAAAACCCCGCCCTGTGCCGGAATATGTTCAGCACCGCGAATACGCAACCGATTCCAGATCAACAGAAATAATTTAAAAACACGCGTGGAACCCTGATACACCCGCATGTCAGCCATCGTTTCATATTTTACGAGATCCGTCATACATCCCCCTTAACGACCTTAATGACTTTTTGAATCACGTCCTCAAGTGTCATTGAGGTACTATCGATTTTCAACGCTCCGGGAGCAACAACCAACGGGTCGGCTTTTCGGGTTGCATCGATTTTATCCCGCTTTCTGAGACTGTCCATGACCTCTTCGGCTTTTTCACTTTCGCCCGCCGCAACCAGTTCACGGTAACGGCGCATCGCGCGTTCTTCCGGATCGGCATCGAGATAAAACTTAAACGGCGAATCGGGAAACACGACGGTCCCAATATCGCGACCTTCCATAACCAGCGATCCAAAATTTTCCAACGAGCGGAGACTCTCCACTACAAACTTTCGAACTTCCGGAACGGACGCCACATTTGCGACGGCCTCGCGCACATTTTTTTCGCGTAATTCCTGAACCGGAATATCTCCATCGATCGAAAAGACCGATGCGCCATCCTGCACAAAGAAATCCCATTCTGCATCATGCATTATATCAATTACAGCATTGGCATCTTTTGTATCAACACCCTTGCGAATCGCCTGCCACGTTACACCGCGATATAGCGCTCCAGAATCAACATAAGTAAATCTCAGCTCAGCGGCCACGCCCTTCGATACGCTCGATTTCCCCGAAGCCGACGGCCCATCAATTGCAATTGCCTTACTCATTCTCTCTCCAATTCAAAACTTTTGAACACTCGCTCGCATGCTTTTGAAAAACAACAACGCCCACACGATCAATATGTTCAACTAACTCCGGGCTTTTAATCGTTTCATATTGAAGCACATCAAATGTATAAGGCATCGAAGTCTCCTCATTCAAAAGATAAGCGATTCGGGAAGCCTCCTCAAAAGAAAGTAATTCACCCCTCAAAGCCAGATCCACATCGCTGCCCGTTTTGAACGTGCCCTTGGCACGACTTCCAAACACAATCGCTTGTTCCACGTGAGGAAACCGTTTCAGCATCTCGATTAATACCTGCACATCATTTTCAACTAGCCCCAGATTACCCATCGGCTACCTGTTTAAGGGCGGTATAAAACTTTCGAATAACAGGATAATATTTCTGTTTAATTAGATTTTTCACTTTGTCGGCGGTGTCTTCATTATAGGTATGCGCTGTCAGATTCCGATCTAGCAACAATTCCATCCAAACATGCCCCTCCTCAATTAAACCCGTTTCAAAAGTCTTTTTAATGGCCGCTCGCGGTGAACTCACTTCCGAAAAACCCTCTGCTTCCAGATAATCCTTCATTAGCTTCCACGACAATTCAAACGTCGTTTCGAAAAACTGGATCAAACCGGCCCTCTGGTAGATATCAGGAGATTCAAGTGCCAATGCCCCTTCCAGAAGAGTCAATGATTTCTCAAAATTCTGGAACCTTTGTTTCCAGCGTATATCTTGATGCTCTTCATTCATTATCGACCTCCACCTTTCCACCGAGTTGTTCCGTATGCTGCCAGAATTCCGGGTAGGATGTGTCGACACATCCTACATTTTTAATCGTGATCGGACCGGTGCTGAAGCTGTTCAGGATGGCGATCGACATTGCAATGCGATGATCGCCGTGGCTATCAATCACCACATCCGGTGTTTTTAAATTCGCAGGACCCGTCACAATCATGCCGTCTTCTTGTTCTTCCACCTCAACACCAAAGAGCCGTAGATTTTTAACCGTTTCGGCAATGCGGTCGGATTCCTTGACACGGAGTTCTGCGGCATCGCGTACCTCCGTCTGCCCTTCAGCCAGCGCACCGGCCACACAGATAATCGGAATCTCATCAATCAGGTTTGGAATCTCGTCGCCTTCAATTACGGTCCCCTTCAGCTGCGCGCCACGGACTTTAATATTACCGAAGGGGTCGCCCTTTGCTTCAGTCACCGTCACTTCAATATCCGCGCCCATGCGTTGCAGCACATCGAGCAATGCAGTGCGGCGCGGATTCAGCCCGACGTTATCAATCGTCAATTCAGCACCCGGTCGGGCGGCTATGGCAACGATCCAGAATGCGGCCGATGAAAAGTCGCCGGGTACAATAAACTCGCGTGCCTTAAAACGCGGCCCTTCTTCCCCATATCCTTCAATCGAGATTTCAAGCCCATTAATGCTAATTGGAATATCCAGTGCCTGAAAAAGTTTTTCGGTGTGATCACGGGTTGGCCGGGGTTCAATGACCGTGGTTTTTCCTTTGGCAAAAAGGCCCGCCAATAAGATACAGGACTTGACCTGTGCCGAGGCCATGGGCAGCAGATAGCCGATCCCTTCCAATCGACCGCCAGCGATCATCATAGGCATGGTGCCCTTTTCACCTGATAAACCGATGCTCGCACCCATCAATTCGAGCGGATGCCGAATGCGGCCCATTGGGCGGGACGAAAGTGATTCATCACCAATCATGGCCACTTCAATGCCCGTGCCGGCCACCAACCCGGCCAGCAGGCGCGTGCCCGTTCCGGAGTTACCCATATCGAGAGCCTCTTCAGGTTTTTGAAGTTTACCGGCAACACCGGTTATATAGAGGGCATCGTCGCGAAATTCTGCTTTGGCGCCCATTTGCTCCATGGCCGAAAGCGTGCTGCGGGCATCCTCGCCATTGAGATAGCCTATAACTTTTGAAGTCCCCTCCGCCAGCGAGGCCAGCATGGCAACACGCTGCGAAATACTTTTATCGCCGGGCACCTTTACAGAACCGCCCAGTTTGGCGGGAAATACTTTTTTACTACTCATTAAATTTTCCTATCCACAGATTGCACGGATGTACACAGATTAAACACTTCTTAATCCGCGAAATCGGTGAAAACTTACCTTTTTAAAAATTTGTTTAATTTTAGAATTTCGTTTCGATCCTCGGCGGCGCCTTCCAGCCATTTTCGAATGTCATCACCATTACCGTCACGTAAAATTTTAATGAGTCCCTGAAGTTCTCCATTAAAACGACCCAGTTCAGCCTCAAGAGCAGCGCGGTTGGTGTCAATAATGTCCACCCACATATCAGCGGACCCGGATGCAACACGCGTGGTGTCTTTGAATCCGGTTCCGCAAAAATCGGCTTTCATTCCCGGTTCTCCACCGGCAACTGAACGCGCCAGAGCTGCGGCCACCATATGAGGAAGGTGACTGGTTGCGGCCAGCATCGCATCGTGTTGGTCGGGCGACATTTCAACCACTTCTGAGCCGGCACTTTCCCAAAGGTTGAAAACCGTTTGTCTCGCCTCGCTTGTCGTATTCTCGGATGGACAAACCACCGTAAGCCGACCTTCGTATAAATCAGGATTCCCGGCATCGAGTCCTGTTTTTTCGGATCCGGCAATAGGATGCGATCCCACAAAATATGCTAAAGAATCAGCAAACAACGGTTCCATCGTTTTAAGCAGCTCAGACTTGGTACTTCCTACATCCGTTACAATCGCGCCCGGCTTCAGCGCGCCGACAATTGCTCCAGCCAATTGGGCAATCGTCCAGATTGGAACGCAAATCACCACAAGGTCCGCCTCGCGGACTGCATTTGACGGATCCGCAAAAACTTCGTCGATTACACCCGATTCCAAGGCCTGATTCCGGGTTTCCTCACGGCGGGCATAGCCAACAATACGACCGGAAAATCCGCGCTTTTTCAAACCCAGCGAAAGCGATGCGCCCATAAGGCCCAATCCTAAAATTGCAATATTCTGTGAATTATCCATAACGACTTAAACTGCTTGCCCCGAAAGATGGGGTATATGACAAAATGAGGAGCCATTCTCCAAGGATTGACAATTAATTCAACTCTAATCCCCTTCATCGTCGGTATCTTTAATTATTTAATACCTAATTAGTACCATTCTATTTGACATCGTAGTCTTCAGTTTTATTATACCCGCTTGAAAACAAAACCTTACCAGGAGATTTATTATGGCATATGAATTACCAGCATTACCTTACGCATACGATGCGCTCGAGCCACACATCGACGCGCGTACCATGGAAATCCACCATTCCAAGCACCATCAGGCATACATTAATAATGTAAATGCAGCGCTCGAAGGAACTGGCCTTGAAGGTCTTGACATCTGTGAGCTTCACGACCGTATGGACGAAGTACCTGCCGACAAACAGACGGCAGTTCGTAACAATGGCGGCGGACATGCCAACCACTCCTTTTTCTGGTCGGTCATGAGCCCCGACGGCGGCGGCCTTCCTACCGGTGATGTTGCGGCAGCCATTGACAGTTCTTTCGGAAGCTTCGACGAATTCAAAGCTGAGTTCGCCAAAGCTGCAGCCACCCGTTTCGGATCCGGCTGGGCATGGCTTTGCAAACACGATGATGGTTCTTTGAGTGTTTGCTCTACCCCGAATCAGGATAACCCGCTGATGAAAGATATTCCTTGCAATGGAATGCCAATCCTCGGACTGGACGTGTGGGAACACGCCTATTACCTGAACTATCAGAACCGTCGTCCGGACTACATTTCCTCGTTCTTCAATGTGATCAACTGGGACAAGGTTGCGGAATACTTCGCGAAATAGTTATTACGAAACCTTCGAAGAATGGCGACCTCATCAGGTCGCCGTTTTTTTTGCTCCCCACCTCTTTTCAACCGACCTGATTTGAGGCAAGGTTCTCCGCAATATGGACACCCCGATAAATAATACGGCTGTTGAACTTATATTCCCTTTTCATCAACAGATCCGCCATGATCTCATCCGCGTCCGACAGCAGGAAAAACATTCCCGACACATTTACATCGCATGCCGCGCAGTGGTACACCGCCTGCCCCACACGCCGCACCCCATTAGCGCTTCGAGCATGCCTTTCGTGTGCAAAGCTCGATTGAGCCACTCCTGCCGTGCGGACGGCCCGGAAAGCCATCCCCACAAAAAAACCGCGGTCTTGGATCGCGGCTATATCTGGATTTGCAGGACGGGTTCCGAGAGCCCGCTTTCTAGCTGCTATTTATTGGCGAGGAAGTATTCGATGAGCGCGTTGGTTGAGGAGTCGTGCTTCAGCTCACGGTCGCCTTCGAGCTCGGGGAGAATTTCTGCGGCTAAAACTTTACCGAGCTGTACGCCCCATTGATCGAAAGAATATATGTCCCAGATGATGCCTTGCACGAAAATCTTGTGTTCGTAGAGCGCGATCAGTTGGCCAAGTACGGACGGGGTCAGTTTTTCAGCCATGATACTATTGGTTGGACGGTTACCTTCAAACGTTTTGTGCGGGATCAGTTCGGCAGGTTCGCCATCGGCTTCGAGCGACGCAGCCGTCTTACCGAACGCAAGCGCTTCGGTCTGCGCGAAGAAGTTGGCCATTAGTTTGACATGATGATCGCCGATCGGATTCTGCGATTTACAGAAGGCAAGGAAGTCGCATGGGATCAGCTTGGTGCCCTGATGGATCAGCTGGTAGAAGGCGTGCTGTCCGTTGGTTCCGGGCTCGCCCCAAATGACCGGGCCAGTCGACCATTCGACCTTATCGCCAGAACGCGTCGTACTTTTTCCGTTCGATTCCATATCGCCCTGCTGGAAGTAGGCCGCAAAGCGGGAAAGGTATTGATCGTATGGGAGAATGGCCTGCGACTCTACACCGAAGAAGTTGTTGTACCAGATACCCAGCAACGCGAGGATGACCGGCATATTTTCGGCAAATGGTGCGGTGCGGAAATGGGTGTCCATTTTGTGATAGCCGGCAAGCAGTTCGGTGAAATGTTCAGGACCGATGGCCAGCATTACGGGAAGGCCGATGGCGGATGTGATCGAATAGCGCCCCCCTACCCAATCCCAGAAGGCAAACATATTGGCCGTGTCGATTCCAAATTCGGAAACCGCAGCGCGGTTGGTGGAGAGCGCTACAAAGTGTTTAGCGATTGCAGCATCGTCCTTCAGCGATTTGAGGCACCAGCTCCGCGCGGAGTGCGCGTTGGTCATGGTTTCCTGTGTCGTGAAGGTTTTGGAGGCGACGATAAAGAGGGTTTCATCGGCTTCCAACCCTTGGAGGGCTTCAGCGATGTGGGTTCCGTCGACATTGGAAACAAATATAAGATTCAAGTCGCGCTGGGAATAGGACTTGAGGGCTTCATAGGCCATTACAGGACCGAGGTCGGATCCGCCGATACCGACGTTGACAATATTTCTGATCGGCTTGCCGGTATACCCCTTCCATTCGCCGGAACGAATCTTTTCAGAAAAGGCGGCCATCTGATCGAGTACGGCATGGACTTCGGGAATGACGTTTTCGCCATCGACTTCAATTACGGTGTCTTTCGGGGAGCGGAGTGCAACATGCAACACAGAGCGGTCTTCGGTGGCATTGATCTTTTCGCCGGTAAACATGGCTTCAATCCATTTTTTGAGATCAGCGGATTCGGCCAGAGCAACCAACTTTTTCATGGTTTTTTCGGTGATCCGGTTTTTGGAATAGTCGAGGAGAAGATCTTCGGTTTTTAAGGTAAACTGTGCGGCGCGACCGGTCTCGCTGAAGAGATCGCGTAGGTGCACATCTTCTATTTCTGCAAAGTGCGCTTCGAGGGCCTTCCATTCTGAACGTTCGGTCAATTTGGTGGTCATAATCAAATACTCCTGTTTCGGTCAGTTTGAGCGCCAGAAAATACAGACATTGGAACAAGGGTTGAAGGTTAAAAAGCAGGAATCTATACCCGAAAGCGGACTTGTTTTGAAAATGGACAGCCGATAGGATGCCAGTCCCTTAAATTGTGACTAAAGGATTTTTATGAACGTACGTATCACCCTGATGGCCCTTTCATTGTTATCCGCCCCTCTGATTGGCAGCGCAGAACTAAAAAAGAGCGACCTGGATGTTAAGAAAATAAGCCGGACCGTGGCCTATTCCCTTCCGGTATTCCATTTGAACCAGCTTCCCATGGACGAACATATCTCCACGAATGCTTTTAATTTATTCCTTGGTTCATTGGATCCGGCTCGCAGCTACTTTCTGCAGTCGGATATCGATACGTTTAATGAAGAAGCCAAACTGCTCCATAAAAGACTACGAAAAGGCGACATCTCATTTGCCACCGATGCGTATAATATTTTAATGGAGCGCATTGCGAACCGGCTCGAATTTACCGAAAAACAGTTAGAGGCTGGATTCAGTATTGATACTGATGAAACATTCCTTTGGGATCGGAAAGATGCATCTTGGCCTGCCGATGAAGCGGAATGGGATGACTTGTGGCGAAAACGTCTTAAAAATGAATACATTGGCCGCCTCGTTTCAACACAGGTTTATGCCGATGATAAAACAGAAACCAACACGGTTGTGGTTACTGAAACCAATACGGTCACCGTTGCAGATACGGAATCCACTAATGTCGTTGCCGATGCCTATGACGAAGCTGCGGAAGATGCCAAGCTGACTCCTGAAGAATTCATCCTCGAACGGTACAATCAATTTAATCTCACCATGGAATCCTTTGACGAAGAAATGATCCTTCAGCGATACCTGTCTTCCTTTTCGCTGGTATACGATCCGCACAGCGATTACATGTCGCCCAGCAGCGTCGAAGATTTTGACATTAACATGAAACTTTCGTTGGTAGGCATCGGCGCGATGCTCAGACCTGAAGATGGCACGGCTAAAATTGACCGGGTGATTCCCGGCGGCCCTGCCGATTCCGACGGGCGCCTCAAAGCCGGCGATAAAATCATTGCAGTAGCCCAGGGCGATGAGGAACCGGTAAGCATCATGCACTGGCCGCTCTATAAATCCGTCCGCCTTATTCGCGGTGAGCTGGATACCACGGTGGTACTCACCATCATTCCGGCATCGGATCGTTCGGGTACCCGTACGACCAAAATAGATATCGTTCGTAAAGAGGTAAAACTCGAAGACCAGGCAGCAAAAGGTGAGGTAAAAGAGGTCAAACTGGAGAATGGAGAAACGCGCAGTCTGGGCGTTATTACCCTTCCGGACTTCTATGCCGATTTTCAAGCGACCAGTAAAAACAAGAAGGATGCCCGCCGCGCCTCAACCGACGTCCGCCGTCTGATCAATGAGCTGTTGCTGAAAGGTATTGAAGGGCTAATCCTTGACCTACGTAATAATGGAGGAGGATCATTGGTCGAATCCATTGAAACCGCCGGTCTGTTCATTGCTTCGGGCCCCATTGTTCAAGTTAAGGAGCGTAAAGGGGTGCAGGTATTACCCGATGCGGATCCAGCAGTTGAATACGACGGGCCCATGATCGTGCTCGTGAACCGGCTAAGTGCATCCGCATCTGAAATTCTGGCAGCAGCCCTTCAGGACTATAAACGCGCCATCATCGTGGGCGATAAACAGACCCACGGAAAAGGATCCGTTCAAACGCTGATGCCATTAGGCGACCGCAAAGGATCGCTCAAGCTCACAACAGCCGGGTTCTATCGAATTAATGGTGGATCCACTCAACTTAAAGGCGTTACGCCCGACATCATCATTCCCTCCTATCTGGACGTAATGGACATCGGAGAAGATTCTCTGAAACATGCCCTTCCATGGGATACGGTCCGTCCTGCTATGTACCGCACCAACCCCGGCTTTTCAGAACTGGTTCCGCTTTTGACCGAGCAGTCGAACGAACGACTTGAAAATAACGATGAATTTCAGGTATTTCTCCACAAACGCAACCGGCTTAAGGAACGGTATGAAACCAAAACGGTTTCGCTATCGTTGAGCAACCGCTTGAATGAAGCAGTTGCCGAGAAAGAATTGGATGACATCCAGAGCGGTGCATTCCTCGACGAGGAAGAAGATGAAAAATCCAGCGATCTCATTCTCGACGAAACCTTGAATATTCTCTCCGACCTGATCGAGCTTGATAAAATTGGACAAACCGAACTACTCGCACCAAACTTGAGCTCCAGCGAAAACATCAAGACCAACTAGAGCATTTCGCGAATGAAATTCCGCATTTCGAGTGGAGCCTCAACTAAACCCGGTTGAACGAATGGTCGGGTGAAACGCTGGTTGCTCTCACAGTCTCCACATGGCATCTCAAATAATAAAGTACCCACGCCCCAGAGTGTCGGGATTTTACCCCCTCTTAGATTAAATACTCTAATCAGACCTACCGATGATTTTCGATGGTAGGTGGGGTTGAATTGCCGGAAGCCTGTAATTCGAGTGCATCAGGATACTTCTGATAATGTGATCGAACAGCTTCCGCCAGTTTTTCTTTCGTGGCATCGTCGACAATGCACGTTCCCGTATTCGGCAAAGCCAGAAGTAACTTATCGAGCAGGCGATCTTGCGGGTCAATCATTCGTGACCGCCAAGAAGACAAGAGGTTTTTATCGATCTTCGGCGGGAGTGAACCGAGAATTCCGACATCGTTCTGGTTATGAACCAGCAGTCCGGTTGTGGTACCCCGATCTAAAGTAAGCACCTGAAAAAAGTAAAGCGTATGATACGCCAGCTGAGCCGCCAAATCTTCTCCTGATGGTTGTAACTCCACGCTCATCGATTCTTCCAGCAGCTGGACATAGGTATCTATTGCCGCTTCCCCTACCTGCTGAGCGAAAGCGTAATCAGCTTCGAAGTCACCCGTATTATGGTTTTCGAGATAGAAATGAGCAACTCCACGATGCCGCGCAAGGGCAGGAATAAAGAAGTAGCGATCGCCCTGCTCCACAGCCACATTAAAAAGTTTCGTCGCGGCTTCCCTGAGCGCGTCTACAAAGCGGGCCTTATATACTTCGTTCGGGATCGACGGATTTAAATCAGCCATAATACGCCAATACCCTGTTCCGCTTTTCATTTCGGTCCAGCTGATATGGATATGCACCGACGGAGCTTTGGGACGGGAAGGATGTACAATCGTGGAAATGGCCGATGCTGATCCCAGCTTACGCTCGGGCTCGTCGTCATAATGCACCTGTGAAACGTTTACAGAAGCCCGCCCGAACAAGTGCGTATCCGCAACGCCAAAGCGTTGACCTCCACCATGCCGGCCTTCATCGCGAAACCATTCCGAATCATGAAACGGTTCACCACCCAATTTTTCCAAGGATTGAACAAAGCGGGACTGAAGTGATTCAACGAGGTCCAATACCTTCGCCGCCTGTTTAGATGATGCGGGTGTACTCGTCATTTTTTTAAGGAAATTTCCATGATAAATCTGAAGCCGACATCGCTTGGGACAACGGCCGTATCGGATGAATTACTACTCCGCAAAAAATTTTGCGGAGTTGAGGCACTGCCACCTTTTAATTGATAGAACTCTTCGCTATCGGGCAAGAGCGTGGAGGTCATTTCGCGAACATTTCCGGCCATGTCGCATGCATTGTAGACCGAAATATCTCGTTTAAACTGCCCCGGCGGGGCCCAATATGGGAATTTCAATTTTCCATCTACATTATATTTAGTCAGTGTCAGATTTTCTTTAGGATCAAAACCATTGCCCCATACATAGGTTCGCCCATCCACACCGCGCGCGGCCTTTTCCCATTCTTCCGCAGTGGGAAGCCGAACGATGGAACCGAGCTGACCACTTTTCCATTCACAAAATGCGACAGCGGAATCCCTCGTGATTCCAACTACAGGATACTCCATTTTAAGCCGCTCATCGGTAAGTACACCGTTTTCATCCCATGCGTCATTGTACCTGCGCTCAGCTTCATGATAGCGAATGCGACTCATACAGGAATCCTGCAGGTTTTTATCCATCAGGCTTTTCCAGAATTCGATGTATTCCGCAACGGTCACTTCATATTTTTTAATAAAATAGGAAGGGAGCGTGCGTTCATGTAATCGGTAAAAACGGGATTCTGTACCCCCATAAAAAAAGCGACCGGCAGGAATAAAAACCATGCCTACGGGAATGACATCGGGTACCTCGAGCGTGAGTTGAATCTGTTCCCCATGCCCGATATAAATCGGATAGGGCATGAAAGCACCATCCGTCCGGGTAACCCAAATTAAATACGATCCCATTTTCAATCGGTCAATTTTAACGGGAAATTCATTCCCCCGTTTAATGGGGTCGGCCTGCACGGTTCTCACACCGGTATCTAGAAGCGGCCAGATGATCAATTCATCGACATTGTCGGACTGGGTAATTTCCAGACTCCCATATCCGTTGATTATATCTTTCGTTTCCGACAAATAAGCCTGAGCCTCCGGGCCGAATACATGGCCTTCATACCGTTGCTCAACGGTATCAACCCATTGCTTTGCCAGATCATATTCTTTTCGGTGCAATGCATATTCAATCTGTTGCCACACCACATCGGCATATCCCAACAATACGGGCGCCGACCTGCGATACTGCGGGGGAACCCCTTCGTAAGAACCGATCGAAAGATTAAATATTCGATCAATATCGCGTGTATATTCAGCGAGCTCCGTTTCGAGCAAGCGTTCTTCCGGCGATTGTTCGTGGCGTTCAGCTTTCGCACATAGCGACTGAAGAGCATCATATTTCAGCTTCGCTTCAACCACCCGCTCACCCGCTTTGAGACGCAGTACCTCGGCATTGGCCAGATTGGTTTTATAACTTCCGAAAAGCATGGCGCGTTGAACGGTGAAGGCCAGACAAAAGGTAACCAGCATTGCTGCAGCAACACTCGATTTGATCGGGTTCCGGCGACAGACTTTCCAGAAACGCATCAAGCGCGGAGCTTTATATGCACTGACGTCCCGGTGGCTGATAAAATTACGGATGTCTTCGGAAAATCGTTCAACCGAGCGGTAGCGGTTAACCTGAAAACGCGCCATCGCCTTAAGACAGATCGCTTCCATTTCGCGTGGAATTTTAAGTTCAGGGCGGCGCTTCCGAGGTGGTTCAAATCGACCCCGTTTTACATTTTCCAGTAACTTACGCAGTTGCGTCTTTTCAAAAGGAGGCCGATAGGTCAGCAGGTGATAGAGAATGGCACCAAGACTGTAGATATCGCTCTGGAAGTTAACATCCTCAATCTTGCCCTCAGCCTGCTCTGGTGACATGTAGTTTGGTGTTCCAGAAATGGAACCATCCAGCGTGTTTTCCCCGGAATTCAGCTCGTCCATCCGCAACTGAACACCGCTCAGTTCTCCCTCTTCCGTATCGAGCTGTTTAACGAGTCCCCAATCAAGAATCAGCACTTCGCCGTATTCTCCGATCATGATATTGGCCGGTTTAAGGTCGCGGTGAATTACCCCTTTGCTATGCGCAAAAGCTAATCCGTTACAGACGGCCAAAAAGAGTTCAAGCAAGACATTAAGGGGATACTTTTTCAGGTAGAATGAGGTGTTGGATTCAAGCTGATCCAGAATTTCTTTCAGGTTATCGCCATCGATTTTTTTCATCGTGAAATAGATGCCGAACTCATCGGTCACACCCATTTCATGAACCGGCATAATATTCGGATGTTCCAATTGGGCCGTTCCCCGCGCCTCTTTCAGAAACCGATCAACCACCTCATCTTCCATCCGAAACTGTGCTTTGAGCGATTTGATCGCCACTTCGCGCCCCAGCAACGTATCATGTGCGCTGTGTACTTCACCGAACGAACCTTTCCCGAGCGGAGTTATGGAGGTGTAATGAGCCAACGGCGATCCCATTTTAACAGATAGCACCTGCTTGACGTTACTTAGTTCAAGCGAAGAGGAACCACCTTCCGTTGCATTCGCAACATCATCGGGGCTTAGGTTGTTGTCGGCATCGGAATGATCCATTGAAATCTCCAAAGAAAGAACCTTATGAAAAAGGCTTTCGGGCGTCACGGATTTTAAACCGTTGTTTACAAAAAAACCCGGCTTCCAATAATTGGAAACCGGGAATGATTGTTCAGGCCGTAGTGGTGTTTATCCCTTGATCCACAGCTTAATCTCGTCCGACAAAGGAAGAATGGTCTTAAGCGTGCATTCACCCGCCGGGATCTGCACATGATCGCCTTCAACATGATCCATCAACGCTTTTGCGAGACGGGTTTCGCTGGAGATGACCGAACGGTCTTCATCCTGATCCCAGGTTCCAAGAATAGTGTAGGTTTCAGTCGAACCATCTTTATATTGCAGTTCAACACCACAACCTGGAGCAACTTTATCACGGAGTACATCGGCATAGTCGGTTGGCTTAACCCGTTCAAGATCATCAGCCAGCTGAGCGCCCTGCGCCATCAATAAGCCCTGACGTTCCTTGGCGTATTTAAACTCAGCATTTTCACGAAGATCGCCATAGCTGCGGGCAAGTTCAATTTCCTTTGAGTTTTCCGGTATATCGACCGTCATGATCTTTTCAAGCTGCTTCTGACGTTCAACATAGCTACGAATAGAGGTCATCGGAATTTTTCTTCTAGGAGCAGATGCACCTGAAGGAAGGATGATGTCCTGTAATTCAGGAAATTTACGGAGCACCTTGGCAATCACGGACTTGCGGTCGAGGGCGTCCCATCCCTGACCTTCATTGATCCGGCGCATGAAGTCGCGGCGTTGCTGCTCCGTCATCGCATCCATCACATCATGCAACCAATCTTCCTGCTGAAAACGCTCGCGAAGCTGGTTCTGTGCCCGGAGCATGGCACCCGCCAAGTTAACTTCCATTACTTCCTGAATGCGGAATGCAAGATCCCCTTTGGAAATGAAATCCCACGTTTCAATAATGTCGGTCGAACGTTGGCACCACAATAACATCGGAGCACTCGCAACACGACGGGCAACCGCCGCGGCCATGATCTGACGAACGGCATCGTCAGCACCATAGGTAATCAAAGCACTCATCACTTCATTCAACACCGGATGACTGACCACCGGAATGACTCCGCTCAACGTGCCGATTACAGCTTCCTTATCATTTTCGATCAGGATGGCCAGTAAGGTTTGTAACTGTCGCGAAGGCAGGCGGTCGAGTGTCGTCACGAGATCGTTTTCAATCAGATCGTGAATCAACTTGGAAGACTCTAGTCCGGCAGGTTCGATATCGAACAAACGGGCATAAATGAATCCTTCCGCTTTCCATTCCGGCTTAGCGGACGGCGCACCACTGATGATGAATCCAAGACGGTTGGCTAATGCATCTTTTGCGGCATCGGAACTGATCTCGATTTTCTTTTCAATGATTTCCTTAAAGCGGACAAAAAGACCTTCGATGTCGCTTTCCTTTATAATCAGGCCAAACCATTCGTCGTCGTAAGCCATACCTTTTTTATGAAAGATAATATTATCCGATCGCTTTTTCGGAATCTCGACAGATGCATCCGTTTTTAGACCGCGGCGCGCACCTTCCCAGAATTTCTTCCATTTGGCTTCAGGCATAACCGAAGGAACCAGCTTTTCAATTAAACGAGTAACGGACAAATTGCCGTAGCTTCTAAGCGTAATACGAACCACCTCGGAGGGATCTTCTTTGATCAGGCGTTCGAGTTCATCCGGAGTATTGTGCTTGATGGCCAGAACATGATCATCCGTCAATACTTCAAGCGCTTCGGCGGCATAGTTAAATGCCATTTCGTGTTCACCCTTACGATCAAAGTTCACTTCGAGCGTTTGGTAGAAAAAGTCGATGTCTTCAACAATGCCGAAGCCCCATGTATCGTTATAACAAAGCATGCCAACCTTCAACGAGCGCAAATGGCTCAGACGCTCGAAACACTCCGCAGCCGGCACTCGTCCACCAAAACCGGCAGGTTCAATCATCTTCAGTGCATTCCGATCTTTGGAGAGCAGCTTTTTAAGCGTTCCAATCAAGTCGTTAACGGTGCCGCGCACACCACCCTGCCACGCCAGAACATCCAGAGCCTCATCCACTTTTTCGGCTTCAGCCAGCTTTTGAAAGAGTGCTTGGGCACTGCTATCCGCTTCATTAGCGCGCTCAGCGGCCAATAATTCATTTAAAACTTCAACCAGCTCACCGGTATCGATATCGGTAGCATCTGCCTGACTCAAAAACCACTCTTCGTTAATCGAATCTAAATCCATTACTCTAATCTCCTGAAATAAGCGCGACAACATAGCGGTTTTTCCAAAGGCTGGAAAACGTTTTCGGCGAATTTTCAATGGTGAAAACAAAATAAAGCCTGTTCAGTGAAACTGACTTTTAACGTGATGAACTCGAATGGAGTAAAATTCATCAAAAACACCGGTCATCATTGATCGAAACTACGAAGCACCTTCAATCTCCGTCTTTGACTGGAAACTAACAGGAAATCTAGCCGAACAGATCCGAATACAAATTAATTAAACCGCGACTTCAAATTATGATGCTACGACTGCCGCTTTCAGGCTTGCCGATACGGGCGAAGTTAAATATAAATAATGCCTCGGCGGAGTTATTATCGATATAAATTAATCCAAAACCTGCCGGTTCTTCACGTAATTACTGCTCAAACTCATGGTGATTAATTTCCAGATACCGTAGTACGACATTATAATCATAAAAAAGATTCATATCTCGTAGAGCCCAACGGCTCAAAATCTTCGGGTACTTCCAGTATGAGGCTCTGCATTTCCGGGAAATCTATCGTTACGATTCCTAAAACATAGAGGACATCCTGAATCTTATCAGGCATACCCAGATTCTTCGAACGGTAGAGCGTTCAACCAACGAATCCTCTACAGACTGCCCGCCCACTTTGTCGGCGGCTGCGCCGGTGAGCTCGCGGATGAGTGTGGCACGTTCGGCATCGGGGAAAACCTTTTCGAACCGCTCGAGCGTGCTCTTGAATACGGGACGCACGCCATCGACGAAGGAGGTGTGGGTGAACCATTGGAAGAGGAGACTATCGGCTACCTGCCGGGAAAATTTCCTGAACGAATCTCCAATGATGGCGAGCAGGATGCCGCTGCGCGCGCCGGGCAGACAGGCGCTTGCCGTCGCGCTTTTCGAGCGTATTGATTTGGCGCGCGATGAAGCGGTTCTCCATACCGAAAATGGAAAGGATTCGGTCCATCTCGACGAGGGTGGCGCGGAACTCCCGGTAGTCTTTCGATGCAAAAACGCAAGGAGGTTCGGGCTGGAAGGTGATTATATCCACGGCGCTTACCTTTCTTTGTTGTGAGGACAAGAAATATAAAGCATCTCTTTCCGGCATAGGAGGAAAAAACGCCTCCTATGTTCGGAATCTTCCTGGACTTCATCCCTGTAAACAGGGCGTTCGCTTAAACGGAACTGGTTCTATTTAAAGCACGGCGATCTGTAGAGATCGCCGTGCTTTATTTTACTGAACGAATGCTACTTTACTGCGCCCTGATCGAATCACTGGTTTCAACATTAAGCGCCGAGTTATAAACTGAACCCGAGGCCGTAACATCAGTAACCGTGATCGTGTAGGTTCCCCCATTCTTCACTGCGGAAGACTGAACAACCACCACACCGCTACCATCGGTAACGCCTGAATCGGATTCACTGGTCGCGCCGGACCAATCTACGGACACGGTTGCATTCGGCACAACCGCACCGAACTCATCGTTCACCGTAATCGTGGCAATACCCTTAATGCGATTTCCGCCGCCGGTACTGGAGCTCATGGCAATATCTGCAATATAGACATCCGTCACCGCACCCGCCGCATCCACAATGATTTCGAGGGTAGCTGTGTCGCTTCCGCCCGTCGCATCCACCTGCACGGTGAAGCTGTTCAGTCCCACATCGCCTGCACCCGGAGTGCCGCAGAGCGAACCATTTGAAGCTATGCTCAACCAAGCCGAACCTGAAACCTTCGAGAAGGTCATTGGATCACTTTCCGGATCAGAGGCATTGTCGGCAATAGAGCTACTGTAGGAAGCGCTTTCGGTGGCATTGGCTTCTAGCACGGGGTCGCTACTGAATGACGGAGCCGCATTCGGCGGAGGTGTTCCGCCAGATTCAACATACATCTGATCCACATAGATGGTATCCAATCCCTGATTGCCACTCGTGCTGTCGGTATCGACGACGCGAATATAGACCGTACCACTCACCGAACTCGGCAACGCATACAACTGTGTCGCGTTATCATCAGCGGTCTTCGTGAACGTTACCATATCGGTATAGCTGGAATCGTCGGTCGAGTATGCGAAGACAAAGTCATCGCCTTCGCCATTGGCCGTTTTATAGGCCTCGACATGGAAGATAACCGAACTGCCACCCGTTACGTTAATCGTCCACTTATGCTCGAGGTATGAATATTTATTGGCCGGTTTTCCGCCCGATAATCTTTCGGTAATGGATTCATAACTATTGTCGCTTATCTGGCTGTCGACCTAGTTCCCTGAGACGGTGCCTGCGACGCTGAGATCAGCGTTTGCGCTGTCAATGGCAACACCCTGCACATCGGTTGTAGCCGAAGCGGCCGACGATCCTGCGGTGTTGTTCAGGTTAGCACTCTTGTCGCCGGCGGTTACGATGTAGCTGTACTGCGTGTCAGGCAACAGACCGGTGTCTTCATACGTCGTCGAATTCTGCCATCCACTGTCGTTTCCGCCATCGATCGCGGTGAAGTAATACTCCACTCCGCTAGCATCGCTGGCGGTGGTCGCTACCATTTCGATCGAGCTTGAGCCGGTTGAATACGGTGCGGTAGCGAAGGTCATCGGGTATGGGGTCGGAGGATCTAGGTCCGGAGTACCCCCTGATGAACCGATCACCTCTACAGCATCGACATAGGCCGGGTTGCCGGCCACCGTATCGACACGGAATTGCAGACGAAAATCAGCGTTATTGTCAGCTCCTGCAGGCAGGATAAATTTCTTCAAGGTCCAGGTAGCAAAGCCTGAAGAGATTGTTTCAATGTTGTTCCAACTCGAGCCGTCGTACCATTCGGCGACAAATCTATCGCCTGCTTCCAAGTTCGAAGTACGAACTACATATTTGATCGTAATGCTGGTGTAGCCTACGGTGCTCAGGCTGGTATAGACATACTCTGTGTTGTCCATCTTTGCAGACTGGGCGCCTTCATAAAAAGTGCCTGAGCAGAATGCACCGCCGGTTATCCAGTTGGCAAAACACTCTTCAAAACCATCAGTAAAGATGGTACTCGTGCTTTCCGCCGTTGTCGTTCCACCAAAGGTCACTCGGAGTATCTTCCCATATCCAGCATTCGCTAAACGGGTCGTTCGATGGCGGCGTCCATGGGTCAAGAGGATCGGGCGCTCGATTCAGGATTGCACGCTTTGAAACGGAGTATATTTGACCATTGTGTTCGAAGACACGCTGGTAGTCTTCGCCGAGGGTGACGTCACGCGTGACCGTGTCGTAAGTCACCGTCACAGAACCATAGCCAGCTTCACCGCCGGCATAATCCGGATCGTTGAAATTCAGTCCGTACTGGCTGGTGGCGACGAAGTTCGAATGCTTCTGAGGCACATTCGTATTGTCGGGCGTCTGTGTGGATTGCTGATTTCGCCCATGATAGTACATAATGATCCGTTGATTGACATCGTCAATGTGAACATCCGGGCAAGCGACATGATCAAAATCTTCGCGAGTGGAATCGGCATCCACATCATACACCCCCCGCCGGCTTAGCCCGTTGTATGCCCCGCCCAGATCAAAGGCCGTCCATGGGTCGGATGTTATCAGCCCATTTCATGTAGATGTAACGACCACCGTGGTTTCCGTAATACATGTAGTAAACGGCGCTAGGGTCAGCCTTCTCTGCATTGGCTATCCAGCTAGGGACGCGGATTACCGATGGAAAACTGGTATCAACCGCTTCGCGAGCAAGGACCGCTCCCTCATCTACCAGCAAGAAATCGTAGAAGGTGCCTTGGGCTGCGAAGGTTGGTGCCAATGAGCTGACCAACATAAATATAACTGTTAAAAACAACATACACTTTTTCATTTCCACTCTCCTTTTTGCTGAACACCTTATCTTCTGGGCGCACCCGAGACTCCTAGCCCGCGACAACTATCGCCCAATATATACATCTGAGCATCATGAGATGAAACTGGGACACCTAATCCACTAAATTATTCAGAGCCCATTGATTTGGGTTCGTGTAAAACGCAACGTGCGGCGAAGATGGCTCACGTATATTATTGTGCTGGTTCAGCGTGAATCGGAAAAACTTCGTTCCTTTCTTCGTGGGTTATCCCTCCGAATTTTTTAACAAGGGGGGTACTTCAGAATGCCTAACTCACTTTATGAGATTAACACTTGGTGAGTCCGCGGGGACGGCGAATCGAACATAGAAACTTACGTGGTTTGACCGACTTTATATTTCAGTCGATCGGTAGCGCCGAGCCGTAATTCGAGAATCCCGTCCCTGTCGGTTAGAGCAGCGTCCGGGGTATACGCCGAAGCCAACATTCCAGCCATCATCGCCAAGCTCAGAACCCACCAACTGCTATTTTTAAAATCCAAACTTTTTCACCCGCTGTCCCGACCTCAATTCGTACTGCAACTTATGGTTCCATTTTTGCTGAGAGCTGTTTTTTCAGATCGGCTACAAGGTCGGGATACTTCGAAGCAATATTCAACGTTTCCTTTTCCGGCGTTGTGTGATCATACAACTCAACCGCGCTCGTTGGATGAACGACCAGCCGATATCGGTCGGTACGAATGGTTTGTTTACCGGTCCAGAAAGCAATTGACTCATGTCCCGCAAGGGAGGGTTCTTCCAGCATAGGCCGTAATGAAATGCCCTTTGCAAATTCCGGCGTCTCCAAACCGGTCAGATCGCACAGCGTCGGAAATACATCTACCGTTTCGACAATCGCGTCACTTTTCTGCCCCGCTTTTCCAATGTCTGGATAATAAACAATCAACGGGGAGCGCAGTGCCTCTTCGAACAAACAGTGCTTTCCCCAGATGCCATGCTCACCGAGGTGCCAGCCGTGATCGCCCCACAGGACAATGATGGTATTTTTATCTACCCCCGTCTCTTTCAGCTTGGCTAGAATATCGCCCACATGTTTATCAGCATAGCTCACGCAGGCCGCATAATGTTTGCGCACTTCCAATGCAAATTCATGATCTTTCCGCGGATCTTTTCCCCAGCGGTTGTACCCCATAAATTCGCCGGACCCATGCCAAGTCGTTATACCTTTCGGCTTAGCAGCATGCGGAATCGAAGAAAACTCAACCCCGTCGTAAAGGTCCAAATATTCTTGGGGTGCACCGAACGGGAGGTGCGGCTTGATCAATCCGATTGCCAGAAAAAAGGGTTGATCACCCGATGCCAGCTCTTCGAGTTGTTTTAAGCCCTCTTCGGCAATCAATCCATCCGGATAAATGGTGTCCGGCCCTTCAACCGACTCAAAGACATAGTCCTCGTCCCCCTTGATCCGTTTTTTACCATTAGCATACCCATGCATCGCCCCTATGGGATTCTCCCACTCACCGACCGGCATCAGGTGTCGGTCCCACGCATTCGGCACTTCAGGAATTGACTCGTCAGCCCAACCGCGACCGCAACGTCCACCCGGATAGTGCGAGACCTTCCCCACAGAAACGGTGGTGTAGCCGTTCTCACGAAACCATTCAGGCATGCTCGGCGGTTCACTATTCGGGTCTTCAGTCACCATTTCAGCCCGCTCTCGCAAATGTTCGTTGCCCCGCCCTTTCACAGGATAGCGACCTGTCAGCATAGAATAACGGGACGGCCCACAACTGGGGGCGTTCACATAATGATGATGAAACGAACGCCCCTGTGCCGCCAACCCGTCAATATTAGGTGAATGAATGTGCGTTGCGCCGAAGCAATTCAGCTCCGGCCGCAGATCGTCGATGCAGAGCAGTAGCACATTTTTTGACACCGCCGTACGGTCTGGAGCCGCTGCCCAGACAGTACAAAGAACCGAACTACAAAAAATTGTACTAACAATAATTTTTTTCATATTTCTCAATCCATTCATTTGTGAAAGCGACAGGCCACAATGGTGCGTCCGCGCTCCAATGGCGAATTCGTACGGTGAATGCTATATCGGGAAGGCAAAAAAGGAGTGTCTGAATCACATCAATCGAGAATGGCTTTCCTACTATAATAATCAGCGACCTCATCAGGGAATTGACATTAATAACAACGTTCTTGATGTGGATTTTAGACCGACCGAACAGGGCGAAGCCAAACGGGAACAACAACTCGGCGGAGTCATTTACTGGCATTATAGAGCGCAAGCTTGCGCCGCATAATTTCCGCAGGAAATAATGAGCAGAGCGAATGGTTAACCTGCCTAGTTCCACGTTCCTCATCATTAGCTAGACTCCCCCTCCCGTTCAGACTGAACGGAGGATTCACAGTGCCTTGATTGCGTAAACTCGACTGTTTTCCCTACTTTCATCCGCCTGTTTTACTACATTTCGGTTCATCAGCAGTATAATTTTCTATCCAAATCACTTCATTTCACCCGATTTCATTGCACCAACTCACTGTGACTACTATCCAGACAGTGCAAGTTCCCTCTCCGCCGCATTCATTGCAGGAGGCGTTGTCTGCTTTCCTAATGCGAGCACGTCTGCGCCTACCCCCAATCTTCGACCACGGATCGGTGAACTTAAGATGGACCTGCGGTTCCTTGTTCCGGCGGCCAACGAGCCGCCCTTCTATGATGCCGTTGCGGAGTGTAGCCGGTCCCCGAAGGGGCGGCCCGGAGGGCGGAGCGCAGCGACGGCATC
>JAZGFK010000090.1:0-7245 GCA_036479375.1 Pontiella sp. | reverse complement strand
TGGATCAATCGATACCCCCGCAAGATACTGAATTTTAAAACCGCAGAAGAGTTGTTCATTCAGGAGATCGCGGCATGAGATGCATCGGGCTTAGAAAAGTTGGGCATTTTAATTTACAGTCTACCTGGGTCCACTATAAGTAATGGTTATAACGAAGCTGGGCGTGAAGTATCAGCGACCTATAGTTCGCGTATTGAGGGGGAAGAACCCGTTGTAATTTCTAAACAGTACCATGTTGATGGGCGTCTGAAGCTGGTCTACGATGCTGAATCGTCAATTACCCATACCTACAACAGTCTTAATGACTTAGTTACCGAACAATCAGATAGCGGCACCTCTTATTCAAGTTTGGTAAACTATGAATACGATCCCATCGGAAATGTGACCAATCTTGGTTTAAGCATTTTGGGATCAGACTCAATTTCATCCTCATACGGTTATGATCAAGCTGAGCGTCTAATCAGAATTACTACGTCTGATGTTGGTAATTTTGAGTATATATACAACCCGACAAACGGTCATATTTCTTCTGTATCTAACACTTTTTCAGGTATTAACATGAGCTATGGGTATGATCTGCTTGATCGTTTAACCAACATCACATACACAGCATCAGGTGGTGTAAAAATTCGTTCATTAGAATATGCTTATAATGTTGCGGGAATGATTACCAACAAGACGGTAATTGGAGGATTGTCTCCAATGTCTTTCTCATATCAATACGATTCCATTGATCGATTAGTTTCCGAATCATCAGGGAGTTCCACGGCAAACTATAATTACGACTTGGCCAATAATCGAACCTCTGTTGTGGAAGATGGTACGACCAATATGTACACACTTGGTATTGGCAATCGTCTTGAATCATGGGGCACATTAGGTTCCTCCCTTTACGATGCTGCTGGAAATACTACAAACTTGGTCTTCAATAATGGTAATTTATTGGATCTAAAATGGGATGAACGTTATAGGTTGATTAACATAGGTGGAACCTCGACCCCTATTACATATGGCTACGACGTACTTAATAGAAAAATTTCCCGAACGGAAGGTTTATCTTCATCAGTAGAGTATTATGTTTATGACGACGAACATGTTATAGCGGATATAGATGATCTTGGTAATCTGATGCGCTCTTATACATATGGAAATGAGCGAGATGATATTCTTTCGATGACTACTTACAATGCATTATCCACAAATACTTATTTCTATCTGAAAGATCAGCAGAATACAGTGATTGCTTTAGCAGATGAGTTGGGAAATGTTGTTGAATCCTATGAATACAATGCCTACGGGGAAGTAACAGTTTTTAATGCTTCTGGCGCTGAACTATCTGCATCTGAAATTGGAAATAGATACACATTTCAGGGCCGTGAGATTGATTGGGATACGAAACTTACATATTTTCGTTCTCGTTGGTATAGCTCTGAAATTGGCCGATGGCTCTCTAAAGATCATATAGGCATTGCCGGAGGGTTAAACTTATTCGCTTTTGTTGAAAATAATCCCGTAAATTATATTGATCCATCTGGGTATGGAAAATCATATAATCGCAAAGGTGGGGCTGGAGGATCAGGCGGAAAACATAAAAAAAGTGGAAAATATGGCAAACAAAAAGGATCTGGACGAGGAGGAACGCGGGGTAATCGAGGTGGTGGTCGAGGTCGGGGAAGAGGTTTTGGGGGACTCATATTTACATATCCAGAAATTGCTATTCCAATGATGAAGAAGGCATTGAAGGAAAAGAAAAAAGGACCTCAAATGGCCTGATATTATCTTATAGGGATATCCCCTTTAGTGGACTGGCGTCTATATGTTGCGCTTTGGTGGGCGTATTATCGTGATCCCCTCACTAAATATGGTACCTAGTCCAGCGAAGGGGATACCCCTATTATCTTATTAATAGCGCATAGTTTGAGGTCAAGAAACCACTCTATACGCCAGCCATCATAATAGATGGAAAATCTTCTCTATTAGCTAAGAAAAGCGATGCGATAAATACGAAGTGATATATTGTATAGTAAATTTACAGGGATATTATGCTTGCCATAAACAATAAGTCATTAAGTACTCATTATGTTGCGTTGGCAATTAGCACACTTTTTCTAATGATGGGATGTAGCGGTCAGGTAGATAGAGCTGAAATTGTCGGTTATGGTATAACCGACAATATTTCAGCGGAAATCGTGAAAAGGCAGGACGCTGTATTGGGTAAAGATGGTATCTACGATGGATGGAATCTTCTTGAGAAAACGACTCAAATACCAAATGTGGAGAATATTCAATTCGGTGTTGAATATGTTGTACATGGATCTTCTATGAGCAAAACTATCACCGTTGAAGAAGTCATTATATTTCCCTCCGGTGGATTAATAAATCCCGTTTTAGGTAAAAACTACTTGAGTGATGAGTCTAAGATGAAAATTCATATGAATAAGCCCAATTCTTTTTGCTATCGCTTTGAAACCTCATGGGAACAGATTCCTGGAATATGGGTTTTTCAGATTAAATACAAGGGTAAAATTCTTGCAGAACAAAAGTTCGAGGTTGTTGAAGAAAGGGACAAAAAATAGACTGATCATTCTGGGCGATCCCCTTTTTTTATGACGGTTACAATGTGAAAATATCCGATTGCTTTTTGTCTAGAGCCGCCGCACCGCGAAAATAGGAACTATTACTCGTCGGAGCGGAAGGAAGGCGATTTTTTGATAACGTACAAATAGTTTCGCACATTCAAGATCAAGTTGCCACAAACTCGCCACAGATCGAAAAAGGCCAATTCAGAGAGTCGGGGATTTCTGCGGGTTACAGAAGGGTCATTCGGTGTGGCAAAAACCGATTTAAATCCCTATTTTCTACCGTAATTTCCTGCTAAGTCATTGATTTTAAAGTGGCTACCCGGGCCGGATTCGAACCAGCGACCAATCCGTTATGAGTTCCCTATCCAAAATCACGCAGGTAGCCAAATAGGTAGCCAGAGTGATTATCGAGATTAGTTAGAAACTGGAAACCGCAGAAAACATGGTGACCGCTGAGGGATTCGAACCCTCGGCCTACTGATTAAAAGCCTGTCGGCTTAGATTGCATTTACGTTAACCCCATTTTAACCGCACTCGCGGTATAGTTGTATTATGGAAATACGACTGCCGATAAGTAGAGTTGCGGAGGAAGCCATGGATGAATCGAAAAAGCTATCGACACAGTTTCAGTATGTCAGCGTAGAGCAAGCGCGTGAAATTCTAGCAGAAATTGGTGTTGAATTAACGATGCGACAAATGAAGCGGGCGGCGGAAACCAATCCAGCAGGAAAGCGCAAGCTACCCTTCTTTGTTGATCCTATTGAAGGGAAGCTGAAAATTGAAAAACAGATTCTTCTCAATACCTATGCAGCAAGTCAGGCTAAAGCAATGCGGGATAAACTATAATGATTGCTCCTGTTCCACTTGATTTTAATCTGTTTAGTCTATAGTGATGATAAAATGGCGGACATTAGAAAAAGAACAGGGGCTAAAGGTACTACCTACCAAGTCAGATATCCAAGTAAGACAACGAAGTCGGGTTATGCTTATGCGACGTTTGACACAATGAAAGCAGCTCGTGCATTTCGCGAGGATGCAAAAGCACGTGAACGAGCATCCGCACACTGTAGGGCAGATATTAAAACCGTTTCGCAAGGTATGGATCGATGGTTGGAAATATGTGAAAAAGAGGGGCGCAATGGCCGGGAGCCTGTAACGCGCTACACACTCAAAAACTATGAGTACCGAGCAGGCATCATCAAATCCTATCCATGGATGAAAGTCCTACAAGAACTGACCAAGCCGGATGTTATTGAATTCCGTTCTTGGTTGTTGGAGTCCCACAGCCGGGATGTCGCCAATAAAGCGCTAACTTCCTTTCACTCCATGATAATGGAACTCGTAAGTCGTGGCGTATTGCTCAATGACGTGGCAGCAGGTGTTACGGTTTCAGCGACTTCCCGATATGATAATCCGGTGGCCATCCCGACCGAACGGGAGATCCAAGAATTGCTGGCCGCTTCCGATAGACTGGCAAACTCCAAAAATATGCAGATTCAAAAAACATGGGAGAGATACCGTCCCATGCTTTTCCTTGCCGTGGATTCAGGCATGAGACCGCAGGAATATCTTGCTTTGTCTGAACCTGCGCTAAGGGAAACGGGCGTGGAAATTGATCGAGCCATAGATGGAGGCGGAACCGAGATAACAGTCACCAAGACGAGAGCTGGACGGCGCTTTATTGACTTGAGTGCTCAGACATTGAATATGGTACGACACTACGCAGAAGAGCATGCTGCTGATAATCCTTACGAATTAGTATTTCCTACTAGAACCGGACGTTGGCAGACCGTCAGAAATTGGAGAAAACGTGGTTTCAATCGCGTTTGTGAAGAGGCCGGATTGATGGTGGGCGATAAGCCCAAATACAAACCATATGATTTGCGTCATTTTTACGCATCCATGCTTATTGACCAGCGCGTGAACCTGAAACGCATTCAAACTCTGATGGGGCATAGAAACATTCAAACCACGCTTAATGTCTATGGCCATTTGATTGAGCGGGTGGAGGCGGAAGAGCGGGAGAGAACCAGCGTTCTAACGGTCATGAACTTATCCTAATGTGGCAATTCTGTGGCAACCAATCACTAAGCTATTGATTCTACATCGCTTAAACTTGCTCGACACGCAAGGGGTCACTGGTTCAATCCCAGTACCGCCCACCACTTAAAATCAATGACTTAGCAGGGGATTACGGCAAGAAAGCTGATTTTTAGTTATTTTCGCCACACCGAACCACCCCTCTGTAACCCGCAGATATCCGCTGCTCTCTGAATTGACCCTTTTCGGCCTGTGGCAAGTTTGTGGCAAAACGTTAGTTCGATAAATCTACATCGACCGTCCGAAATCATCGCGGTCTTTGCCTTTGTTCTTCTGTATTTGTGCTTTTAATTTAGCGACGCGCTCGGCGTCCTGTTTGCTGAGTGTCTTTTGCGGTGTTACGCCAGGTGGGGAGAAATGAAGCTTAGGAACGGGTGCTTTCTTCTTGGCTTCTAAAGCCTCTAACTCCTGTTTTGTTGTCGGATATTGCTTATCCGTGGTTTTCTGTGTTTCTTTTTTCTGATCTGCTTCCGGATTGCTTGCCTTCTTAAAGGCCTTGTTCACGTCGGGTGCTTTGGGTGGCCATGAATTATCCATAGTCTTGTGGGGTGGGGTTATTCGGGAAGCATATCTTCGAATTCTTCAATTTTAATTTCCGGCGAAGGAGTAGGTTTTTTCTCCACTATGCCAGGGCGGGTTCGCATATAGGCAGCCTGCAACATAATTGCAAACTGTTCAGCTCGGTCTTGGTCTGCAACTGATGTGATATGGATGAGCCGCGATCCATACACCATTTCAATTTTCCGAAATTTCAATTTATATGCGCCTTCAGAAACATATTGCCTCATCTGCATCTTGCCCTGAATTTCGACGAGCTTTTCATCTGGTAGGTGTGGGCGATAGGCGCGAAATTCTATATTTGAATCCGGAAACAGTTTATATTTTTTCCATCCAACGTAAATTACATCAGGTGTAAACCGAATTGATGTTTTTCTTGGGAACACGAAACGGGCTAATGGTTTCGGTAACATCAATATGGCGATGGTTCCTCCCATGCAAGTGCCAAGAAAGGGAAACACCAAATTATCAAATGAACGTGAGCGGATTATTTCATAATCTGAAAAAAAGAAGGCGTAGATAATCCATGCGGCAAGTGCCAGCCCCAGAAGTGATGAAACCCTTTCGGCCAAAATAAGCCGATTGTAAGTTATATGTTTTCCGTGGACGCGTAATTCATTATTGTGCGGCACATCTAAATGAGGCCACTTCGGGAGTTCGTCAGCTTCCATTTTTCTGATCATTCTTAATCCACCATATAGTTTCTATACTCTTCAAATAGATCGTGTTTGTCGTGGAAAGCACGTTGTAAAACCATGGCTGGCCATGTTGGCCGGATAATGAGTTGGCGCTGAAATTTGTCATCACGTCCGAAAAAGCGCGAGATTTCCTCCGCAGTCATTAAGCTATGGACATGCTGGCTCCATGAGCTTCCGGTTGCGCCCTGTTTGGCTCGCTGGTCATAGCCGGGCTGATTTTGGCTGTTGGTCTGGATGGTTGTTTGCCCCAAACGTTTTGAAATCCATTCCAGTGTTTTAAGATCGGAGTTCCCGAAGAATTGTAGAACGCCGGCATTGCCGACAAATGATTCCCATCTTTTGTCATATAGTTGTTCAAGCTGACTGAAATCTTGAAGGATTGGCCAGAGCTTGCATCCCAGCCCCGCTATCTGTCCGGCGGCATCTTCAATGGTCTTCATTTTTCCGAGTACGGCAAACTCATCTAGGCACAGAAGAACCGGATGCACGGGTCTAATTTTCTCCAGCTCAAAGGCGGCTAAGGTTAGGTTGACGAACAGACGGAGCCAGCGCGAACAAGTACCCATCCGCATAGCTGGAAGGCTCAGATATAGGGAAACCTTTTTGGTTTTCAGTTCCCGCAGATCAAAACTATGGGCGCTCACTACTTTCTGAATTTGCAAGTACCCAAGGAAACGAATATGCCGCCGCAAACTGGAGAGTACTGAACTGCGCTCTGTATCGGCTTTTTGGAAAAAGCTCATTGCCGCTGCCTGCACAGCAAAATTGGCGGCGCAGTTTTCGATCATTTCATTTTGTAATTTCTCTCCGCACTCCATGATGCAGTTATATACGGATACCAAGTCCCGCTGGTCTGCATATGCTGGACTGGTTGCAACATGAAGGATTACCCCCTCTAGAAACTGCTTGGCGCTTTCATCCCAGTGCGGGTCTTTTGTGCCCGGCGCAGGCATAACGAGCGAGTCCGCTATCAGGCCTGCATCTTCGATGAGGGTATGACTGTCTTCGGCAAGAATGGATAGGGGATTGAACCCCCCTGTATGGCGTTCTGCAACATCCCCAGCCGCTCCAAAAGGATCAAGTACGATTACCTTATGGCCAAGCATGTCCGCCCTCCAGTCGGCGGTCTCTGCGGCATTCTCTCCTTTCGGGTCAACGGCGAGAATGGAACCCGGAAAAGTCACTAGTACTCTGAATATCTTAAAGCTTCGGATATAGCCTCTTGAGTTTGATCCGAGCATCTTTCGTCGTAAATTGCCAGTCCACCGGGGTCTGGCGGTTGTTCCGGTCCGCGTTCCATGCCGCAA
>JAZGFK010000089.1:0-11244 GCA_036479375.1 Pontiella sp. | reverse complement strand
AGCAGAGTTATCCGCACTTCTACACATTGCCAGCCTCCGAATCGCCCCGTTTTCTGGGGCTTTTCTTTTTGGCGGCGTTGGTGTTATCCGCACTTCTTTTCGGCTTTTTACGGGCCGTGCTCTTTTTCTCAGCGACTTCCTCCACCTTTTCCAACAGTGCGGTGGCCCAGTCGGAGGGCGACGTGGTCGGGCCGCGCTCTTCGCCTTCGCGGGAAATCTTGGTGGTCTTGAGATCTTTCATATGACAGCGGATCATGCGGTCGAGACTCTCGGCGGCCTGAGTGTTGCCTTCCACCTGCGCCCGCACCAGCTTTACGGAATAGATACCAACCAGCTCCACCTGCAGGAAATCGCTGGATTTGTTGAATTGGAAGTCGGCATGTAGCTTTTCAATGATGTGGTCGAACATGACCTTTTCTTCGGGCGTCAGGCAGCGGTCGGCAAAGATACCGTGTTTGAGGGTCTGAAGATTACCTTCCATGGATTCCGCCTTTTGCTTCATCGCGTCGGACATTTCGGTTTTCCCTTCGTTCCGATGCCAGCGATCCAAGCTTCCTTTATCTGATTTTGAAATGCCCAAAGGGTAATCTCCGATTTTTGATTTTCGTTTTGACAAGCCGGGGTTCGGGGAGGGAGATAGATTTAGCCCTATATCGAACCTCAATGCTTACTTACCGGAAGCCGGTCCAATGTGTCGGCTGGCGGCTTCCATTTTTTGATCAGCTAGAATCTGGTTCACCCGGCGAGGTGTAATTCCAGCAAGGTTGGAAATTTCCTCCGTGCTGACTCCTTGCGCTTTGAGGGCAATCACCAGTCTTCTGCGTTGGCGGTAAAACGATTCTGAAGCAGGAATCCACAACATGCCTGAATGATGCTTCTGTACCTCTTCGAGCAATTCAGGTGGAAGCACTTCTTCTGCATTCGCATAGGGTTTAGTGGACATGGGCTTCCTCCTGATTTTTCATCCCTGATTGGAGACCCTTGGAGTTTCTGAATTTTAAAATACTCTCCCGGGAGGTTCCTATGTTGTGAGCAATCTCAATGTAGGCTTCGGTCACCCCGACAATTTCCCGGTCGCCACTGATAAAACAAATCAGTCCATAATCCTCACCGCAGGGAAAACGAAGTCGGCCTTGGTTTTGATAGAGCTGTGCTTCGGTCCACCCGAGCTCCATGGCTTGAGCACGAATCGCATCTACTTTGGCGACGATGCTCGATTTAACGTCAGCAGAAAATTTAAGCGTTTCGTTTTCTGGATAAATCCATCGCTCCTCCTGGAATTCCGGCGGGGGCTGATAATGGTTTGAATTGAAATCTTCACAGGCCGCTTTAAGCACATCCTGCCCGAACAGCTCAATCGCGTGTTGCTGGATTGGATTGAAGCGTTCCCTGAGCATATTCCAGTTGTTATCTGAGATTCGTTTATTCCGGAGTGCGGACTGAGCGGTCTGCATACGGGATCGTAGCCACGCAAAATAGTCGGGGGTTAACTGGCGATAGGTTTGTCCGTCATGGTTGACGTCCTGCTCCTGGAGTGTGAGTACCTGCGCGTTCAGGTCGGTTGAAACGTACAGCGCCTGCTGTTCGCCATCTTCATAGTGGTCGTTATTCGTCCCCAGTAAATGTCGGATGCCTTCGAGAAACATACTTTGCTCCAGTAGTGAAATATTCGTTCTTACTTACCGGAAACAGATGCGTAGTGTCGTAATCCCTCCTGTTTTAAAGCGGATAGCCTCATTGGCGGGTATTAATTGGCGGTGGCGGGTGATTGGCAGGTGATGAAAACCAAACACCCGCCCGCTTTTGCATGGTTATTATTTATTTATATTTAAGGAGATATAAAAGAATAGAGGTAATAAGGCGGGTGGTGCGGGTGATAATGAAAAAAGCCTGCCGTCGTATAGAACAGCTCTTTTCTCTCCGTATGTACAAAAGAGGGAGAGAGAAAAAACGTGTAATATATAGGCGCATAGATTCTGAAAAAACACCTGCAACACCCGCCATTTAACCCAACCTCATCATAACAAGCACAATGCGTTAGCGGGGGATCGCTTTTCATCACCCGGTGAACACCCGAAATTGCTCAGTATATGGGCGTTGTTACACCCGCCAAACAAAAAAGGCACCCCGAAGGATGCCCATTGACTACAGAAATTCTACCTGCTCAGTACGTCACATGCGTTCAATAGAATACTGCCAGCTTTTCACCTTTTTGTTTCGTGTACGGGCGACCTTTAGTCCCGCAGCTTCAATAATCTCCATGTCGTTGGCAATTCGTTTACCCAACTGCGCCGGGGTTTTAAATTCGAACTCTAGACTAAACTCCCTACTGATACGCCGGAGCGCGATCAACAGCTTGCTGGTCGAGATGTCAGAAATACGGTTCCGGCAGGCAAGCTGCAGCTGATACCGCTCAATGAAAGAGCTAAGGTGATTACTCCGTTCCCCGGAATAGGTGGCCTTTTCATCCAAATCAACCGCATTGCTATACGCCTGAAACAGTGCGTGTAGAGCCGTTGCAATATGGTTGGAATCCCGGGCCGTGGCCTGCGTTGCTTCATTCAGACTTTTTATTTGTTGAACAAACTCTGGCCGGATCTCTTTCAACGCCTGTTCCCGTTCTTCTTCGGAATCACTGGAAAGTGTTATCAAATACATCAGGCTGAGATATTCATTGCAGCGGCGTTTGTCGTGATCACCCAGCGCCCCAAGCAGTAGCTCCATGGTTTTGGAACGTTTGCCGTCCCGAATCATTGCCAACACCTCACTGGTCCGCTTCATAAGAGCGGAGAGGATCAAGTCTCGATTCTTCTGAATGGCCGCAATGATCTCTGACTCAATAAAGCAGGCGTTCGTTTGGTTCTGTCGTTCAAAGTTGATGACAAAGCTGCGCGACTGAATCTCGGATAGCTCCCCGCAAAGCGGTTCAATGCCAGTCGTATTGAGCAGACACTTGGTGCGCTCTGATACCGTTTCGCTGTCAGTGCCACCCTTGCGCTTTTCCTTTGCGATGCCGGTGATACTGGTGAGCATGAACGTCGTCAACTCCTCGGTCATCTGTTTGACCTCAATGTTGTCGAGTGCGATCAGTGGATTCTTGGTTCCATCGGTATAGTTGGCAGCGTCAGTTGCTTTCTTATGCTGCGGTTCTCCATAAAGCATTGTTGTGATCAACTTACTGGCCGTGGTTTTCCCGGACCCAGCGGAACCTTCAAAGCGGGTCATTGGCTTGGTACCGGAAAAATCGATCAGTAAAAAGCAGCTGATCCACGACATAATGAGATAGCGGTCATCCGGTGAGCAGGTCAGGTTATGAAAAATCAGATCTATCAGCAGACGGTCAGCTTCCTCAACATCCGCATCAGGCATGAACTGAATCGACTTCATCTTTTGCGATCCGTCGAGAATCACGCCATCGGCATTGCCTCCGTTCTTCATGACTTCTATGCCGTCCGGGGTGATCTTTACGATTTCCTGAGCTTCATTATTGAGATTGAAATAAACGGCATGCTTGGGAATGTCGGAATGAAGCCACGAAAAATGGTCTCGCCGTTCGCCTTTGATCAGCGCGAGAGTCGGCAATACGTCAAAGAATATGCGCCCACCGTTATTGGTCGGAACGAGGCCACTCATTTTATAGACCATCGATGCAAAATGACGTTTCCGTCCACGGTCCGATGAATCCATCCAGTAGATGGAGTTGTCGTAATACATGAACGGCTCTTTGGTTAGGGTATAGAAAAATTGACCGCTATGTTCGGCGAACCATTCAAAGGCGGCTTCAGCGGCTTGGGTATAATCAGCGGATCCAGTCGCCAGCTCTGAATCAAAAAGAGCTTCCTGAATCCGAGCCTTGCAGGAACCAGGAGTAATGCCGCTTAGACGTTTGGCCCTTTTTTCGGATTCCGTTTCTGACTTCTTCCGATTGCGAGATACCTGCCGGATTTCGTCTTTTAGAGCGGCCAGCGGAACGGTTTTATTGATCCGCGCATGAATCTGCTTCAGCAAACGGTCCTGCTTTAATGGAGAGTGCGCGGCGACTTCGGCCAGAATAGGCTCCAGCAAGCGATCACGTTCTGATTCCGATATGTCGTCCGGTAGATTTTTAATGCCCAGCTCAACCGGCGTACAGGCCGACGTGAGCAGTGCCTCAAAATCAGCGGCTTCTTTTCCTGATTTAAAATAGTCGTTCGCATCGATCTTTGCCTGAGCCATTAGAGCCTTGGCTTCGTGCACTTCATCATCGGAACGTCCAGCCAGCAACTTGATCAGCTCCTTCGGGCCGACCGCCGTGGTTAAATTGTAACGATCCCGCAATGCGCACCGAGCCAACAACTGCTGTTCGTTCAGCGGAATCGTTGCCACCTTCGTTTCAATCTGGTGCTTAGCCAATGTGCGTGCGGTGATCAATGCGCCGTTTAAACCGACTTCGGATATCTCATTATCCTGACAGATATAGACCGTTTTGATGTCGCGCATCTTGGGGATTAACCGTTTCCAGTCTTCTCCGCGAATTCGAACCGTGACCGGCGAGATGACCGGGAATCCCTGTTGCATGAGGGCGATACAATCAGTCACCCCCTCGGTGATAATGATCCGCTCCGGTTTGCTCAGAAGCGCATCTTCATTAAAGAGAACGGCATTGTTGATAAATGGAGCGATGTTCGGGCGCTGATGTTCGTCGTAAACTGGAAGCTTTTTATATTTTCCCTGCTCCCATTTGTTGTCCGGGGTCTTTGGGGTTTTTCGCCCAATCATGAACACGACACGGCCACGGCTCCAGTACGGGAAAATCATTCTCTTTTCAAAAAAGGGAACCAGCCCATCCTGTGAAGTCGTGCGGAAGGCTCCAGTGGCTGCGAGTTCGCGCTTGGTAAACTTTTGATCGCCGGATAATAAATGTGCCATCACCCCGGTATTGTCGGCAAAGCCGATCTGCAGGGCATCGATGGTTTCATCACTGATCGCATACTTGGATTTAAGCCATTCCATCGCGTCTGGATTGGATTTCAGTTGCTGGTGATAAAATGCGGCCAACGCTGATAGCGCGTCTTTTACTCGCAACTCGTGGGCGCGTTCTTTTTCCAACTGCTCCAATCGTTCCGGCGACAGGCCATAGCCCGAAAGCGGCGGAAGCCCGGCCTTTCCAGCAAGGAAATCGCGGGCATTCTTATGGCTGTCCGGCATCGGTCCGGACTGTCCCGCTGTAACGGTGCCGGACAATATAAACTCCGCTAGCTGCAGCACGTCGCCGCCCACACCGCATCCGAAACAATACCAGCCCTGTTTATCGAGCATGATATGCAGCGAACGCCGGGACTGGCTTTGATGATGCGGACAATCACACAGGATACTTTGTTTCGTTTCCTGCGTGATCCGTCCCGCCAGCAACTCCCGGGTAATATCGCCAATATCGACTTCGGTGATCTGACGATAATATTCGCGAATATTATCAGCAGTTCCTGAACTCATTGAACCACCTCCAGTGCGGCTGGATTCAGCAGAATGGAGAGGAATGTTTTGCGTTCATCAACCTGCGACTTCTTCGCACAGTTTCTGACTCCCCAGTGATCTCCAATAATGATGGCTGTCTTCTTGGCACGGGTAACACCGGTGTAAAATAAATTTCGATGGTGCATGAAGGAATGCATCTTGTGGACAATCAACACGGCGCAGGGAAACTCCGATCCCTGGACTTTGTGGAAACTCAGCGCATACGCAAGCTGGATGTCATTGAGGTTGGGTGAGCCCTTTTCAATTTCGACCGCTACGCCGTCGAACTCAACAAGCAGCGTTCCGTTGGGCAACATATCCAGCACGTATCCAATGGATCCATTCATCACATTAAGGTCATAGTTGTTCCGGGTCTGGATGACTTTGTCGTGTTTAAACAGGGGCGGCCTGCGTTTCGGTTGCACGGGAGGAACCGTGACGTTCCAGAATTTCTTTTGAATGAGGCGCTGCAGTTCTTCATTTAATACCTGAGTTCCGAGCGGGCCTTTATGCGTGGGCGTTAAAACCTGGACTTCTTTAACGAGATCAAAGCCGAGGTCATCTAACCGCGAAGCAAAGAGGCTCAGCAGGAACCGGCGGGCTTCGGCTGGATCAGTAAATTTATCGGCCAGATACCAGTCCCGGCATTCTTGCGATTTTGCATCGCTGGTTTTGCGGACCTCGCCTTTAAGGATTGCGGTGCTATTTTCTTTCAGTACTCCGGCCTGACGAACCACCTTGTCGAGAATCACGGTCGGGATGGCTCGAGTCTGAATCAGGTCGCGCAGAATATTGCCCGGACCAACCGGCGGAAGCTGATTGTGGTCCCCAACGATAATAATAGCGGTGCGCGATGCATCAACCGCCTGAATCAAGTGCCATGCAAGCGATACATCCACCATGGAAAATTCGTCGATAATCAGCCAGTCAGTATCAATCGGGTTATCTTGATTCCGGGCGAACTCTTTTCCGTCGTAGCCCAGCAGGCGATGAATGGTGGTTCCCTGACGGCCACTGACCTCCTCCAGCCGCTTGGCCGCTTTGCCTGTGGGCGCAGTCAATACCACTTCTAAATCACACTCTTCACAGATGGCATTAATCGCGGCAACCGTGAAACTCTTTCCGGATCCAGCACCTCCTGAAATCAGGCTGATCGAATTGCGCAAGGCCAGCTCTACGGCTTCAAACTGCTTTTCGTTCAGCGTTTCGCACTGACGCAAGATTAAGGTTTTCAGATCTTTCTCTACTCCAAAGTGCGGATTGAGTTTGGTTGCCCGTTTAAAGAAGGTTGCCAACTCCCGCTCCATCTTCAGGATTTCGGGCAAAGCGACTACAAACCGACCTCCGATTGAATCGCAGACCAGCAGGCTTTCATGAATTAACTGATCCAATGCGGCTTCAATCCGATCCCGGCTATCGAGGCAATCCATCACTAACAGGAGGTTGGATTGATCGAGCAGTTCCTCATATTCCACCCAGCAATTTCCCTGATCGAGCGCATCCTTTACGCAGTAGGTGATTCCGGCACGGACGCGGGGCGGATGGTCTTTCGGTGTACCCAGCTGGCGGGCAATTTTATCGACCTTCTTGAAGCCGAATCCGCGAAGTTCCCTAATCAAAATATATGGATCGGCCTTCAATACATCGAGTGCATTACCGCCCAGCTTATCCACCAGCGTCGTTACTTGATGATGTGTCAAACCAAAGGAAGATAGCCACGCCAACACTGCATTGACGCTTCGGTTCTTCGTCCATTCTTCTTGCAGACGTTGGATTGTCTCGATGGAGACGCGTGCCTCCGAAGCGATGCGCTCCGGCTCATCCAGCAACGTGGTTTCAAAATCATCGCCGAAGGTTTCAACGATGCGCCGAGCCTTGGCTGGGCCAATGCCCTTAATTTCCGGGTGGTTAGCCAGATAATGAATAAGCCCGTCTTGATCCAGATCCAGGTCGTGCTCCATCATTTCCACTTTAAACTGGCGGCCAAATTTCGGATGCGTTGCCCATTCGCCGACCAACACAACGGGCTGCTCTTCCTGAGCAAATAGGTTTCCGGCGAACTGTACGGCGTCTCCGCTGTCCGTCAGCATTCGCCCGGCTGAAAATTTCGGTCCGGCAAAATAAACTTTCTCTATACGTCCCCGGAGTCTGGCCGGGGGTTTTCTTTTTCGTGGCATGGAGCAAACCTCCGGTAAAATCGGGATAAAAAGGTTTCGGTGAAAAGACAGGCGGCCTGGCGGTCGGAGCAAAAGTAGACCGGCACACCGAAGTCGATAATGATGGAGGCAATGGTTCCCGCTAGGGCGTTGGGATGCACGTCGCTTAGGTAGCGTCCCTCAAGCAGGTCGCGAAAGTTCCCTTCCACAACCACACAGGCCGCGTCATAATCTCGAAGCTTCTGCAGTTCCTTATGAAAGCGTTTGCGCCCGCGAACGACGGTGGAAACAAAATCAGCCATTGATTTGCGCTCCACAGCCACCCGATCTTCAAAGCCTTCAAGGGAATAATCGCCCGCCTCCAATTTTCGACGAATGGAGGGAGCAGAGAAAGAGTATCCCTCTTGCTCCCTCGTATCGATTACAACGGTCATCATGGCCTAAAACGGGATCATGTCGTTTACGTCGTGACCATCCGCCGAACCAGCCGCATCGTTTTCGCCCAACACAATGCGCCGGTTGAAGTAGATGTTTTCAAATTCGTTTTTCGTGCGTTTGGTCACTTCAAGACCAACGTCCAGCAGGGATTCCAGGTTGCCCGAAAGATCGGATAGCTTTTCAATCTGTAGACCACAGGTATAGAGATCCTGCTTCAGCCATTTCACATTGTCCTTGCTGGCAATGACGTTGTTGCGCCACAGCAGGCGACCCTTATGAGCCGGGCCGAGAATCTTCAATGCCCACTTCAGCATCGGGTTGCCGGAGGTCTCGGAGCGAGTCAGCTCAACACGGTCCACCTTGACCTGATATTTTCCGTCTGGAATCTCATCGAATTCCTTTTCTTCAACATCTGCCGTTTCAAAGTCGCCATCAAACTGTGCGAGGTCGAGATCGTCATTTTCATTCCAACTCATGATTATTTCTCCTTGGGTTTAGCGGTTTCTTTTGCGGTGGGTTTGGGGGCGCTCGTCGCGGCAAACGCCTCCATAAAGGATGGGAAGTCGAGCGGGATCATTTCGGGCAGCATTCCGGTACGGTCACCCGCGTCATAGTTGGGGCTGGGCTTAGTTCGCATCACCCGATGATGGGTAGGCTTTCCATTTTCATCGGGCTTGGTTTCGAGATCGCAAAACAGGATCAAGTCGACCAAGCCGGTCAGCAGTTTGCGGGCTTTGTCCGGAAGCGTTGGCATGATGCGCGTGTGTTTGCCGGTACGCGTTTCAATCTCGCGTTCCTGTGAATGCGAAATGAGGATCAGGCCATACGGCAGAAACGCCAGTTTGTTAATGACCCGCTGGAACTCATTGTTGATCAGCGCGTAGCCCTTGCCGAAACCGAGGTCGGACTCGTGCTCGATCTGGAATTTCTTGCACACATAATCGGCGCACATGCGGTAGGCATTATCAACCGTATCAATAATGATGGTTTTGAAGTCGTGTTTGCCTTCCGCGATTTCAGCGCAGGCCTGCAGTAGATCATCCCAGCAAGTAATTGGTGCCTCGAACACTTCGAGAGCATTCAGTCCCGGTTCGGTTGCAAGGAACAGGGCTTTCTCCGCGTGAGAACACCACGTTGATTTTCCAATTTTACTCGGTCCATAGACGAGTGCGGTCAGGTTGTGCAGGCTGGCTTTCGGCTTGGTTTTGCTTTGTGGAAGCATAGGTATCTCCTTAGTTTACTAATGATGTTGTGGGTTAAAAAACGGGGTGCTGTGGATCCGACTTCGGTGCATCGCTTTTCGGCTCAGTCCGGAGTTCTTCATGCGGGCGGACCTCCTCGAAGCAGTTCTCGATCACGTTGGGATTTTCGCCACTACGGCAAAGCGGGTAGTAAGGACAGGCGCGGCCATACTGAAAACAAAAGGCGGTGTTTCGGTAAAATGTGTTCCGGCGGCGGGCATCGAGCATCGCTTTGGATAGCTCCCATAATTCACTGCGCAGCTCGGTAAACTGATCGCGGGAAACGTATAGCTCCTCGCGATGGAACATGCCCGGATCGTCATACTTTGCCCTGAGCCGCCCCTGAAAGGCCGCATCCGTTTCCGGCATCTTGCGTTTTGCGCTGCTTTTCCCGGTCTTGGATTTGGCGATCAGTTCGGCACGGCGAGTTTCAAACTCCGCTTCGGTTTCACCTTTGCTCTGGCGCAGTTTTGCTTTAACCAGCACGTTGTAGATGATGCCCGTGATTTTTATCCCAAGCGTCTGCTCCAGGTACCACGCATAAAGAATAATCTGAAAATCCGTCCAGAGACGTTCCAAGTAAGCGGCATCAACCTGCGCTGCGGTTTTGTGCTCCAACAGGAAATACTGGCCGTCCTGAATCACCAGTCCGTCGACCTTGCCTGCCAGCACGAAACTGCGGGAAGCGGCGTTGGTCTCCGGATTGATGATGGAACCTTCAAAGGTTTTTTCCAGCGCCTGAACATCGAATCCCTCTGTGGCATACTGTTTCGAATAGGAAGTCATCATTGCGGTGGCCAAATGCCAGTCTGCTAATTGTTTATCGTCCTTTATGCGGTTGGCATACGTGCGGTCGATATGTTCAATCACCTTTTCCAGTTCGCGCTCGCCGTGCCAAATCTCTAGGCAGTCGTGAATTACGGATCCGAAGGCCATATTGTGGTCTTTTTCTAAGGGGACGAGATTGCGAAGGTAGCGGTATTCGCAGGCCTTTCGGCAGTTGCGGAACACGCGCCACATTGAATAGGTAGTGGTAATTGGCTTATTCATTACGCCACCCCCTCGGCCATTTTCTCTTCGACGTTGGAGCCGAATGGTTCGCCGTTTTTACGATCAATCATCACGGCGCGTTCGCCATATTCCTTGGTGGAGAAGCCTGTGAAGATTTTGGCTAGATCACTGCCGATCTGCGTCATGGCTTCGATCAGGCAGGTGCGGTTTTCTTTGTCCACCTTGAAGCGTGATTCCATCCGTACCCGTGAGTGGCCGTACAGGCTTTCAACCGCCAGCAGAGCCAGCATGAAGGTGTCTTCCATTTCTTGGGACGGAACGTCCGGGGCAAAACGATAGGTGTAGTGTTCCATTGGTATTCTCCAGTTGATTGCAGTTAAATGTTATTCACCGAGGCCCCGGGTTTCCGCTTTCTCTGCGGTATGTCGTTACCTACCGGAAACAGGTAAAATGTGTCGGAGTGGTTAGAGGTATTCTTTCAATCCAGCTTCCTGAAGCGCCTCGCGCAGAAGGCTCAGACGGTAATAAAGGGTGCCGCGGCAAATGCCGGTCTCTCTCGATATCTCCATCATGTTGCTGGTCCGCAGTCGGTCGCAGAGGTCTCGTAATTGTTCGGGAAGCGATGCGATGACCGCCTCCAGATCAATCTGCATATCACCGCTTTTACGTTCCACAGGTTCGCCGGTTTTTACCGATGGATGAAGGTCTCTACTCATCAGATCGCCACGTTCAAGTGATTCACCAAAGCTGCTGGCGGCTGGTTCATTCAATGATGCTCTGCAAAGACGGCAATCGCGGCGTTGAGCGAACCGCCGTTCCAACAGCGAAGCAATCCGCCGCTCAACAATCCGCGCCATAAAGGTGGTCTTCTTTGCTTTGGCTGGGTTGTAACGTTTCATCCGTTC
>JAZGFK010000088.1:0-27380 GCA_036479375.1 Pontiella sp. | reverse complement strand
TGGATCAATCGATACCCCCGCAAGATACTGAATTTTAAAACCGCAGAAGAGTTGTTCATTCAGGAGATCGCGGCATGAGATGCATCGGGCTTAGAAAAGTTGGGCATTTTAATTTACAGTCTACCTGTAATTAGAAACAGCACCATTTTCCCCAGCAACGCTGAGATTCGTTTGCGTATACTTGCCGCATCGCTCATTATTAGACTGGTATTAGCTTTTCCAATCATAGGTTTTTATCCTTAAAGAACGGCGCTGATAGTGGTGCTGGAATGTTAGCGGTAGATTAGGGACGTGTTAATGTTAGATGTAGTAGAGCCTGGAGTGCGGTGGCAACCAGCGGGCGACACCGCTTTCAGTATGCAAAAAAGCGGCGTGGCTTTTTAGTTCCCACCGCACTCCAAATCGGATTTCCGCCGCCTTAGTAGGAAGTAACGGGAACGAATCCGATTTCTTCAACTATTTCCTGCCCGTTTTCGGTCAGGTGAATCGTGACGAACTGGTAGAGGGAGCTTCCCAGTTTCGGATAGGTGTTGGTGTACATAAAGAGCGGTCGTGCAATTGGATATTCACCGGTCTGTACGGTTTCAGCAGATGGGTAGATGCCGTTTACTTTAAGTGCTTTAACGGTTTTGTTTACAAAACCAAGGCCGGCATAGCCGATAGCGGCCGGAGTACTCTGAACGCGCTGGCGAATTGCACCGTTGGAGCCGACATATTCGCAGTTTTTATGAATCTTCTGCTTCTGCATGACGAGTCCTGCGAAGGTTTCATACGTTCCGCTGTTGGTGTCGCGTGAGATGCTGACGATCGCTTTATCCGGACCGCCCAGTTCTTTCCAGTTAGTGATTTCACCGAGGTAAATCTTGCGCACCTGCTCAACGGTCAGATCCTGAATTGGATTGGACGGGTGAACCAGAACCGGAAGCCCATCCAGCGCTACCACATGGGCAACGGGCTGAATTTCGTTGTTGGCCGCGGCTTTGAACTCGCTGCTTTTCATGGGACGGGACATGGCAGCTACATCGCAGGTGCCATTAACCAGACTCTTGGCGCCATTTCCGCTGCCGGATTCCGATACCGTAATATTCACATCGGGATTGGCTGCCATGAAGTATGCGGCAAATGCTTTGGCAATGGGGCCAACCGTGGTGGATCCGTCAATGGGGATTGTATCTGCGGCACTTGCAATGCCTACTGTGGCAACTGCAATACAGGTGAAAATTTTAGTGATCATATTAGGTCTCCTTTAATGTTTATTTAACCTTCGTTTGTTGGAAGAGGGTTAAACATCGGACATTGATGTTAGGAGATCATTAGAGATCGATTAAGATGTGGTGAGTTTCAGTGGTTGTAATTCAGCGGACTATACCCGATCTATTGGACCTGTGTTTCCAGTCCTTTTACTGTAGCAGAGACAAGCCGCAGCTGGGCGAGGTTGTATTTCGTCGCAATCGCCAGATAGAGCGATTTGGCTTCGGCAAGCGCCTTAACCGATTGAAGAGCTTCCAACGGCAGTCCCTGGTTTTCAAAAATCCGCTCGCGGTTAAGCTCATAGGACTTTCGGGCACTGTCGACCGCGCGTCTGGAGAGATCCAGTTGCCGTTTTGCTCCTGAAAATTCAGCATGGGCCATGCGGACTTCGGCAACGATATCCACCAGCATCTGTTCTTCCATCGCCTTGGCCTCGTTCATCAGGGCGCGCTACTTTTTTATCTTGTTACGGTTGCGCAGGCCCAGACTGTCGAACTGCCAGTAGATCATGCCGTATACGTCATTCCGGCTATCGTCGTAAGTATTACCGGTTCTCGAACCACCACCAAAGTTTCCATAGCTGTAGCCGACTTCAACCTTGGGCAGGAAGATGCCATATTGTTCCTGTTTCAGTCGTGCAGCTTCCGCCGCCAGACTGGCCTGGCTTTGGCCGATTTTCGGCCGGATATCCAACGCTTGCGAAATCTGTGCTTCGAGCGATTGTTCGGAATTTATCAAGGCAAGCGGGGTAATCATGTTTTCTGCGGGAGCCAATTGGATGTTTTCGTCCAGGCGCAGCAGGCTCACCAGCTTGATGACCGCCGCTTCACGACGTTCCACTGCGAGTTCAGCCTTCTGCTGCTGGATCAACGATTCCACCTCAACCCGTTCGGCATCGGCTTTCGGGCCTTTGCCGCACGCCGCAAAATCGGCCGTTTGTTTAGCCAGGCTTTTGGCGTTGTCCACCGACAAAAGGCTGATTTCCACGTCGCGCGTAGAACGAATCAGCTCGTAGTAGGCCGAGGCCACATTGAGCATGACCCGCAGGCGAGTGGAATCTTCGCCGAACTGTGCCGCTTGATGGTACTGCTTGGCCGATAGCGGGCTAAAGATGGCTTCGGATAAATCGATAGCGGCTGAAAGGCCGGGACGAACCGGCATACCCGAACCGTACGCGCCTGCACCCATACCGGCATAACGCGAGTTGCGCTCGACATCGATCACATTACCATCGGTTTCCTACAATGCGCCGTTCTGCCAGCCATAGCTGGCCCCCACGCGCAGGCATTCGCAGTATGGACAAAACGTAGTCAATTCGGTACATAAAATCAGAAGTCCCCTAATCATGAAGAGCTAAGGGGGATTTATGAGCCGTAGCCCGGCACGCACTGTGGTCTACAAAAAAGGCGCCCGTGAGGACGCCTGGGGAGACCGGACTATATAGCGTGTATCACCAGCTGATGCGAAGGGCGGAGGTGACTCCGTACCCGTTGTAATCATCACCGGCGGTGCCTGCCGGATTTTTACCGTGGTTGTATTCGACGGCATTCTGCCATTTCAGCTTGTGACCATAAAGATACCAGTTGAAACCAAGTAACAGGTTGTGCGCAGTTTCAACGGTGTTGCCGGCATTTTTCCCAGCATAGCGTGATATTTTGATATTCGACTTGTTGTCGAGATTGGAGACTCCCGCATATTGAAGAACGAGCTGGAGGCTGTCGGTAATGTTATAGAAAGGCATGATATCCAAACCGACCAGGTCACCCTGATCAATTCCGGCGGCGATATCTGTGATGCCCTTGCCACCCGCAACATCGGCCCAGAGCCCCAATTTCTCGCTGATCATTGTTTTATAAACGAGGGCAATGATGTGTTCGAGGTTCTTGGAACCGACTTTGTAGTCGGGGTTTTTGGTTACACCGGTGTAATCAGGATCGTTGTAAACATAGTCCAAACGGATTGATCCTTTATCTCCAACCTTATGGCCGGCGGACAACAGGGCGAAGTAGCCGCTTTCGAAGTGACCGAATTCATTTTCTTTGCTCGCGGAGAATCCGCCCGCATTATAGGTCCAATCCTCTATGGTTCCGGAAATGCCTGCTCCGGTGAAGTACTCGGTTGTGAACCAGAGGTTTTCAGCAACAATGCTGCGTTCCGGCACAATGAGCTTCTTGGATGAGGTTGCACCATCGAGGGTGAAGCCAGCGGACTGTTTCCCCGCTTTAACCTTCGCGGCTTTGGAAGTGCTCCATCCAACATAGGCATCGGTCAGGCGGCCATAGAACGCGTCCCACGAATCTTCTCCCACGTCGTTCATATCTGTATCCATTTCAGCGTGGATGATAAAGTCGTTAAAGACCGCTACTTTAAATCCTAGACGCAGGCGTCTCCAATCAAAGTCGTCATAATTGTTATCTTCGCTGTGGAAGGAAACGGCATCTCCCTGCAGGCGACCGACAAAGGCCAGATTCTGGATAACCTTGGCATCATCGTTATCGATGAAGGTAAAAGAATCCCATACGTTGTCATATATGGATTTCGTCGAGGCGGCCGGTGCGCTTTCAATTTTATCGGTTGAAACAACCGCTACAGCAACACTAGCTTCCTCGGCTGCGAAAGTCGATAAAACCGAAATCGCGACTCCTGTTACGATACTGTAAATAAGCTTCTTATTCATCTTGTTCATCCTCCATTCAGGTTTCGTTAGATTAAATTCAGCAAAAGGTGGGTGGCTGGTTTATCTGCACTATTATTCAGATCTTGTTACCAGACTCACCCAGATCCCTTTGCATGCGTCTATATTTAGAGTCCGAATGTTAGGAAAATGTGAGTTGGACGTTAGAGATTAGTGATAGATGAGCAGTATATTGGCTTTGCTTTCAATGTATTGTGGCAATGAGTTCTCAACAAAAAAGGCTCCCTCGTTTTGAGAGAGCCTTTTTGGTGCGGTTCTTAATTTTTATTTGTCGCCGGCCACTACTTCAGCAATGTTCAACGCGTGGTCTTTCATGCGGCGGTAGTAGTTGAGCATATCGGTAAAGGCCAGACTGAAATAGGGAGAAACCTCTTCCTTTTGCAGTCGTGCGATATGCTCGCGGCGGATTTGTTTCATCAGCTCGCCAATGGCGGCTCCTTCGCTGGTGGCCCATGCAAGGTGATCCTTACTTTCGTCCTTCATGCACGCATTGATCTTAATGATGTAGGCATCAACGCGATCATGCAGCAAGATCAGTTTATCTTTGGCGGGGCCATCGATTTTCAGATTGTTCTGCTCTGTCTTTTTGATGCCTTTAAGAACATTGGCAATATAGTCGGAGAGCGATTCATATTCATCGGCAATGCGCATTTGCTGATGGGCGATTCCAGTGACTTCGTGCGGGACCTGACCTGAAACCATATTGCTGAGGAACAGGAAGATTTCCTTCTGTACATTGTCGAGGATTTCTTCGCGCTGGAAGATTTTTCCTTCCAGCTTGCTGTTGCCGTCGCCCTCCAGACAGATTCTCAGTTGTCCCATCATGCCTTCAACGCTTTCCGCCATGAAATTAAGCTGTCCCTGCGATTGCACAATTCCGATGGATGGAGTGTCCAGCATGCGGATGTCGAGATAGGTAAGCCGGTTGATTTCCTTCGTATCTTTATCTGGAACCAGCTTGGTAACGAATTTACCCAACAGGCCGGCGAACGGAAGAAATACGATGACGTTTGCGACGTTGAAGGTCGTGTGTACCATGGCAATACCCGCTGTGATTACCAACCCGTATTGATCCTCTTCCATGTCATCGAATACGATATCCAGTGGATTGAATCCGGTTTTCCATTCAACCAACCTGGAAATCCAGGGTATCGCGAGTTGGAACAGAAGAATAAACCAAACCGTTCCTATCACATTAAAGAAAACATGGGCATATGCGGCTCGTTTTGCAGTCGTGGTGGTTCCCAGTGCGGCCAGCCATGCCGTAATCGTGGTTCCAATGTTTTCGCCCATCACCAATGCGGCGGCGGTTTGGAACTCGATCACACCCGATGCGGCAAGGCCGATCGTTATACCGAGCGTTGCCGAAGAGGATTGAACAATGACGGTCAGGATACAGCCAACCAGCGCGCATTTTGCAATACCGAGGATCGAGGTGGCTTGAAACGCCATGAACCATGCTTCGAAGCCATCGAGCCCTTTAATCGGTTTGAATCCATTTTTCATCAACTCCAAACCAAAGAAGACCATGCCAATGCCCATTACGGCCATTCCGATATAGCGTAAGCGGTCTTTTTTAGAGAAGAGAAAGAAGAAGGCCGCGATTCCGAGAATGGGAAGGCCAAATTTTCCGATCTTCAACACGAGGATCCAGCCGGTGATCGTGGTTCCGATATTCGCACCGAAGATCACGCCAATGGCTTGCATCAAAGACATAATACCGGAATTTACAAATCCGACCACCATGACCGTGGTTACGGAGCTGGATTGAACCAAGCAGGTGATTAATATGCCAACAATCACACCCATAACACGGTTGTTTGTGGCGGCACTGATCATTTTGCGAAGTTTTTCGCCGGAAACAGCCTGAAGGCCTTCCGACATATACTTCATACCGAGCAGGAATACGCCCAGCCCCCCAACCACTTGCGATGCAATTTTAAAGAACAAAGTTACGTCCATTAGCGCTCTCCTGATTTCGTTGGTATTGAATTGCGCGGCGAACCTAGCAGAAACCTAACTGAATGCTAATAATAAATTGTTAGCGTTTCGTTAGGCGTAATCCGGTGTCGCTTAGTTAATGGTTTTAGCCGGATCAGATCGGTTTTTTTGAACGATTGTAGGTAATGACCGGCAACCCGAAAATGCCATTCAAGATCAGAGGCAAATAGCACCGGCGGAGAATAATTCCGGCAAGATATCCAATATATGGTGAACCTGATGACCTTAGGCGGAGGACGGGTTTTTGGATTTAGAGCGTGTTTTTCGGGGTGTTTCATCAAACTGCTTATGATAGCCCGTGCTGAATCAGCCGAAATGGTAGAATCGCCGCGGGGTCAAAAATGGGTTGCCGTTGTGTTGGGGGATGGGTTGAGCTGGGCCTGCCGAGCTGGATTTCTGTGGAATTAGGATTGAGATCAGCGGGCGGCCTCTGGTCGCCCCAGATGAAATGCGGTATGGCGAAATTGCCCGCGAAATGATCGAGAGCGGCGACTGGGTTGTGCCGCGCCCACCTGTTCAGCGGCTCCCGGTTGGAAGACAAACGATGCAATGCTGCTGCAGAAAGAGCATTTTCCATTTCAATATAACAGCGATTGCCGCGGCGATTCTATTTTTATGCCCGTGGTAGATGGGAAGGTATTGAGCAAACCACAGATTCCAGTAACGCTACCGACCTACGATGAAATCATCGGGAGTGGCGGGGTTAGCAACGAAACGTTTAACGACCACGTTCTTTCGCTCGTCAAACCAGACCAACTGAACGTGTTGACTATTCATGCCGAGGTTGAGGGCATTGTCTGCCGGGATCTGTTTGATGATTTTCTGGCCAAAGCAGCTCAGCGCGGTTTTGAAGTGGTGCCTACCTGCGCGTTGTTGGATACGAAGTTGGGGATCAAAGAGGATGTAATTATCCCGCGCGTTCTCCCCGGACGCGAAGGGTGGATTGCTTTTCAACTAACTTAGTGTTCAGTTAATTTTTTTTGCGACAATCAGATAGCGCATGAGACTTACCGTGTCTATACTGTTGCTCCAATGATTGGAGCCAACACAGCGAGAAGTATTTTTAGTTTTGTTTCTTGTCGTAGTCGGTACTTGCCCACTGACACCGGATGAAATTGAGCAAAGGGAACGCCTGCGACATACGGTGCTGGTGCCCTTCAAATATATAACCGATTTTGGCGCTGATGACGGTGAACTGAATATGCTTCAGATCAGGCCGCTTTATACCATCAGTTCCAAAAACTGGAATTTCATCAACCGACCGGTAAAGAAGAAGGTGTACTGGTAGCCTGCGGCGGATTCACCGGTGGATACTCGCTGTACATCAAGGATAATAAGGTGTTCTACGATTACAACTATTACCACGGTCTTCACTACGAACTTGAATCGCCGAAGCTTGGAAAAGGTAAGGTCGACATCAAGTTTAACTTTATTGAAGACGGTGGAACCACCAAAGGGAACCCGGGCGGAAAAGGCGAGTTGTACATCAAGGGCAAAAAGGTCGACGAAGTCGCCATGCCGGAAATGCATATCTCCACGTTCTCGCTCTCCGAAACCTTCGATGTCGGCATCGATTCCGGCACAGCGGTCACCACAAAGTATCCCGTGGATACCCACTTCCCATTCACCGGGGAGCTGGATAAAATTACGGTCCGTCTGACGGATTAAACGGTAGAGATAACCGCACCAAACCCAGCCCGCATCCGGGCTGGGCTTGGGTCAATAAGTACCTTGATAGGGCGATATATGGTAGGAAAGTTTTCTACGTTCAATACGCAGGATTGCAGGTGTAAGACTCACAGAAGGAACAAATGAAACGATGTGTCATATTACACCGATTGTAGTCGTCACTGTGCTCATGACGAGTATCGCCTACGGCGATTCCAACGGCAGCTTGTCGGATGTTAAATCCGATCCGGATGCTGTAAAATGCGGCTTTAAAACTTCGGGCTATTTCCCGTATGCCGGTCGAAATTTCCCTGTTGATTCGTTTTGGAAACCACGGAGAATTCGAGACTTTATAGGAATGATTCCAACTATTCGTTTAGGTTGCATCCCTCGTTTTCTACTCCGTATTATGTAGCTTCGGGAGTCGTAGGAAGCGAGATAATGAACGTGGTGCCAGTGCCGACTTTGCTTTCGACACGGATCGTGCCTTCGTGGGCTTGAACAATATGCTTTACGATGGAAAGACCGAGACCGGTTCCCCCAAGTTTGCGGCTGCGGGCCGTGTCGACACGGTAGAACCGTTCGAACAGGCGATCGAGATGCCGACGCTCAATGCCGAAGCCCTCGTCCTTAACATAAAGAATCACTTTTCCGACTAGCTCTTCGGCCATGATCTGTATTTGTTTATCGGGATCGGAATATTTGATCGCATTCACGATGAGGTTAACCAACGCTTGCTCCAGAAGCGGTGCGTTGATGGAAAACTCGAGATTATCAGGGCAGATGACATCGATCTTGATATTCTTTTTAGCTGCCTGCAGCTGGCAGAGGTAGATGGCGGTTTCAATGACGGTGGAAATCTTCGCGGTTTCCGTCATCACAGGACCTTCCTTCTGCTCAAGTCGTGAGAGCATTAACAGGTCGTCGATAATCGCATTGAGGCGGCCGGATTGCTGGTTAATGATTTCAAGAAATCGGAGTGCATCGGGCTCGTGATTCCAATCATCGGAAAGCAAGGTTTCGACAAAACCCTTAATCGAGGTAATAGGGGTTTTAAGTTCATGAGAAACATTGGCCACAAAGTCGGAGCGGACCGTTTCGAGATGTCTCAGTTGGGTGACATCGCGCAGAACGACCAGAGCGCCCATCGACTCTTCATCGGCATTGCGCAAGACGCGGCCGCAAGCTTGAATCTTCTTTTCGGTACCACCGGTTAGCGTAATGCTGCGTGTTATTGGTTTTTGGGATCCAAGAACCGTTTTGATGAATTCCTGAAGATTTGCAAAGCGGATGACCTGCTGGATTAGTTCGTGTTTTGTTTCTTTGTGGTTTACGCCAAGAATTTCTCCGGCCACGCGGTTCATATTAATGATGCGTTCGCGTTTATCAATGGCCAATACACCTTCGTCCATACTGGAAAGCACGGCCTGTTGCTCGTTGCGCTGTTGGCTGAGTATGGACAGCGTTTTATTGAGTTGCTCCGCCATGCTATTGAGCGATTCAGATAATTGATCCAACTCCAGCGTCTGCTGGGCAGGAATACGATGATTAAAATCGCCTTCTGCAAACTGGCGGGCGGCACGGCCCATCGCTTTAAGTGGGGATGTAATTCGCCGAACGACCACGATGCAGACGATCATGGAAAGAATGCCGGTCAGGATGGAGGCCATAACAACCCGGAGGGTCATGGTATTGAGTTCGGCCTTGATTGCGGTCATGGGTAATGACGCCCGGACTGCGCAAAGGGTTTCGTGGTTGGCATCTTTAAGTGGAACGGCGATATACATCATTTCTTGTTTCACTGTTCGACTATACCGAATATCCATTCCGGCATCGCCACCCAGTGCTATGCGCACTTCCGGTCGATCGCCATGGTATTCCATGGTCGTTGGATTTTCATCGGAGTCGCCCGCCACTTTACCGTCGGGCATAATCACGGTAAAACGCGTGTGGGCAGATTTTCCAAGCTTTTTGCACAGAGAATCAATCGCTGATTCATCCTGAGCTTCTACCAAGGGAAGTATCTGGCTGGAGAGGAGCGTTGCGCGGGTGCTAATGTCATTTTCCAAGGTCTGGAAATACAGGTTCGACATAGAATGGAACGCATAAAAAGCAACCACGATAATCGCGATAGCCGTTAGAAGCCAATACGAGGGCAACAACAACCAGAAAAGATGTTTCTTCTTCATTCTTCTTCTTTGAAGCGGTATCCGATTCCACGAACCGTTTCGATGAACTGGCCAGAAGTGCCCAGTTTCTTACGCAGACCGACAATTTGAACATCAACGGAACGGTCCGTTACAGGATAGTCATCGCCATGAACGGCATCAACGATCTGGTATCGGGTGAAAACACGTCCCGGTTGTCGGGCGAGAAGATGAAGAACCTTGAACTCCGTGAAGGTCAGCGTAATTTCCTCTCCTTCAATTAAAACCTTATGACGGGTACTATCGATTGTAATGGTGTGGATATTAATGAGATCGTCACTGATCGAAGAAGATTTGGTTGTCGTGATGCGACGCAGGGCTGCTTTGATCCTCGCCAGCAGCACATGGGGACTGAACGGTTTCGTGATATAATCGTCCGCGCCCAGCTCAAGTCCCGTAACAATATCGGCTTCTTCGCACAGAGCGGTTAGCATGATGATCGGAATGTTTTCAGTTCTGGATTCGGCCTTGAGTTGCTTGCAGATTTCCAGTCCATCAGCCCCGGGAAGCATGATATCTAGAAGAATGAGATTCGGCTGAAATTGAGAGGCAATACTCAAGGCTTCTTCGCCGGAATCCACAACCTTGACCTGATACTTCTTGCGCTCAAGATTGAACCTCAAGAGCTCCTGAATTGGCGCTTCGTCTTCAATCACTAAAATTTTGATCTTTTCCATGCGCTTAATGTTTCGCATTTACTGAACGCTAACAAACAATAATCTGTTAGAAATGTATTAGCCATGATTCAGGGTTTGCTCCATAATTCCCGATCTTATATACCGTTTTAGAGGATATACCTATGAGTGAATTTGCGCAGATCCCCATGCAGTTCGTTGGTCCGGTAAAGCTTTCCGGCCTTACCATTGAAGGCGACTATGAAGTGCCGTTGGCCACCTATGAAACGCCGCTCTGGCCCTCTGTCAACCGCGGTGCCCGAGTTTCCATGAACTGCGAAGAGGGCATTAAATGTACGGTGATTGATGACCGTATGACCCGCTCCGTTTTGTTTGAAGCTCCTGATGCTACCGCCGCACTGTTGGCTTTAGAACAAATAAAGTCCGGCTTTCCTGCGTTGCAGCAAATCGTTGAAGGCACCAGCCGATTTGCAAAGCTCATCAATCTAAACAGCCAGATAGCCGGCAACTTGCTGTTTTTGCGGTTCGAATTTATTACGGGCGATGCTTCCGGCCACAACATGTGCACACAGGCTGCCGAAGCGCTGATGAATCACATTCTCGAATATCATCCCGACCTTAAATACGGTTCAATTTCCGGTAACTATTGCTCCGACAAAAAAGCCACAGCGGTAAACGGAATCCTCGGCCGCGGAAAATATGTAGTCGCCGAATTGACCATTCCCGAAAAGATATGTCGCCGCTATCTCAAAACCACGCCGGCCGACATCGTTAAACTCAACATCCGGAAAAACCTGATTGGAACGATGCTGGCCGGAGGCCTTCGGAGTGCGAATGCCCACTTCGCTAATATGCTGCTCGGGTTCTATCTCGCAACGGGTCAGGACGCCGCCAATATCGTTGAAGGTTCGCAGGGGTTGACCATGGCCGAAGAGCGGGAAGGGGATCTCTACTTTTCCGTGACGCTTCCCAACCTGATTGTCGGTACGGTCGGAAATGGGAAAGGGCTCGACTTCGTCTTGGAAAACATGGAGCGCATGGGACTGACCGAAAACCGTGAGCCCGGCGAAAACTCCCGCCGCCTCGCCTGCCTCTGTGCAGCTGCGGTTTTATGCGGAGAACTTTCCCTGTTGGCTGCACAGACCAACCCCGGTGAGCTTATGGATGCCCATCGGCGGATAGAGCGCGGTCAGTAGAAGGGCCTGATCGTTAACGGATAACGCCTCGCTTCATTGCGGGGTGTTTTTTTGTGCTAACAAACCGCGAACGGATTACGTGCTGTTTCTTCACACAAAGCCAACGGTTTCATAACAACTCCTAATCATTTCCACACAACGGAATGTGCCTAATGTTTTGCATCGAAGGGAACGGAGCTGCTGGTAGGGCAGTCAAAATATCAGGACGCTCTTCCACTATTGCGTCGTGCCTAAGAACTTAAACCCTGCCCCGATATTGAAGACTACGTAAAGCAGGTTGAAGCGTATCGCGAAGACCAGAAGCTAATCTGCGCGAATTAATCAAGGGACCATCGTTGTCCAACTTCTGCCGTGCGGTACCAGTCTATAAGATTGCGATGTATTTCTTCGTCCGCCGCGGGCGACCATGGAGCAGAGTCTTCTTCTTTAAACGGGGTATAAGGGCCTTGCTTGACCTCAAAAATAACACCCCCCGAGTCGAGCGAGAGGACGGCGTGCCAACCGCCTGCTTCGGTTTCGATAACCGAAGTGTCCTCATTTAAAATGCAGCGATGGGTGACTATCCCCATTTCATCGAAATGGAGTACTACAAAGCGACCTTTTAACGAGGTGAGCAATTCCCAGGTCATTGGATGACGGTGTGGGCGGATGTAGGTTTCCGGTTCCATGGCAATGGCCAGTCTTTGAACGGGGTCAGAGAGCTCCGTGTGAATATTATGGTTTATACGGAATCGCGGAGATTATTTTGCATCCTTCCCAAGTGTTGTAAGCATGGGATCGGTTAATGTTTTCATTAAACTAATTATCCTTTGTGGTGAACTCATATTCCCATTTCCATGGAAACGGAAGATCACCTGATTGAGCCGATAGAATGCTCAGGAATTTCGTTGGTGTAAAGAACGTATGAGATGTCGAGCGGTATGCCTTGCTATCTGTTCCAACGGGGCAAATGCTTCGGGTATTACGTCGTGATGATTTATTGTATTCATATTGTTCCTTACCGGTTTTTTCGGGCGCATCATGCGCCGTCATAGGGTGCGACGACCGGGCAGGAACTTTGTGACATCCGCGCTGCAACTTTTTTTTGCATGGATTCCAGGAAAAGTGGAAATCAACGGATTTCGTCGTGCGGGTGAGTGAGGTCGTTGATGATGCGGGCGGCTATGGCGAAGCCAAAGCTACCGGTCAGGAAAGTGGCGGAGCCGAAACCAAACTGACAGTCGAGCTGTTTTGGGCCGTCACTGGCATCGGGCTTTTCGAGGCAGATGCCGCCGTCGGGGTGGGGATAGCGAATCGGCTCGGCTGAAAAAACGCAGGGGATGCCAAATTTCTTTTTATACTTCATGTGCATGCCGGGAATGTTTTTGCGTAGTTGCTTTCGAATATGGGCGAGCAGGGGATCGTTGTTCGAATCACGAAGATCAGTGGTGCGAATTTGTGTAGGGTCAATGCGCCCGCCGGCACCGCCGGAAACAATAACGGGCACGTCTAATTTGCGGCAGAGGGTAATGAGATGAATCTTGGCATTCTTACGGTCAATGGCATCGACGACATAGGAGAGGTCGGAGGTAATCAGTTCGTCAGCGTTTTTATTGGTGTAGATCTCGCGGATGGCGTTGACTTTGCACTCAGGGTTAATGAGATGTATACGCTCTTTAAGGATATCGACTTTAGCACGCCCGGCAGTTCCGGTCATGGCGTGGATTTGGCGGTTCGTGTTGGAAAAACAGATATCGTCCCAGTCCACGAGGCTGATCTGTCCTACGCCGCTGCGGGCCAGAGCCTCGCCGACCCAGGATCCAACACCACCAATACCCACGATTAGAACGTGCGAGTTGCGCAGGGCGTCGACGGCTTTTTTTCCATATAATCGGAAAAGTCCGCCAAAACGATGTTCATATCCGCCTGTTTCGATTGATTCTGGGTCACTCATTCCGTTCCTTAAGTCAAATTCGCGGGAACTATAATATGCAAAATGCTGATTGCAAGGGCCGAGTTTTGAGTTTCCATACCAAGGAGAATCGGTATACAGTCCCGCCCATTATGGAACAAATTAATCAGCGAAAACTGGATCATATCAATATTGTATCGGAAGATGCCGGGATTGATCGTAGCCAACATTATTTCGACCGAATTCACCTGACGCACCGGGCTTTACCGGAAATTAATCTGGCGAACGTAGATCCGTCGACAAAATTTCTAGGCAAGGATCTGTCTTTCCCCTTGCTGATTTCGTCGATGACAGGCGGGGTCGATGCTGAACTGGTGACAATTAACCGTAATCTGGCGATAGCTGCCGAAGCGGAAGGGATCGCGCTGGCGGTAGGTTCGCAACGGGTTCTACTTTCGGATGATGCCGCGCGGGACAGTTTTGAACTCCGCCAACATGCGCCTTCCGCAGTTCTGCTGGGAAACCTCGGCGCTGTTCAACTTAATTATGATGTTGGCTTTGCCGATTGCGAAGCTGCCGTGCAGGTGCTGGATGCTGACGGGCTCTACCTCCATCTCAACCCGTTGCAGGAGGCGGTGCAACCGGAAGGCGATACGGATTTTTCCGGACTCCGGAATAAAATTGCTGTGATTGTACAGACCTTGAAGAAACCGGTCATTGTGAAGGAAGTCGGAACAGGTATTTCGTCGGAGGATGTGGAGCACTTGCTTGCCGCCGGCGTAAAGCACATTGATATTGCCGGAACCGGCGGAACATCCTGGAGCATGGTTGAAAGCAAGCGGAGCGACGATTCTGAATTGGGAGAATTGTTCGGCGATTGGGGGATACCAACACCCTTAGCCCTCCGTATGATGAAACCGTATCGCCACGAAGTGAAGCTGATTGCATCGGGTGGTGTCCGCAACGGGATTGATATGGCTAAAAGCATAATCCTTGGAGCATCGCTTTGCGGTATGGCAAAGCCGTTTCTGAATCCGGCCCGCGAGTCTGCCGATGCGGTACGCGTCGTCATCCGCCGTCTCAAACGTGAATTTACGACCGCCATGTTCCTGCTTGGAGCTGGCGACCTTGATGACATCAAGGATAGAGAGGAACTCATTCTAGATGAAAATTGGAATTGATAGACTTAGCTTTTACACCTCCCACTACTATGTGGATCTGAAAACCCTCGCTGAAGCACGATCCGTTGATTCGGATAAGTATTATGTGGGCATTGGTCAGGAGAAGATGGGTACACCTGCACCGGACGAAGATGTGGTGACCCTTGGAGCCAGTGCAGCCTATCCCTTAATGAAAGATGGGGAGCTGGAAGATGTCGAGCTATTGATGTTCGCAACCGAAAGCGGGATCGATCAATCGAAAGCTGCGGGGGTGTATGTGCATGGGCTCTTGGAAATGTCGCCACGCTGCCGGACGGTTGAGCTAAAACAGGCGTGTTATAGCGGTACGGCTGCGATTCAGCTGGCCATCGGTTTTGTGGCGCGCAATCCGACCAAAAAAGCATTGGTGATTGCTTCTGATATTGCTCGCTATGAACTGGGTAGTCCCGGAGAGGCCACGCAGGGTTGTGGTGCGGTGGCCATAATAATATCGGCCAATCCGCGATTGATGAGCATTGATCCAGAGAGCGGGTTCTATACAGAAGACGTGATGGATTTCTGGCGGCCAAACTATCGGTCCGAAGCGTTGGTGGATGGTAAGTATTCGACCATGGTCTACATTCACGCGTTGGTTGAATCATGGAAACAGTACGCTGAACAGACTGGCCGAACGCTCGCCGATTTTGACCGTTTCTGCTACCACATTCCCTTTACCAAGATGGCCGAAAAGGCCCATCAAAAACTTTGTCGGAAATTCAAAGTGGACGTCGACAAGCAACAAATTCAGGCATTACTGGAAGAGTCGCTTCGTTACAGTCGGATTACCGGAAACTGCTACGCAGGATCAATGTATGTGGCATTAACTTCATTACTAGATACGTCGGAAGAAGATTTGACCAAAAAACGGGTTGGGCTGTATAGCTATGGTTCGGGGTGTGTCGGCGAGTTTTTCAGCGGGGTGATTGAGCCGGGTTATCGTGATTTTCTTTATGTGGATCAACACCGGAATATGCTGGAGAATCGCTCCGAACTGACGTATCAACAGTACGAAGATATTTTCAACTATGGCGTGCCGACCGATGGTGGGGAACATGTATTCCCCCAATACAAAACGGGACCTTTCCGGTTCTCGGGAATCAGTCAGCACAAACGCGAATATGAATCGTTAGTGGATTAATATGAAAGCAGTTGCACCAGGAAAACTGATTCTCAGCGGCGAGCATGCCGTGGTCTACGGGAAACCGGCCATTGCCATGGCCATTGACCGTAGTGCTGTTTTCGAAATGACCCCGCAGGCCGGCGATAAAATTTCGTTTGATCTGCCTGGGGATCAGGACTCGGAATCGTTTACGTTATTGGCTTTGCGCGACCTTAAACGCCGAATTGAAAATAAGTACCATGAATTTGTTCATGGCGAAGTTGGTATTGGTTACGTGCTTGGAGCGCCAGCGGATCTATTCAAATTTGCTTTTATTCATACATTGGATGGTCTGCACCGGAAACTCGATTCAGGCATTGTAATGAAACTACGGTCCAGCATTCCGGTCGGCTGCGGCATGGGATCATCGGCCGCGACGGTGCTCAGCGAAATCCGCGCCATGGGCCATTATCTCCGCGTCGACTACAGGCCCGACTGGTACTACGAATACAGTCTTGAAGCGGAAAAACTTCAGCATGGTAATCCGAGCGGTGTAGATTCATATATTTCGTTGCATGGCGGCTGTGCGCGCTTCCAAAATGGCGAAGCCCGTTCGATGTCGTTACCCCGTATGAAAATGTTTATGGTTCAGACAGGTATCCCTGAATCGACGACCGGCGAGTGTGTGATGGAAGTGGAACGTAACTTTAAGAACAGTGCCATTTGGAGTGAATTCGAAGAGGTAACAAATGCCTTTGAAGAAGCAATCCGTACGAACCATACGCAAAAGTTAAACTGGCTCGTACGCGAAAACAATCGGTTGCTGTCGGCCATTGGTGTGGTACCCCAAAAAGTGCAGCAGTTCATTTTGGAAATCGAGCGCTCGGGTGATTCCGCAAAAATTTGCGGAGCAGGTTCTGTGATCGGCGATTGCGGCGGAATCGTTTTGGTTTTCTCTGATCAGCAGCCCCGTGAAATCTGCGAAAAGTATGGCTACTCCGTATCGCCTGTTCGTGGTGATCCGTTGGGTACACGAATGGTCTGATCCATGACCGACGCTGCCGTCATCACCACATCCGCACCCGGCAGCCTTATGTTGCTTGGCGAGCATGCGGTTCTACATGGTCACCGTGCATTGGTTGCAGCCATCAATTGCAGAATTACCGTCCGTCTTTACCCTACGGAAGAAGATTATGTCAGCATCGTTTCCAGTCTTGGAACGTATAAAGCACCTCTTCAGGAACTGGTGGATCATCCTTCGTTCCGTTTTGTACTCCAGGTTGTTCGGCAGCATCGAGATCAGTTTCCGTCCGGGTTCGAGCTAAAGATCGATTCTGAGTTTTCGGCCGATATCGGTTTCGGTTCTTCGGCAGCCGTCACGGTCGCGACACATGCAGCGATCATGTATTGGATCATGGGGGAGGCACCCCGGCCTGAAGTTCTTTTTTCCAAAGCGTTGGATACCGTGCTGACGGTGCAGGGCAGGGGATCGGGAGCCGATCTGGCCGCCAGCGTATTCGGCGGAATTGTGGGTTTCACGACGGCACCGGAATTCCAACCGCTGGCGATTTCCGTTCCGCTTACGGCGGTTTACTGCGGATATAAAACACCCACTCCGGAAGTGATACTCAAAGTGGAACAGTTGCGTGCTGAGGACATTCCCAAATATGATCGGATCTATGCAGAGATAGATGCCAGCGTTGAGGAGGCGGTTTCCAGTCTTCGGGATCATAATTTTCCAGCCTTCGGAAACGTTCTGAACCGTAATCAGAAACTGATGACGGATATAGGCGTCAATACGGTGGAGCTTCAGGAAATCGTAACCGCGCTGAATGCCGCCCCGGACATATTCGGAGCAAAGATTTCGGGCTCTGGATTGGGCGATTGTGCGATCGGCATCGGCTATGCCGAGCTGAAGGAACTGGAATTTCCCATTTACCATTTAGAAATTACCCCCGCCGGATGCCAATACAATGAATAAGGACAATCTGAAACAACGACTTTATGAAGTGATCTTCGAAGCCGATACCCCCGCAGGTAAAGCGTTCGATGTGTCTCTTTTTGCGGCCATCATGATCAGCGTTTTTCTAACGATGATGAGCAGCGTTAATTCCATAAATGACCAATACGGAACCGTGTTGTTTGGGTTGAACGCACTCTTCACCGTTTTCTTCACGATTGAGTATGGGGTGCGTCTTTATTGTGCCCGCAGACCCATCCGATATGCCCGCAGTTTTTTTGGAGTGGTTGATCTGCTTGCGGTTCTTCCTTTCTATATTGGGCTGTTCATTCCCGGCACACGTTTTCTCGATGTCATCAAAGTATTGCGCATGCTCCGTATTTTCCGGGTACTCAAAATGGCGCAGTATGTCGGCGAAGCCGACTTGCTCAAAAATGCGCTTATATCCAGTCGCCGAAAGATCGGCATCTTTCTGGTCGTGGTAATGACGATTGTCGTGATCATTGGCTCGTTGATGTATGTGATCGAAGGTGAAACCAATGGATTTACGAGCATTCCCCAAGCCGTCTATTGGGCAATCGTAACGCTTACCACCGTTGGCTATGGCGATATCACGCCGCACACGCCGTTAGGGCAAACACTGGCCGCCTGCATTATGATCATCGGTTACAGCATCATTGCGGTACCGTCTGGCATTATAACGGCCGAACTCGGAATCTCTGCTGTGCAGGGACGTGTCTCACGGAAATGCAACAGCTGTGGACGCAGTCTACACGATGCTGATGCATCATTTTGTAAGCAGTGTGGCGATAAGCTATAGCGGGGGGGGCGTTGACCTATTACCACTTTAATTAAGCCTTCGCGGTACGATATTTTCCCTGTTCGGCAGTCGGGTTTATTTGCGTTCTTTCGCCACGACTTCCCGGCAGCCGCCGTCCCACCTACAACTCCCTAATACGTTTTTCAATACGGTCGATGCGGTCATTCATTGCGGGATGCGATGAAAAGTAGTTTCCCAGAAGATTCGGATCAGTTGAGTTTTTCTGAAGCATGGAAAACAACCGGCACCCGCCAAGTGGATCAAATTCTGCTGCTTTAACGAGGGCCACGGCAAATCGATCGGCGCGGAATTCCTGTTCCCGTGAATAACCCTGCTGAACCAGATGAGCGAGCAGCTGTTGAACCGATGAACTGATTCGGCGTGTTCTCAGTTGCAGCAATCCGTTGATCACGGTTTTGGAAAGAAAACGTTTATTGGCATCGCCATGAATTCCATGCGCAATTTCATGGGCGAGTACAAAGGCAATCGCATCAATATCCTCGCCGCATAAATCAAACAGGTTTTCCGAGAGGTATATAAATCCGCCCGGCATTGCTAAAGCATTCAGTTCATTGGGCTGATCGAGTTTGAAACTGTATTTCCGTTCTTCGTTACGTAGGCAGGAAGTCAACTTTTCTGCTGTTTCAGAAAGACGATTGTTGCCTCGAGCCGAGACGGTTTCTTCATAAACCTGTGCCAGCAGGTAGCCCATCTGAAATTCTGCATCGATCTTTTCAGACTCCGATCCCGTCAGCGATTTCATCACCCAGTTCGCCTTGAAAAAAAGCGGAGCCGTTTTGCGTCCGAGCATGTAGGCAAGGTTTTGGTTGGAGGGGGGGCGTTGCATGCGTAGATATTTAGCACATCCGTTGTTCGGTTTCAGCGAAATTGTAGGGCGGGCGATCTCGGATCGCGGCTACACTCGTCGATTCAAGTTCCAACCTTGCGCTGAAAAAGCGATGCGGTCGAGCAAGGGTGCGCAGAGGTTGCCGATCAGTACGGCATAGACGATGGCTTCGGTGTAGAAGGTATAGTTTCGGATCATCGCATTGCTGACGCCGATGATGATGCCGCATGCAATTTTTCCACTTTTGCTCATGGGGGTGGAAACGGGATCGGAAATGATAAACAAGGCGCTGAACAGCGTGGCCGCGGATAGCATGTTATACAGAGGCGCGTTACCGAATAGTGCGGTGGTCACGCCGAAGGAGAGTAAAAAGGCTGCCGGTGTGCGCCATGGTGAAATTCCCTTCCAGCAAAGAAGGATTCCGAGCAAGAGCATGAGGAGTGGGAATGTTTCACAGGGGCTTCCGGGCACCAGTAGATAAAGATCTTCCCATTTTCCTCCGATGGTTCCGAAGAGCCATTCCGCATATTCAAGCGGAGTTTTTTCCCATTTATAGAGTTCCTGCGGGGTGGCGCAGGATATCACATCAGCGGATGGAGTGCCCCAGTTGACCACCTGACTGGGATAGACCATCATCAGAAAAAGCCGTCCGGCCATGGCCGCATTAAATCGGAGTGGCAGGCCAACCATTGGAAGTTTAACCATGCATATGGCAATAAGGATGGCGAAGAGCATAGGCAGAAACGGCATAGATGGCGGAACGCTGGCAGCAATGAGGGCCGCGGTTAGTCCGGAACCCATGTTGAGGAGGCGCCTCTTCCTTTTAACCACCAGGGTGAATACGGCTTCGGCCAGCATACCCAGCAGGGCGTAACCAATGAGCTGAAAAATAAACGGAGAGTGATAGAGAATACTGTAGATGGTGCACGGTACCATCAGCATTAGCATCGCCCATGAAGCCATGCCGGAGGAGCGGATTCCAATACGGAGGAAGGGTGCATTGATGCTCATGTATGCACCTTGATCTTTCTAAATTTTGATTCAGGCAATCTAAAATCAGCAATCAAAAATTGTATTAAAGACATTTTTTGCCCTCCGCAAGTGTGTTGACAAGCGGTATATCGGACGGACAAACGGCCGAGCAGACGCCGCACAAGAAGCACTCGTTCATCTGGGCTTTGAATGCCGGTGATTTGGTTTTTTCTTTTTTGATGAGATCAACAAGTGAGAAGGGGTGAAGACCGAGTGGGCACGCGGTGTTGCAAGCGCCGCAGCGAATGCAGGGACGTTCCTCTCGCCCTGCCGTATCGCGGTTAAGGATCAAAATGGAAAGTGTGGTCTTCTCGATGCTTTCTTCGAGACCCACTTCATGGCCCATCATAAGGCCGGAATCGGCAATTAGGTGCATACTGGGATCATAGGGTAGCTTGTAGGTGTCCAGTACTTCCCGAATCGATAGCCCAACGGGAACAATAATGTTTTTATAAAAACCAGTTGATGGCATGGCGAGTGTCAACGGTCGTTCGACGACGGGTATGCCATCGATAATCGCCCGACCGATTGCGCGAAGTGAAACGACGTTCTGGACGAGATAGCCAAGCTGGTAGGGGCGTACTCCGGGTGGAGGAATTGTACCGGTCAGTTTTTTTAGAATCAGTTTTTCGGCGCCGGCTGGATAACGGTTGGGAAATGGGATAATATCAAATTCACCGTAGCGCTTCTGAAGTTCGATAATAAAATCCGCATCATCTTTAACGGCAAGTACGACCCGCGTTGCGCCGATGGCTTTGGCGCAGGCATTGGCTCCGGCGGCAACCCATAATGATTCATGAATAAGTACGGATTGATCAATCGTGATGCCCGGTTCGCACTCGACGCCGTTCATCACGAGGGTGTGTGCGCCAAGTCCTGCCCGAATTTTTTCAGAAGTTGGAAACCCACTGCCGCCCATGCCAACGAGCCCTATCTCATCGAGAAAGTCGGAAAAGGTTTCAGGATCAATCTCGTCGAGTCCCGGATAAATGCGCTCCGGCTTTGGAAAGGGTGTTTCCAGAGTCTGAGCATTGGGCAGATCAGCCCAGTCGATCTTGATACGTCGTAACATGCGTTATCTGCTCTTGGGCTGAGCCCACTCGGACGGGTTTTCCATTTCGAGTGCAACACGGCGGGCCATGTAGTTTAGATAACCCGATGTTTTCATGCCGTATCGTGTGGCGCCGGACAGGGAGTCGACTGCGGACTTTTCGGCATGGGGATCAAATGGCACGTTTTTAAATTGTTTTAGTACCGTAATCACCTGCTTGCGGTCGGTTGCATTCTTTATTTTGTTTACGTCCGGAAATACGGCTTCGTGCAGAACGAAGCCGTCCGCCGTATTTTCAACAATTACAACGCCTGTAATGGGCTTGTAGGATTCGATTTCGCGGTAAACCACGCCAACTTTGGCTTCTCCGTTTTCATCCCATCCAATGTACATGCGTTTGAGGGTGCGGGAATAAGGGTCTTCTGACGAAACGATCTCCAGACCGGCGAGGGCCTCATCGATTACGGCCTGCACTTTATCGGCCGTGGCGACCGAAATGCATGCTAGTAATAGGCCTATTAAAAATACTCTTATCCGCATCGTTAAACTCCGCATTAAACAGAACGGCGCAAGATACGTGTTTGGGACGCGGTAACGCAAGCGAATAGCGGTATTTGCGAAAAATACGCGGCGTGTTTTTCAACATGTTTTTTGGAGTAAAAAAGCAAGGTATGATGATTGACGGCATACGGGGGGGTTGAGTACTGTTCCGGCTCATTTTAACCAGAAACTACGGTTTCTAATCAAATAAGGAAAGGTGTTAAACATGGCTACTAAAGTTGGAATTAACGGTTTCGGCCGTATTGGACGTATGGTTTTCCGCGCAGCTGCTGCCCGCGAAGATATTGAAATCGTCGGCATCAATGATCTGTTGGACGTTGACTATCTCGCATACATGCTCAAGTACGACTCAGTACACGGTCGTTTCGCTGGCACGGTTGAAGTAAAAGAGGGTTCCCTCGTTGTAAACGGTTCTGAAATCCGTATCACCGCGGAACGTGATCCTGCAAACCTCGCTTGGGACGCCATCGGCGCTGAAGTTGTGGTTGAGTCCACTGGTTTCTTCCTGACCGACGAAACTGCACGCAAGCACATCGAAGCCGGCGCTAAGAAAGTTGTTCTTTCCGCTCCGTCTAAAGATGCTACTCCAATGTTCGTTTGCGGTGTTAACACCGAATCCTACGCTGGACAGGATATCGTTTCCAACGCTTCCTGCACCACCAACTGCCTGGCACCGGTTGCCAAGGTTCTGAACGACAAGTTCGGCATTGATAAAGGCCTGATGACCACCATCCACGCCGCAACCGCCACCCAGAAAACCGTTGACGGTCCTTCCATGAAAGACTGGCGCGGTGGACGTGGAATCCTGGAAAACATCATTCCTTCCTCCACGGGCGCAGCTAAAGCCGTAGGCAAAGTAATTCCGGAACTGAACGGTAAGCTGACCGGTATGGCTTTCCGCGTTCCTACTTCCGACGTTTCTGTAGTTGACCTGACCGTTAACCTCGCGAAAGAAGCTACCTACGAAGAAATCTGCGCGGCAATGAAAGAAGCTTCCGAAGGTTCCATGAAAGGCGTTCTTGGCTACACGGAAGACATGGTTGTTGCAACGGACTTCCGCGACGAAGAGTGCACTTCTGTATTCGACGCTAAAGCCGGCATCCAGCTCGACGGCACGTTCGTCAAGGTGGTTTCCTGGTACGACAACGAGTGGGGCTACTCCTGTAAGGTTCTCGACCTGATCAACGTGATCGTTGGCTAAGTCCGCGATTCACTTCGATTCAAAAAAGCGTCCCATTTACGGGGCGTTTTTTTATGTCTTCAGGTGGAACGATGAAAATCGTATTCTCTAGAACCCAGTACCGGCACCAATGCTGAAGAATGGTTCCCAGTCATCATAGGGGGATTTGTTGTCTTGCAATACATCGAATAAGACTTCGATAAAAAGCCAGCTCCGTTCTCCCAAGGGTTGTGTAAATCCGCCTCCCATGAGAAAGAAGGGCACCCAGTCACGTTCAGATGTGCCGTTGAGATGAAAAGACTCGTAGCTATACGTGGCCGGTTCAAGCTGAGCATAAAACTTGGGCGTTACCCGGTATCGGGCAAAAATACTTCCACCGTAGGTGCTGGTGGTGTAGCTCCTGGCATATCGGTCATCCTGAATGTAATTATATTTAACCTTTACGCCGGTTGAAAGTTTGGGTGTCAGCGTATAGCCGATCATAGGTTCAATACCGATAACCTTGTAACTTCCGAAAGACAGGTTGATGTAGCCGCCATAGAAGATGTTGTTTTTAATACTCGATTGGGGTTTAGCAGCGGGTTGTTTTTTATCTGTAACAATCGTTTGTTCAGCTGCGGGCTGCGTGTTTACTCCGTCAGTATCTGTAACAGAAGATGCGGCCTCTTCAGCTATAGCGTTAAATCCACCAACAATAAACAACGCGAGTAATACACGTATTAACTTTTTCATAGCACCTATTCTCCAATATTTAATCGTTATTAACACCCGACCCAACAACGAAAGAAATACCATGTACGAAGCCGGAAAAAGACTATATTGCGCCACATATTACCCGCTGGTGGAAATAGAGTAAGTACGAACCGTATAGGCTTGTATTGAAACGTCATAAATATGGTCTGTGGGGAACGATTATCACAGCAAGGTTTTCGACCTGATCAAAGATGTCGTTGGCTAAGTCCGCGATTCACTTCGATTAAAAAAGTGTCCCATTTGCGGAGCGGTTATTTTTTGTGACACCATTGGTTTAATCCTGCTACATTAACTTCATGGAAATCATCCACTCCACCATTTCATCTCTCGGTCAACTCGCACCCTTCGCCTGCATCGTACTGTTTCTGCTGGCCAGTCTGCTGGTCGTCTGGCGGTTGGAAGTGCTGTCGGGGCAGGGGGTGGAAGGCACCGTGCTGGGCACGATCTTCATGCCGTTTTGCTCCGGTATGGGAAACATCGTTTTCGCAGTTGTTCTGGCGATGAACCAAGGCGATGGGAAGGATGTTCTGGTTAACTGCCTATTCAACAACGTAACGAACCTGACGCTGCTGATCGGGTTACCGGTTCTAATCTGGAGCATGGCCCGTATTCCGCGAAAGAAAAGCCAGGTGGCGATGCGGGAGCATAAGGTGGGTCGCCTTTCCCTTTCCCTCAATCTGGTTGCGGCATTGTTCTTTTCACTCTTTGTCTGGCTGCTGGCTGCCGATGGTGAATTATCTAGATTGGATGGATTTGTGCTTCTCGGTCTTTTTGTATTTTGGCAGTGCTTCCATATCTATGATGTTAAGAAGACCAACCTCCTTAAGAAAAAGGCTTACCCTAAAACGTTGCCTCTTGAGGTTGTTTTGTTGCTCGCAGGAGCGCTGGCCATATTCGTTAGCACGGACTGGCTTGTGCAGTGGTTCCAGTCGTTGGATAGTGAAATGATACCTTCTCGCATGTTGGGCTGGGCAAGCGGGGTGTTGATGGTGCTACCGAACGCCTTAATTGCTTTCTACTATGGCTCCAAAGATCGGATGGATGTGGTCTACACTTCGCAATCCGGCGATGCACATATCTGCATTCCGCTTTGTATTGGTATTTTTGCGGCATTTAAGGCCATTCCATCAGATGCATTTCTTCAGCAGTCGTTACTGGTTTTGATGGGGTTGTGTGCTGCCCATTTGTTGTTTGTAGTGATATTTGGCCGGTTACCGAGAGTTTTTGCGGCAGTATTCATCGCGGTATTCGGCTATTTTCTGTGGGTAGGATTACAAACTTAAGGGATCAGCAATAAACGCTTCGAGCAGTTCCGTAAAGTGAATCTGAGCGGAGGTCCATCTTGGATTGGTCGTGATTTCTCCGGTGCTTTTGGCGGTATTGTTGAAAAACACAAAGATATTTTCGCCGGCACAGATATGCGCATCGAAACCGGAGCCAAAGCCTTCATGTGAAAAGGCAAAGTCGCCAATACTCGATTGCGCAGGATCCAGCGTACTTTTTAGGGAAGCGAGATCAGTATTGAAATCGGCGAGAAAGGAATTCTTACGGGTTCCTCCATAAGAAAGCAGCTTCCAGCCGGTTGATTGCTTGGCGACGAGGGCCCATTCATTGAAGACAGGTTCCTTGACCACGTTTTCCATGCTGATCAATGCGGTTTCGATACGGTCTTCAGCGGCAGGGATATTCATTCAGGCTCCTTGAAAATTAGTTGGGGTTTAGAATAGCTAGTTTAATGCCAATCTCAAGAAGGGTTGCTTAAATGTGGTTTGACTCCGCTTTTGATATGACTATAGTCGCCACTCATTTTTTAAGACGATAAGTAAAAGGAGTTAAATTATGGATAAATTAACGATCAAAGATCTCGATATTCAGAGCAAGCGGGTGCTGATGCGCGTAGACTTTAATGTGCCGATAAAAGACGGCGTTGTAGGCGATGATACCCGTATTGTTGCAGCATTACCCTCCATCAACTACGTGCTCGAAAATGGCGGATCACTCGTGCTGATGAGCCACTGCGGACGTCCTAAAGGCGAAAAGAATATGGAGTTCACCCTTAAGCCCGCAGCTAACCGTTTGGCTGAATTGGTTGAAGCCAAGGTTACACTCGCTCCAGACGTAATTGGTGACGAAGTCAAAGCGTTGGTTGAAGCATTGCCTGCCGGCGAAATTCTGGTATTGGAAAATGTGCGTTTCTATAAAGAAGAGGAAGGAAAGGGCTGTACGGCGGAAGAGCAGGATGCCTTTGCCAAGGAACTCGCTTCTTTTGGGGATGTCTATGTTTCCGATGCTTTCGGTACCGCGCACCGCGCCCATGCCTCCATGGCGGTGGTTACGAAATATATCGACCAGTGTGCTGCCGGCTTCCTGCTTTCCAAGGAAATCGAATATCTCGGAAAAGTCCTGGAAGCTCCGGAGAAACCGTTTGTGGCCATTATTGGTGGTGCCAAAATTTCCGGTAAAATTGATGTAGTTGTTAACCTGATGGATAAGTGCGATACCATTATGATCGGTGGCGGAATGGCCTATACGTTCTTTAAAGCGCAGGGGCAGAAAATTGGTGGTTCCATTGTTGAAAACGATAAACTTGATCTCGCAAAAGACATCCTGAAAATGGCGAAGGAAAAAGGGGTTAAGCTTTTACTACCTTTGGATAATAAAGTTGCTGATGCTTTTTCAGCCGATGCCAATACTAAGATTGTAGAGGGTGATATTGAAGATGGTTGGGACGGGTTGGATATTGGTCCCAAGACCATTGAACTTTTCTGTAATGAAGTGGCCTCAGCCAAGACCGTCGTATGGAACGGACCAATGGGCTGTTTCGAAATGGCTCCGTTTGCATCCGGCACCTTTTCCGTCTGCGAAGCGGTTGCCAAGTCTGACAGTGTCAGCATTATCGGCGGCGGCGACAGTGTTGCGGCAGTTAATCAATCGGGTGTTGCCGATCAGATGAGCCATGTTTCAACGGGCGGTGGTGCTTCCCTCGAATTCATGGAAGGAAAACAGCTCCCTGGGATTGTTGCTCTGACTGATAAATAGAATTTTTCTGTATAGGCCTCTTCCCCGACCTCATAGGCAAGCCGGCCAAAACCTGATAATTTATTGGGCATGGATGCGAATGAAAATAATGCGTCGGGGCGGGCTTCCTATACGGATGAAGAACGTCGGGAGTTGATCGAGGAATTTAAAACGTCGGGTTTGACACAAGGAATGGAATCTCAATTCCAAAACGTTGGCCAGATGGCTGCGCATCGAGCGGGAAGAGAGTGAGGTGTCTTTTTGCGAGGTCGATCTTAGCAGTGAAGCGGTTCTTGCTAATGAGGTACTGATTCGC
>JAZGFK010000087.1:0-2764 GCA_036479375.1 Pontiella sp. | reverse complement strand
CTGCACAGCTCGTTTGAGCTGAGGGTTCGTCACGGCATACCCAACGCTGGAGATATACCTGATGATATGGCCCGGACGCTGATTCACGCGTATCTTGCGTGCGCGAGCTATGTGGATGCGCAAATCGGCAAGGTGCTCGCGGAACTTGATCGGCTCGACCTGAGAAAAAACACGGTCATCATGCTCTGGGGCGATCATGGCTGGCATCTTGGAGAACATGGAATTTGGGGCAAAGCCACGAATTATGAAATTGCCACCCGCGTGCCTTTGATCGTAAGCGCGCCCGGAATGAAAGCAAGCGGCAGATCGAGCGAAGCATTGGTCGAGTTGCTGGATATGTATCCCACATTGTGCGAGTTGGCGGATTTGCCTGTGCCGCGCCATGTTGAGGGTAGAAGTTTTGCACCGCTCATGGATGATCCGGACCGCAAATGGAAGAAATCCGTGTTCAGCCAGTTTCCGTGCCCGGCTCTTCGGGAATGGGCGGCAATGCCGCTCTCTGAAGGTATGCGGCAGACATTTTTTGGTCCGTTAATCAAACATGTCGAAAGCCGGCTTAAATCAGAGGAACCTGGTGCATGGTCACGGGATTTCTATGAGAACCACCTGATGGGCTATACGGTACGGACGGACAGGTATCGGCTTGTCTGCTGGGTAGATGATCGTGACCGAAAGCGAGTGATCGTGACGGAACTGTACGATCACAATATAGATTCGGATGAGAACGTTAATATTGCAGGGAAACCGGAGAATGAAGAATTGGTGAAGCAGTTGATGAAGGAGCTGAGGCGGGTATGGCAATGAGGTTTCGAATATATTTCATAATATTATTTTTCATGGAACTGATACCCTGCTGTCATGCGGATGATGGTGTCAGGGAGTCGCTGTCGTTAGATGGGACGTGGCAGATTGTTTTTGACCGGAACAACGAAGGGGGGCGGAACGAATGGTTTCGTGAAAAGAATTTTCCGAAAGATAAGACCAGGGAGATTATTGTTCCGAGTTGCTGGGAGTTGACAGAAAAAGATTATGAAGGTGTAGCTTTCTACCGCCGCACGTTCAAGGTTCCCGCAAACTGGAAAGGTAAGGTCGTCCGTCTGCACTTCGATGCTGTGAACTACCTGGCCGAGGTCTGGCTGAACAACCAGGCAGTGGGCTTCCATGAAGGCGGTTTTACGCCTTTCGACTTCCGTGTCGACAAGATGGTCAAACTGGGTGAGGAAAATACACTCACGTTGCGTGTAGTCGGTCCAATCCTGTTGCAGGATAAGCGGGTGGATGGTATGGGACCTATGGAAACCCCGCAATGGCGTGGAGCGATTGCAGGTGGCATCTGGCAATCGGTCAGGATGATCGCCACCGGTGACATTTACGTTAAGGATGTGTTCATTGAACCGAAAATTGCAGACAACAGCGCGACGTTCCACCTGGAGCTGGAGCATATGGGAGAAAAGGCCAGGAACGCCCAGGTCGAGATTTCAATCCGTTCCATCAGGCAGCCTGATCAGGTCGCCGCAAAGATTCATAAAACGCTGGACCTGAAACCGGGTTCAAACAAGCAGAGCTGGACACTGAATATCCCGGACGCAATATACTGGTCGCCGGATAATCCGCATCTTTACCGCGCCGAAGTGCGCGTGGCGTACGACGGCACGGTTTCAGACCGCTGGAGTACCCGCTTCGGTATGCGTGAATTCACGATTCGCAACAAGAAGTTCTATCTGAACGGCAAACCTGTCTATCTGAAAGCCACCTTCTTCGAGGGGCTGTACCCATTGAAACTGGCTTATCCTGACAGCCGCGATATGGTGATCCGAGAAATTCAGCTGGCGAAAGATGCGGGCTTCAACATGATCCGCCCGTGGCGAAAACCCCCACCGCCGATGTGGCTTGACCTCGCCGAGGAGATGGGGGTGCTGACTGTGGGTAGCCTGGCGATTGAGTGCATGGATTTTCCGGTGGAAACTCCGCGGCTCCCGGGGTGGGTCGAAAACGAGGTGCGCCAAAGCATCCTGCGGGACCGAAACCGCGCCTGTGTGGTGCAGTGGGAACTCTTCAACGAGCTGAAACGCCCGGTGCTGAAGCAGATGCTGCATTCGATGTCGATGCTCGCCCGGGAACTCGATCCGACGCGTCTGATTCTGGATGAGTCGGGCGGGTGGGCGCAAGGCGCGAACATATATCTGCCGTATGAATCGGAACCGACCAAGTTTAACGATATTCATGACTATCCCGGCCCGCAGGTCAATGAGGAAGTCTACAATAAGTTAATATTGACCGGCAGCATAACTCATGAAGAAATGCGGAAGATGGGATTGCAGGGCAGATTACCCGGCAGAAATGTGGTTCCGGGACTGATGACATTCTTTTCCGAATTGGGTTATGGCAGTCTGCCCGACCTGGTAGACAACAACAAACGCTTTGCGGAGACCGGCAACCCAATTTCACCGCCAATGGTTTACCATCGCCGACTCGCCGATGAACACGAGCAGGCATTGAAAGAAAGCGGGTTCGACAAGATTTATCCCAATCTCAAGAAGTTCTGCCTCGACCAGCAGCATATCCACGGCACCGCGAACAAGCGCATGATCGAAGCAGTGCGCTGTAACCCAGAAGTTCAAGGCTACTGCATTCACGCGTTGACCGCAGGCGACTGGATTATTGGCGCGGGACTGCTCGATCTCTTCCGCAATCCGAAGACATATGCTTATGAAGGTACCAAAGCTGCAAACCAGCCCCGTATTATTTCGATCCGTGTCCGCCC
>JAZGFK010000086.1:0-28566 GCA_036479375.1 Pontiella sp. | reverse complement strand
TAAAACGAGAAACTATCATTAACCTTCAACAAAGAATCGGAATTGACCCAATGAAGCCAGACTCAAAAACCTTAACAAAACAGGGTGTTCATATTCGTTTAGAGCCCTCTATGGGATGACAGTGAATATGAAACAAAAATATTTAATTTCCGGAATGGGTTTGGCGGCTGGCCTTGATGATCGTTCCGGCCTGAAGAGTACAGACGTTTTAGAACCTATTCCTGTTGAAGAAAGTCGGAAGAAATCGAGCTGTTCTAAAACGGTTGTTCCGGCAGAAATTAAACCTGTTGTCAGGGAACGCTCTAGAATTCTGGAATACGTATCAATCGTATTTACAGGCTCGGTGCGTACCTCCTATATTGAGTTAGAAAACGGGGTTAAGTTGCATGCTGGTGATAGCTGGGGTGGTCGTACGATTCAAACCATGTCGGATAGGCATGTCAAATATGATGACGGTTCGTCTGATTATTTGGTTAGGATTTATGTAGGTGGTTCTTGATTGGATGTTCGCGGGTAAAACGTTGCATAGAGACCTCTTATGTCAGGCCATTGTTGTAGTGGCCGTTTCTCTTTACACGCCTCGGATAATACCAGCGGTAGCGGCATCCGTGGCGTGTAAATAGACATAAGATATATTATGCGACGTATTAGTTGTTGATGAATATGTGGATAACTGTTGGTAAACATGGGTTTCTCAGTGAGGTCTTTAAGTTCGATAATATTTAACAGAACTATATGTGGTTTGATTGCGCCGACTACTAATTTCTAATTGATCCGGAGACCGGCCGATTGCATCCATTACTGATGAATAACTAATTTGTAATTTTAAAATTCCAACGTCTCGAATTGGACATTTGATGAGTAGAAAAAATAAGCTGTTTTTGTTTCCATCGAACATTACCGAGAAATGACTGTGATTATCACTTCTCAACAATGATGATTCATCAATTGGCATTTTGACCAGTGAAATCACAACTCTACCTATAGAAAATATAGGTATGCTTAAAGTTTGATAAAAAAGACAAAGGATCAACGTGTTAAATTACGTCTACTTACGCAACTTTCTTGTTTTTTTCAATTCTCAGAGAGTTGTTTTATTGAAGAAATATACCAGACGGCATGAGCTGATATTTGTTGAAGTACGAACGCGCAAATTGCGCCGAACAACATCACGGAATTTATTAGATACGTTCCCGCGTTTCAATTCCAAGAAGCTTTAGTCCTTGCTTCAATGTTGTAGCTGCACTCCGGCATAATCGAATTCGACTCTCACGCACTCCTGCTTCTGCTTTCAGGAATGGTACGTTTTGATAAAAGCTGCTGTAGACTTGAGCAAGATCGTAGAGATAGTCAGCAAGAATATTTGGTCGATAGTTTTGCGCGGCAGCTTTTATCGCGGCCGGGAAACGGGAAATCTTTATTGCAAGGCGCCTTTCAATTTCATGTTCAATTATTATTGAACATTCGTTAAGATTAGTATCCGGGAACTTCGCCTGAAACTTGTCGTAAACGGATGAAATTCGAGCGTAAGCATATTGCAAATAGGGACCAGAATTACCTTCCATATTCAGTGCTTTTTCCCAAGTGAATGTTACGAGACTTTGTGGGTTTTGACTGAGGTCGGTGTATTTGATGGCACCAATGCCAATGGCCTTCGCTAAATCTTCTTGCTGATCATCAGGCATATCCGGACTACTGGCTTTAACCATTTCCAGTGCGCGAAATTCAGCTTCATCCAACAAGGCTGCAAGTTTGATCACATTCCCCTCGCGAGTTGAAAAGGTAGCTTCGGGCAGGCGCATTAAACCAAACCAGACATGCACCAGATTGGCGTCCATTCCCAGTTTACCCGCTACATTAAAAAACTGTCTAAAGTGCAGTTGTTGCCGTTCGTCGGTTACATAGATAATACGCTCAGGATTGAACTCCTCTATCCGAGCTTCGACTGTCGCCAAATCCGTTGTGGAATAGTTGTATCCTCCATCGCTTTTACGAACAATACAGACGGGCATGCCATCCTCTTCAAGGTCAACGATCAGGGCACCATCGCTTTCCTGCGCCAACCCTTTGTCTTCCAATGATTGGATGATTTTAGGAAGACGGTCATTGTAGAAGCTTTCACCTCGGTAGAGATCAAACTTCACATCCAATCGATCATAAATGGTGTTGAACTCTTTAATGGATAGCTCAATGAACCGTTCCCATAGCGCCCGATTTTCAGCATCGCCCTGCTGGAGTTTAACCAGTTCTGCCTTTGCTTTATCCCGCCAGGTTTTGTCTTCTTTCGACTTGTTGTAACTAGCCACGTAAACGCGTTCGAGCTCTTCGACCGGTGCCTTGGCCAAGGCTTCTTCATCAACAAAGTTTCGGTATCCAACCATCATTAGACCAAACTGGGTTCCCCAGTCGCCGAGATGGTTGTCGGCTATCACGTTGTAGCCAAGGAAGCGATAGATACGGTCGATGGCGTTGCCGATCACGGTGGAGCGGATATGGCCAATATGCATCGGTTTTGCAACGTTCGGGCTGGAATAGTCAATAATGACTGTCTTCCCCTGCCCTTCTTGCTCCGCACCTAAATGTGGATCGTTTTCCAACGATTGAATATGTTCTGCTAATGCCGTATTGGAGAGTGTGAAATTGATAAAACCAGGACCGGCAATATCGATTTTTTCAACAAAGTCCGGAAGCTTCGCCGCTTCAACAAATTCCTGCGCAATCTGACGTGGAGATTTTTTTAGCGTACGGGCAAGCTCCATGGCGGCGTTGCATTGATAGTCGCCGAATTTATCGTTGTTGGTTGGGGCCACACCAAGATGCACATCCGAATCATCGAATCCAAAAATTGATTTCATAGATTCGGTTGTCCATATCGATAGACGTTCTTCAAAGGTGATTAATGTGGCCATTTTTTCTCTCCGTAATAAAAAAAGGTGGAGAATATTTCCGACCCCTTTTATAAATCAATCCCTGATTTTCAATTTAAAAAATCAGGGACGCTAACTATTTATGATTAAAAACCTAAATTCTATTCGTCGGTTGCTTTTTCCTCGGATACTGCAGGAACCGATTTAAAAGTCAGGTGTTCTTTGTTGGCTTTAACGGTAACAACACTGTCATTAGATATTTCGCTTCTCAAGATGGCTTCCGCGAGTGGGTCTTCAAGATAGCGCTCTACAGTTCGGCGAAGTTGCCGTGCGCCGTATGCCTTGTCATACCCCTTTTTCAGTAGAAATATCCGTGCGGATTTTGTGATTTTAAGTTCAATATTTCTACCCAATACCCGGTTTTGAATATTAGCCAATTCGAGATCAATAATTGTTTCTAGATCAATCCGGGACAGTTCGCGGAAGACGATCATATCATCAAGACGGTTCAATAACTCCGGCTTGAATGTTTTCTTGGCAATGCCCAACATCATTTCCTTGAGCTTCTGATAGTCAACATCCTCATTAGATGGCGCAAAGCCCAACGATGCCGCTTTTTTAACTTCGCTGGCACCCAGATTGGAGGTCATGATGACCACGGTATTACGGAAATCGACACTTCGTCCAAGGCTATCGGTTAAGCGTCCTTCCTCCATAATCTGAAGAAGCATATGCATTACATCCGGATGCGCTTTTTCAACTTCATCGAATAAAACAACAGAGTACGGACGGCGGCGAACCCGTTCAGTTAATTGCCCCCCCTCTTCGTGACCGACATAGCCGGGAGGTGATCCAACCAAACGTGATGCATTATGCTTTTCCATGTATTCCGACATATCGATCTGAATGAATGATTCGGAATCGTCGAACATAAATTCGGCCAGCGTTTTTGCCAGGAGTGTTTTTCCGACCCCTGTTGGACCCAGGAAAATAAATGAACCGATCGGGCGCTTTGGGTCTTTAAGATCGGCGCGAGAACGTCGTAATGCGCGAGAAATCGCGCCAACCGCTTCCTGCTGACCAACCACCTGTTCACCGACCACTTCTTCGATTCGCAGCAGACGCGCCATTTCCTTCTCGCCCATTTTCATGACGGGAATCCCTGTCCATTTCGAAACGATGATCATGATGTCTTCGTCGGTTACGATAGATTTATTTTCATCCCTTGTTTTACGCCAAGCTTCAAGAAGCTGATCCAGCTTCTCCTTGGACTGCCGTTCCTGATCCCGGAAACTAGCGGCGTCTTCAAATTTTTGTTCATGAATCGCGTCGTTCTTTTTCTTTTCGAATGAGTGAATGTCCTCTTCGAGTTCCTTCAGTTCCGGCGGTCGGCTCATGCTGCCAATGCGGGCACGTGCGCCCGCTTCATCAATTAAATCAATTGCTTTATCAGGAAGGAAACGATCCGGCAAATACCGCGAAGAGCATTTCACTGCCGCAACTAACGCATCGTCCGTAAATCGAGCATGATGATGTTCTTCGTATTTACCCCGCAGCCCCTTCATGATTTCTATGGCATCCTCAATGGTCGGTTCTTTGACGTTCACGGTCTGGAAACGGCGCTCAAGTGCCGCGTCTTTTTCGATATATTTTCGATATTCCTTGAGTGTGGTCGCGCCAATGCACTGCAGTTCGCCACGTGAGAGTGCCGGCTTAATTATGTTGGCAGCATCCATTGTGCCCTCGGCAGAGCCAGCACCAACAATGGTATGAAGTTCATCTAGAAAAAGGATGATATTCTTTTCTTTCCGGATTTCATCCATTACGGCTTTGATACGTTCTTCAAACTGGCCACGGTATTTTGTGCCGGCTACCATTAAAGCAAGGTCGAGTGTGATAACTTTTTTATCGATCAGTAGATCGGGAACGCTACTATCGGTAATGATCTGAGCCAGCCCCTCAGCAATTGCGGTTTTCCCGACGCCAGCCTCGCCAAGCAGTACCGGGTTGTTTTTTGTGCGCCGGCAAAGAATCTGTATTACGCGCTCGATCTCATCTTTTCTTCCAATCACAGGATCTAACTTGCCGTCTTTGGCAAGTTTTGTGAGATCGCGGCCAAAGGTGTTAAGCGCAGGTGTTTTTGTTTTTCCCTTACCGCGCTGTTGTCCTCCAATAGACGGTGTGTCCCGTTCTTCCTCATCTTCGAATTCAGCTTCAGATGCAGGATCATAGTCCGGATCGAGCGTTTTCATGATTTCGTATCGAGTTTCGTCGAGATCAACACCCAGATTTTCAAGAACACGCGCCGCAATCCCCTCTCCTTCACGCAGAAGTCCAAGCAGGATATGTTCTGTTCCAACATAGCTATGACCAAGACCGCGTGCTTCGCTGGCCGAAAGGGCCAGAACTTTTTTCGCACGGGGGGTGAATGGAATATTGCCGATCGTTTTTGTCTCCGGCCCGGTGCCGACTGCTTTTTCAACCTCCAGACGCACCGATGCCAAATCGATCCCTAAAGCCTGTAATGCATTGACCGCAACCCCATGTCCGAGGGCAATCAAGCCCAGCAGAATGTGTTCGGTGCCAACATATCCATGATTAAAACGGTCCGCTTCTTTCCGGGCCAGTTGCAAAACTTGTTGAGCCCTTGGTGTAAAATTGTCCATAACTTTACCTTTAGTTTAAACTGCCGTCTTCCGTAGCATTTTCCATGTAATTGCGCAACATTTCGGCACGAACTACATCCCGCTCATCGGGTTCTAAAACTTTATTTTCCAGTTTTTGCAGGTGTGCCGGCTGGATGGAGATAAAAAGCATATCCAGCTCCCTGCGGCTAAATTTTGTAATTAATCCGAGATCGAGGCCCAGCCGGAGCGAGGACAGAAGGTTTAATGCTTCGCCACTCGAAATCAGTTTTGCATGGGAAAGAGTTCCAAATGCTCTCGATACGTGGTCTTCCACTATGAGTGACTTATCTTTCATAAGCCGAATGCGGGCATTATTTTCGTGATCAATTAGCTCCAGAACAATCTGTTCAAGATGCGCAATGATTTCATCTTCCCGACGTCCTAAAGTAATCTGATTCGAAATCTGAAACATATTACCCGCCGCTTCGGTTCCCTCGCCCCACATGCCTCTAACAGCCAAACCAATTTTTGAAATCCCGTTTATTACCGGATCCATCTCTTCCATGAGTACCAAACCGGGAAGATGAAGCATTACTGAAGCTCGCATTCCGGTTCCAACGTTGGATGGACACGAGGTGAGATATCCAAGTTTCGGGGAAAATGCATACGTCAGACTTGATTCGAGTTCGTCGTCAATACGATCTGCAACCTCCCACGCTTTCTGAAGGTTGAGCCCTGGCTGGAGAGATTGAATGCGAATATGGTCTTCTTCATTAACCATAATGGAAGTGCATTCATCGGGGGTTACAAACACACCACAACTATCATCCTGCTGCGCCATTTCCTGACTGATCAGATGGCGCTCGAAAAGAATCTCTTTGTCGAGATCTGATGTTTCAGTCATTCCCCAACTGATGAAGGTAGGTTCCGCTTTACTAAAGATATCCTGCGTCTGCTTCCATACCGCATGATTCTGTTCTTCACTAGCCCATCCGGGGAAACTGTAATCTTTCACGTTGCGCGCCAAACGAATTCGGCTGCTGATTACCGGCCCTTCATCGATGCCGGCTTCCAACCAGCTTCCGTGTCGTCTGACCATATCATCAAGCGTCATGGGAGCCTCCAACATCAGGTAATGAAATGTCAGCACGAAGTATTTGAATCTGATCGCGCAGGTGTGCAGCCACTTCGTACTCTTCTTTTGCGATTGCGGTTTCGATATCTTTTTTCAGCGCGGCAATTTTCGCCGTCATACGTGCTTCGGTGCCCTGTCGGGCGGGGATTTTCCCTACGTGCTGACGACTGTGGTGCATGGCCTGTGTCAGCGCACTGAGTTCGCCCATAAAGGCGTTATAGCATTCTGGACATCCAAGACGTGCCCGCTTCTTGAACTCAGCTCGGGTCATCTGGCAACGACTACAGCTCAGATCAAATCCTGAGAGATCGGGATGCTGTTTCGTGTCGGTTGGTTGACCAAGTCCAAGCAATACATCCGTAATGGAAATCGGAGAGTTTAGATCGATCCCATTTTTCTGAGCGCAAATCTGACAAAGATTAAGCTTCTTTACTGCGCCTTCGATCACCTGAGTCAGGTGGATCGTCGCCTCCGTTTTATGACAGCATTCACATTTCATTAAAAATACCTGCTTTTCTATTAAGTCAACAGGAAGCGTAATTCGTTGGGTTAATACTAAGCAATCTTTTTGCACCGCGACTACGGCCATAAATCAGAGGCTTAAACGATTGGCGTACCCTCAGAACGGGCACATTTGCTGTAGAGTGCGCTCAGTTCAGCAGTCACTTTTCCTGGATTACCATCACCAATCACCCGTTTATCGATATCTACAACAGAAATAATTTCTGCGGCAGTGCCGGTAAGAAACACCTCATCTGCAACATAAAGATCATAACGCTGCATCACGGATTCGCGGACTTCATAGCCGGCATCTTTTGCAAGCTGCATTACCTTGTTACGCGTGAGTCCTTCCAGAGCGCCGCATGAAGCTGGAGGAGTACTTAGAACCCCGTTTTTTACAGCGAACACGTTATCGCCGGAAGCCTCGGCCACTTCACCTTTATGGTTCAGCATCAGACATTCCATGCAACCCGCGTTGATGGCTTCGATTTTTGCCATGACATTGTTCAGGTAGTTCAGGCTTTTGATCCGGGGATTGATCGCTTCGGGATGATTCCGAATGGTTCCGACGGTAACAATTTTAAGCCCGTTATCATAAAGGTCTTGTGGATATAACTGAATTTTTGCCGCGATAACGATTATTTCAGCTTTGTCGCAAAGATAAGGATTTAGTCCCAGCGTGCCCCTTCCGCGGGTTACTACCAGCCGAACATAGCCATCCGCAATTTCATTCGCCTTGCAGGTTTCGACTACAGCCTCCGACATTTCCTGCTTGGTCATCGGAATGTTCAACGCAATGGCTTTCGCCGAGTCGTAGAGTCGGTCAATATGTTCGTCTAACAGAAAGACTCGGCCGTTATAGGCTCGGATACCTTCGAATACTCCATCACCATAAAGTAACCCATGGTCAAATACCGAAACGACTGCATCTTTTTCATCAACCAGCTTATTACCTAAAAAAATCTTCATTCGTAAAACCCTTACTAAATTAAACACCCATCTTTCAGAACCAATTCGCGGGAACACCGGGAAGCAACTTCCTGACTATGGGTAACAAGCACGAGACTATGCCTTCTCGCTTCAACCAGTTGAAACAAATAATTCAATACTTTTTCACCCGTTCTGGAATCCAGATTCCCAGTCGGCTCATCACAAAAAATAATATCCGGTTCGTTCATCAGTGCCCGCGCAATCGCTACGCGCTGTTGCTCTCCACCGGATAACTCCTGAGGCCGATGTCCGACACGCTCGGCCAGCCCAACTTCCGTTAATAATTCTTTGGCCCGTGCCTTGGCATCGCCCTTCGATCGCTGAGCCATGGCCGGAAGCGCCACATTTTCCACAATATCTAGTTCGGGAAGCAGATGGAACGACTGGAAAACAAATCCAACGTTTTCTGCGCGGAAACGGGCCCGACGGGGTGATGACATACCGTAAACACTCTGTCCTTTGAAGTGAACCTTACCAACCTTAGGATTATCCAGACCGCCCAGAACATGTAGCAACGTACTTTTGCCCGATCCGCTTTCTCCCATAATTGATAGCATTTCCCCGGCCTTCACATTCAGCGATACGCCTTTGAGCACATCCAGTGTAGTCTTTCCGATGGTGTAGGAGCGTTCGAGGTTTTCCGACGTAAGAATGGTTTCCATGTTATCCAATGGTCTCTTTAACTACATTAACAAGTCGCTCGGCGATCCTTGTGGTCTGTTCTTTCGTGGGCCCTTCAACCATCACACGACACATGGGTTGAGTTCCGGAATACCGGATTAAAACACGCCCCTTATCGCCCAATTCGGCTTCGGCCTCCGTAATCGCTTGTTTCAATTTTACAATCTCTTGAAGTGGCGGTTTTTCTGCTACATCCACATTGATGAGTACTTGAGGAAATACCTTCATCACCTGAGCCAGTTTGGAAAGCTTTTCACCGGTCGTACGCATAATCGCCAGCAGTTGTAGGGCAGACACAATGCCGTCACCTGTCGTATGGAAATTGTGAAAGATGATATGCCCTGAATCCTCGCCGCCGAGCACAGCATCCTTTTCCCGCATAAGCTCAAGCACCTGACGGTCTCCAACATCCGAAACATCGGTCTCGATTCCTAGTTCCTGCAGTGCCATATGGAAACCGATGTTACTCATCACGGTGCCGATCACGAGATTGTTCTTCAGCAGGCCGCTTTCCTTGAAGTGCTTTGTGCAGATCGCAATAATTTGATCGCCCGTGAGTTCTTCTCCGTTTTCATCGACCGCAATTAACCGGTCGCCGTCGCCGTCGAAAGCCAGACCAACGTCCGCATTAAGGCCTTTAATTTTGATGCAGAGATCCCCGGTATGCTGTGATCCGCAGTTGTCGTTAATATTAGTACCATTCGGTGAGGCATGGATCGTGGTTACATCAGCACCCAGTTCCGAAAAAATAAGGGGAGCACATTTATAGGTTGCTCCGTTGGAGCAATCGAGAACGACATTCATGCCATCCAGAGTCATGTCGTCAGGGAAGGTATTTTTACAGAACTCGATATAGCGCCCCATAGCATCGTCGATTCTCCTGGCCTTTCCGACTTCCTGTGCGACTGGACGAATATTGTTAATTCGGCCACTCAACACCAGATCTTCGATTTCCGCTTCCATTGCATCGGGGAGCTTATACCCATTTCGCCCGAAAATTTTGATCCCATTATCAAAGTAGGGGTTGTGTGAGGCGGAAATAACCAGCCCAGCGTCAGCACGCATACTTTGGGTAATAAAAGCAACGGCTGGTGTTGGAATGGGGCCGAGCAGCAGAACATCCACACCCATTGAGGTAATTCCAGCGGTAAGGGCATTTTCAAGCATGTAACCGCTCAGCCGTGTATCCTTACCAATGATGATGCGCGGGCGCGTCCCCTTTTCCGCATGATGCTCTTTGCAGGTATAAGCCGTGGCCCGTCCAATCTGTAATGCCATTTCGGCGGTCATATTGCCCTCGTTCGCCATGTCGCGAACGCCGTCGGTTCCAAATAGTTTTCCCATCGTTATTATCTCCAAAGTTGTTCTGTTGCATCTACGATCGATTGTAACCAGGCACGACCGGTTTCGCGTGTGATTGGTTTCAATGATTGGATCGCGGCGGTATATGAATGATTAGACTGTAGATCTTCCAAAGCCTGGGTGAATGCTATCGGAGGTTGGCAATTTGTACGTTCCAATTGGATTTTAATCTCGGGCCATTCGGACTGTAATTTCTTTTGCCGCTCAATGAGCTCGATTGAACCGTTATTTATTTCCAACCATTCGATGGAATATTCCATCTTACCTGCAAGGTCGCCAAGGCGTTTGATGCGTTCGGCCAAAATGATTTCCAGATTTTTAATGCCCCCATCGAGAACGGACAAATCAAAACTATCGCGTAAAAAGTGGCTTCGTACATTGCGGTACCACTCGCGCAATGCGACGACGTTACCAATGTAGATCAGGTTATTTTTAACGAGACGATCAATGCTGTGGTAGACCCCTATTTCGTACGGTCGTGTTCCCGCTTCGGGCACGGCGGGAATCTGAAGCTGGTTTCCTTCCAGTATGTCCTGTCGACAGATGCCGCCTGCCGCGACCACAGATCCGTAGGCAATGCGGGCCGGTCCAACCAAACCACCCTGCCCTCCTAGAAAAATGGGTTGTTTGTCGAGAAAAACGCCATTGGGTATGTCGCCGATCAGTGATGCCGTAGCCTTGTCCTGATGTGGCGTAAAGTTGAAGTGAATATATGAGGAGCCCACTTCCGAATGATTTTTCCGGCTCGTACCGCCGGACATAAGAACATCGCAAAAATTGATTAGGCTGCCAGCCGTTACAAACGGCAGAAGGATGGTTTGTTTGAACCCGACGGTATGTGCGCCATTGGCTTCTTCTTCGAGAATGGTACCGGCTCGAACGTGTGCTCCGCTGCCCATATTGGAACCATCAAAAAAAGTTGCACCAAAGAAATAGCCGCCTTTGAGTTCAACATTCCGACCCAGCTGGCAGTTTTCGATCACGACGGCGGCTTCGGCACCGATCACACAACCCGAAGCAATTGAGGTTTCAGATCCTTGAATACGGCATCCGGAATGGACGATTACGTCTTCGGCAATTTTTGAAGAATCGACCTCTTCGCCGATTTCGACTCCTGCCTGTTTCCAATCCGCTTTCGTTCGCTGTGTCATTTCAATAAGCTCCACATACTTTCCAATCCTTGAAAATGAAGCCGAGAATGTAGCAAACCACCGATAAAAGTCGCCCTTTTTATGAACATCAAAATCGCTTATTCCTCTTCACTGCAGGCCGTATACAGCCAGCTGAGAAGCGATTCGAATCGGGGATCGGTATGTAGTTTATTCAGATCAGAATCGGTCTTCATCCAGTCATAGTCGCCATAGCCCAGCTCAACGGCTTTCGTGAGCGCTTCAAAGGCTTCGTCAGGATGATTTGTGAGTGAGTAGGAGCAACCAAGGTTGTACCACACCAAATCATCAACCGGGAGTTGCTGACTTAGCTTAACATCAATCTCCAGACCTTTTTCATAGTTTCCCGTCTTTGTATAAAGATCCGCCAGCGCTTGAAGGATTTCGAGATCCTCCGGCAGGCGCTCCGCGATTTTCTGTAGAAAACTAAGCTCAACTACTTCGTGCTGGGTATTTCCTTTATTTCTATCTTTGCTCATTCAAATTCCTGTTTAGTTGACCGACCGTTGAGTTGGACCGGTGTAAACCTGACGCGGCCGTCCAATGCGGCCATGCGGATCATCACGCATTTCCAGCCACTGGGCAATCCAGCCCGGCATGCGGCCGATGGCGAACATGACGGTAAACATGTCGGTTGGTATACCCATGGCGCGGTACGTCAGACCAGTATAAAAATCAATATTCGGATAGAGGCTACGGCTTACGAAATAGTCATCGGCAAGCACGGCTTCCTCCAGTTCCTGTGCGAGTTCCACCAGTGGATCTTTCGCACCCAGTGCTGCGAGCACATCTTTGCACATCTGCTTGGCCACCTTTGCGCGTGGATCGTACGACTTGTAAACTCGGTGCCCGACGCCCATTAGACGAAACGGATCGTTCCTGTCCTTTGCCCGTTCAATCACGCGTTTTATGTCGCCATTGTCTTCCGCAATAATTCGCTCCAGCATCTCAATGACGTGCTGGTTAGCGCCACCATGCAGCGGCCCCCACAGTGCGCAGATGCCTGCGGAGATGGATGCATAAAGGTTGGCACCGGCACTTCCAACCATTTTCACGACAGAAGCGGAGCAGTTTTGTTCGTGGTCGGCGTGCAGGATCAGCAGCTTATTCAGCGCCGTGGAAACGACAGGATCAATCTGATAATTGTTTACGGGGGTACGGAACATCATGTTCAGGAAGTTTTCGCAGTAGTTCAGATCAGGCCGAGGGTAGACAATTGGATGGCCTATCGATTTCTTATAGGAAAATGCCGCCGCAGTGCGCATTTTAGACATCAGACGCGTGACTTTGAAATCAATATTTTCCTGAAGGCTGACATCTTCAAGTTCTGGATAAAACGTGGAAAGCGAAACCGCCATCGCCGAAAGCGTTGCCATTGGGTGTGCGTGATCCGGATAGGCATCGAAAAAGTGGCGCATGTCTTCGTGCAGTAGCGAATGCGTATTCAGCAAACTGGAATATTCCTCGTGCTGCTCTTTGTTCGGAAGCGTGCCGTGAATCAGCAGATAGGACACATCAATAAATTCACATTGTTCAGCCAACTCATTGATGTCGTACCCTCGATAGCGAAGAATACCTGCCTCCCCATCAATATAGGTAATGTCGCTTTGGCAACACCCGGTATTCACAAATCCGGGATCATACGTGATCATTCCCGTTTCTTTGCGCAAGGCCATGATATTGATGGCTTTTTCCTGCTCAGCTCCTTCAAAAACCGGAAGGTCGATTGATGTATCCCCATAGGTAAGCGTAGCTGTGCCCAGATTCTTAATGTTTGACATAATATTTCCCCCATTCCCCTGGTTGATAAAATTAAGTTATATAGAAAAATACGGGTTGCCAGCCCGCATTCAAGACTAAAAACGTTTGCGCCTCCGGTGAATCGGAATTGTACAGCGGGGAAAGCACTGTTTTTTTGATCATTTAATGTTGCGCGGGACAGTCCGTTTATGTTTTATCCACGGGTCTTTCAACAAAAGGAACCAAGTATTTATGGCTAAGAAAAGCATGGTAGTTAAGAATCAGAAGCGTATCGCATGTGCTGCAAAGTACTACGCAAAGCGCGTCGAATTGAAAAAAATCATCAGCAACCCCGATTCCGATCCTGCTGATCGCATGACTGCAGTACGCAAGCTTCGCTCGCTGCCGCTTGATGCGAACCCCAACCGCATTATGAACCGCTGCTCAGTTACCGGTCGTCCGCACGCCGTATACCGCAAGTTCGGTCTTTCACGTATCACCCTTCGTGAAATGGCTTCCCAGGGAAAAATCCCCGGCATGACTAAGGCTAGTTGGTAAATTTACCTTCTTGTTGAAAAGACAAACACCTCGCTCTCCGCGGGGTGTTTTTTTGTGCCTTCTAATAAATTAGCCCGCAGATTACACGGATACCGCAGATGGTAAATTCAACATAAAGAACATCGCCTACCATGATCTGCGTCAATCTGTGGGAGATCTGCAGGCCGAACAAAAAAAAACCGCCCCGTAAGGGACGGCTGTCTATTTCCAAAGGATGGAAACTAGGCTTTCTTGACAGCGCCGGAACGCAGGGCCTTAGCTGAAACCCAAATGCGTTTAACGGTACCTTTTTCATCACGAACGCGAACACGCTGAAGATTCGGCTTGAACGTACGTTTGGTAGCGCTGGTCACGTGAAGACCAATTCCGCCTTTTTTCTTAGCTAGACCTTTACGAACGATACGACGCCCAACGACGGTCTTCTTACCTGTAACTGCACATTCTCTGCCCATTTTATTTACCTCGTGTACTGTGATTTCTAAATTGGTTTGTTGTTCAAAAGGTTGGGAATCTAAGCATTCCCGCCTGCTTTGCAAGTATATTTACCTGTTTTTTGCTTATTATCGCTGGCTGGAACACAACGTGTTGGGGTTAGACCAGTTCGCTGAAGACCGAATTGCAGACAAACAATGCACCACTACTTAATGCCAATCGGTTTTCCAGGCGTTCGAGCAAGCCTTCCTCAATCATTGATCCAATCGCGTCACCACATAGCATATCCACATGATGTCCTGTAACGGACTGGAAATGATCCATGTCTAAACCCTCGGTCATGCGTAGCCACATTACCAGTGTTTCACGCGCTTTATCCTTGGGATCGAGTACTTCAATCATGTCGACCGGACTTTCCCCTTTCTGTAGCCGATCACAGTAGACTTTTAGATCAGGAATATTGCCAAATCGTTTACCCTTCCAGTGTGAGTGTGCGGAAGGGCCGCATCCAAAGTATTCGCCCCCTTGCCAGTAGAGCACATTATGAAGGCAATGTTTTCGGTCTCTGGAAAAGTTGGAAATCTCGTAATGGCCATAGCCTTCATCTTCTAGAAGTTTCTTTACCGCAAAATAATTATCCGCTTCCTCGTCATCGCCCGGCGGTATCAGGCGTCCTTCATCGCGGTCACGCGTCATGGGCGTGCCGGGTTCATAGATTAAATTATAGTAGGAAAGATGTTCCGGTCGAAGCTCAGCCACCTGCCTTGCATCGGCTAAAACATCCTCTGGTTTCATTCCGGGAATACTTTGAATCAGATCAATGTTCACATTGTCGAAACCGGCCTCACGGAGCATATGGTAGCCCTCGATCGCACCACGGGCCCTATGTGTGCGCCCAAGCAGTCTCAGCGCTTTATCATTAAACGACTGTACGCCAATCGACACACGATTGACCCCGCCCTCCTTCATTGCCGCCAGTTTCTCCGGAGTAAGAGAGCCTGGATTGGCCTCGCTGGAAAACTCAACCACATTTGAAAGATCGATATGACGATGAATTGAGTCCAGCATTATGGAAAAATCGGCCGCTTCCAGCGCAGTTGGTGTTCCCCCGCCGATAAATACAGTATCGGGCGCAAAATCTTTCGGCAACCGCTGGAACTCGAGTTCCAGACTCTGAAGAAAAAGGGCAACATTATCCCACTCATTTGGGGTCATCTTATAAAAATCACAATAGCGACATCGTGAAATACAAATTGGAATATGGATATATAGGCCGGTCATAGAAAAGTCAGTGGTTATGGGTTGCTTGCTTCCTGTTGTGAAACATGGGTTATAACCTTGATTCGGCCAATAAAAAATAAGGAACAACTAATCGACACCGATTCGGACGACTGATAAGGATACGCACTTTTAACTACTGGGTTTTTATGTCGGAAAAGAAAAAACATGTTGTGGTGATTGGAAACGGGATGACCAGCCTGCGTTTTTGCGAAAAGCTGTTGGAATATGATGCCCGCCACGAATATCGGTTGACCATACTTGGTGATGAGATTTTACCGGCTTACGATCGCGTAAACCTTTCCTCTATTTTTAGCGGAAAAAACAGTCCGGAACTCATCTTCTCCGAGTCGCGGTGGTATGCGTACCATAAAATGGAGCTGTTACTTGGATCACGGGTTGAATCCATTGATCGGGCTGATAAAACTATTTCTATCTCCGACGGTAAAGTAATCAGCTACGACTATCTGGTAATCGCAACTGGAGCTCGCCCCCATATTCCAGACCTTGCAGGAACGAATTTAGAGGGCGTACATGTCTATCGCACTACCGACGATGTCTCTGCCATCCAAAAGGATGCCGAACGAGCAGCGCATGCGGTTATTCTTGGCGGAGGACTTCTTGGTCTTGAGGCGGCCGAGGCCTGCAAGGAAATGGGTCTCGATACGACCGTCCTCGAACGTGCTCCACATTTAATGGCCTGCCAGCTCGATGCTGCGGGCGGTCAACTCTTACGCGATAAGATTGAAGAGCTGGATATCAAGATTCAGACCGATGCGCATGTTCTGGAACTGAGGGGGGAACAACGCGTTCAAAAGGTCCATTTTACGAACGGTGATTCCCTTGATGCTGACTTGGTTATTTTGGCTACTGGTATCCAGCCGAACGACGAACTTGGACGCAATGCTGGACTGTCCAGCGGAACCAACGGCGGCATCGCAGTGGATGAAACCGTTCGTACGTCAGATCCTGCAATTTATGCCATCGGAGAATGCGCTTCTTTCAACGACATAACCTATGGGCTCGTGGCTCCATGTTATGCCATGGCTGAAGCCGCCTCTGCACATTTGGGTGGAATCAATAAAACGTTCCAGCCGCCTCAACCTGCTTCCCAACTCAAATTACTCGATCTGCAGGTATGCAGTATTGGCAATCCGATGATCGAGCCTCCCCACGCGAAGCATGTTATTGATCAGGATGCCGAGAAAGGTGTTTATAAAAAACTCGTAACGGATCCGGCGGGCGAATACTTACTGGGAGCAATCCTCATTGGAGAAACTTCGGAATTCGGACGCCTTCATAAACGGATTGATGAAAAAACCAAACTGCCGGAACGGCCTGAAGAATGGTTTGCCCCGATCGGTAAACCTTTCGAGGCGGAACCGGATATTGAAGACGATGATGTTGTCTGCTTTTGCAACTATGTAACAAAAGCCGACATCTGCAAGGCAATCGATCGGGATAATCTTAAAACTACGGGCGATGTTATGGATGCCACTTATGCGGCAAGTTTATGCGGCAGTTGTTATGAGTTACTCGATCTCGTCACGAAACACCATGTTGCCAAGCGGGATGGCTAGAGATTCTTTGAATCAGTATCGGCCGTGTTTTTCCCAGGACTTAACCTGGTCTTCCATTTTTCCCTCTTCAAAGTAGGCCTCTTTTTCTTCTTTGGATGTTGTAGAGCATCCCGATGTAAGGGAAATAGCAAAACAGAGTACAGCCAGAGTATTCAAAAATTTCATTTCAGCCTCCTTTAATCAACAGTCACGAATATTGCGTTTTCCGGTTGAGGAATATTCTACATCATCAACCTGCTTAATCGAACAAGAACTTGATCGATTTTGAGCCGGCCCAGTTGTGTAGGCACAAAAAAAGCGCCCATTCAGACGCCTTTTTCGTGTGCGGCTATAAGCCGTAACTCCCAAATTACATTGGGATTACGTTAGTTGCACATGGGCCTTTCTGGCCTTGTCCAACTTCGTATGAGACCTTCTGGCCTTCATCGAGAGTAGCGTAGCCTGAAACTTGAACTTCAGAGTGATGAACGAACAAATCGGTTCCACCTGCATCTGGAGTGATGAAGCCAAAACCTTTTTCAGAACTGAACCATTTTACTGTACCTGTATCCATACTATGTACTTCCTTATTTGAATTAAGGGGCTTGTTTATCGTGTTCGGAGAACTTTTCCTAGAGAAATCGTAAAAAATAAAAGCTTAATTTATTCATCTCCGTTTGGATGCTGTTGAATTTATCAACGCGATCCGCGCTGGTGCTGGTGCTGCGGCACGCGTAATTGCACGGCTGATCCACGGAATACGCGAGGGATTACGGGCCATTCTTTCGTCAGAAAATAAGCATAGGTTCCATCTGGAAATTCAGGAGTTACCGTAAAACAGCCATTGCATTCATCCAATGATCCCAACCCTTTTACATACTCATAGTCCTGTACAAAGGATCCGTCATATGTCCCGCCCGGCCCTTCCGGTGCTGACGGTCGGGTTCCTTTTTTCAGACGATAACTTGAAGTGCGCTTGATTACTTTGGACTGGTTAGTTCCATCATATCCATAGAGTGCGTAAACAGGAAAGCCATCCGCGGCCCAGCCGATCTGAGGGGAGTGCTTTCCCTTTTCGAAATTCAGTTCGTCAAGCAAGCCGGTAGGCATGCCGTGATAATGATAGGCACCGGTCGGTTGTACGTGTGCGTGGTTTTCATCAATACCCAAGGTCACGGCACCACCTAACGCTTCGTAATTCCACCCGCTGTTGCGGTCACCAAGCCAGAACTCCGCTGTATCCGGATCCATTACAACCCCGTTAAGCCCAATTCCGAACGGCATATTCGGTGCCCCCCTTCCTGAATTAGATTGTCCGGGCAGAGAAATTACTTTTTTTTCAGCCGATGGATTCGCCGGAAGGCTGAACGAATATTTTTGCGGTTCAATCGTATGAGGATTACCGCGATTGGGAAATTCACCCACTTTATGTTCCGGAATTCCGTTAGCCGTAACTTTAAGTTCATCACCTTTGACATGGAAATGATGTTCATTTTCAACCGGCGGTTCTTCATTAGCCTCAACGAGCCGTATCGGTCTGATGCTATTAGCGGTATGCTTTCGCATTTGGCGCTGCGCCACTATCGATCCTGCAGATAAAATCAGTAAAAAGAAGAGTAGTCTAGTTTTCATTATGCACGCTCCGTATGGGTTGATTAACCGCAAAACGACTAACCAGCCATCATAATTGCATTACAAAATATTAATAAACCAATTTTAAGACTACGGCTCTTCGGTCAGAAGTTCAGCACCTTTAAGCATGCGGCAGAACTCTTTTTTTGTTGTGTGGTGGGTTGTACCCTCCCCTTCAACGGGATCAATCATTACCTTATAGGTTACAGATAGCCGTTCCCGTTCCACCACGCGGTAGTATTCCTCGTCTTTCTTCCAAATCTGTCCTTGTAATATTTTCATAGTTTCTATTTCTCCATGGGATCCGGATATCGGTATTCTTTTCTTTCGTAATTAATGAAGACAACATCATCCCCATCGCGACGGATCTGATACTTGCTGAGGATCGGAACTTTTCCGCCTCCACCCGGCGCATCGATCACGTACTGCGGAACAGCGAGACCTGAAATGTTGCCGTGCAGTGACTGGATCAACTCAATCCCTTTCTCGACCGAAGTGCGGAAGTGCGCAGAACCTCGAACGGGATCGCACTGCAACAGGTAATACGGCTTAACATTTATTTCGAGTAATCCATAGAAAAGATCAATCAACGTTTGCGTATTATCGTTAATCCCTTTCAGTAAAACGGTCTGGCTGACCATGCCGATACCATGGTCGGATAGCTTTTGGCAGGCTGCCTGCGTTTCGGGCGACAGTTCGTCGGCATGTATAAAGTGCAGGCTGAGCCAAACCCGGTGGCGGCGCAGTATCGAACAAAGCTCATCCGTAATGCGCATAGGAAGCACAACCGGAACCTTGGACCCAATGCGTACCATTCTAACATGTGGAATATTTCTTAGGCGCGTCAGGATTTCATCAAGTACGGAATCCGTCATAGTGAGCGGATCGCCGCCTGAAAGAAGAACATCACGAATTTCAGTATGCCGTTCTATATAAAGGAACGTTTCCTCAAACGAGCTGACATCAAATTCAAGAGGTTTCCCTACCATTCGTGAGCGGGTGCAGTAGCGGCAGTAGGTAGAACAAAACGTCGTCGCGAGAAATAATACCTTGTCAGGATAGGTGTGAATCAGGTGCGGCGTTGCACGATGCTCCTCTTCTCCTAATGGATCAGCCAACTCACCTGTACCGATTTGATTCTCAGAATCCGTAGGAATGACCGTTTTCCGCAAGGCATCGGACTTGAGCAAACCGGCGTAATGGGGTGATACAGCAAACGAAAGTGGCATATCGCCGTCGAAGGCCGCGCGTTCCTCCGCGCTCAGTTCAATAAATTCTTCGAGTTGATCCCTTGTCGAAATACGATTGGCAATCTGCCATTTCCAGTCGGTGTTCGTTTCTGCGTTATTCATACAAGACCTGAAATTTTACAAAATGGCTATTCCGCCGTTTTCCTCAGCAGGAAAGTCCGTTGCGGCAGATTGTTGACAAGAAGAATTTGGTCGGCATTATACGCAGATGTCCACGAAAAAAAACCAGATTGATAAGCAATTAAAGTTGGTAAAAACGGCGATGGCCGATGTTCTTAAGGACACCAATATTTCCAACCTGCTCCCGGGGAACAAGAACCTGATGAGCAGCGGAAAAATGCTGCGCTCGCGTCTGGTTCTTGCTTTGGGGAGCGCCAATGAAATCGACGAAGGTGAATTGGTTGCTGCCGCCGCTGCCGTTGACCTTATTCATGGAGCAAGTCTGTTGCATGACGATGTTATTGATGGCGGAATTCTTCGCCGAGGTGTACCCACCTTCTGGAAAAAATATGGTGTAAACGGCGCGATCCTGTTTGGCGATCTGCTCATGTTTAAAGCGCTCTCTTTACTGGTTAACGCTAATCGTGTTGATCTTTTGCAGGAACTCATCGACAAAACCGGAGAGGTTTGTCGTTCTGAAGTTGAACAGGAACTGATTCTTCGCGGATCGCCGGGAACGTGGGAAGAGTGCGAGCAGGTTGCGCGCTTTAAAACGGGCTCACTATTTGCCTTTGCGGCTGTTGCCGGAGGAACCAAGGAGCCGGGGCAGGCCGATGCGCTTCGCGAGGCTGGGTTTATTTTGGGTACAGCTTATCAACTGGGCGACGACATGCTCGATGCCACCGGAAATGAAGTAATTTCTGGAAAATCCCTTGGAAGTGATGATCAACGCGGTAAAACCACGGCCATTACAGCCACGATAAACGCTCCGACCGACCCCATTGATTACATTTACTCCCTACTGGAAACCTCTTCTTCCCAGCTAGCCGCCTGGCCTGAATTACAGGATGCTTGGGATGCTTTTTTAGACCAGACCATGAAGCCGATTCTAACAAAACATCTGACGGCTTAATCATCCGCTGATCAGAACATTGAATCTGAAAAATATACGTGAGTAACTTTATAACAAATTCTGCTTTTAACGATAGATATGAATCGGTATAGACATACCCATTAAATTACATGTGAGACCAAACGAGGACTGTGTTTTGGCTGAATACAAAATAAAAAAAGGCTTCGACATCAAGGTTTTAGGGAAGCCTACGACCCATGTCGAAGAGTATGCGAGGCAGCAGATTTTTGCGATTTATCCTTCCGAATTCGAAGGTTTAAAACCCCGCTTGCACGTTAAGGAAGGCGAATCCGTAAAACGCGGAGACGTTCTCTTTAACCACAAAAAGAATGAGAAACTTGTATTCCGTTCTCCCTGCGCTGGTACGATTAAGGCAGTAAACCTTGGAGCACGGCGCTTCCCGGTTGAAATCCTGATTGAACGCGCTCAGGAAGAGCAGAGTGTCACGTTTGACAAGTACACCCGCGATTCTGTAGGTCAACTTTCTCGTGAACAAGTAGTGGATCATCTGCTGAACACCGGCATGTGGCCGCTGATCAAGCAACGCCCATTTAATAAGATTGCTGACCCGGACACTGCGCCGAAAGCAATTTTCGTTAATGCGGCAAACTCTGCTCCGTTCCAGGCTGACTTCAGTGTCATCCTAAAGGGTGATGAGGAATCATTCCAAACCGGAATCAACGCGCTGGCCAAACTAACGGATGGAAAAATCCATCTCTGCAAATCGGCCGGCTCAGATATTCCTGACTTTGGAAATTCCGAGAGCCACACATTCTCAGGCAAACATCCGTCTGGCACAACGAGTGTCCACATTAACCGGATCAGCCCGATTCTGCCAAACGACACCGTCTACACGCTCACCGCGCAGGATGTCATCCTGATTGGTAAACTCTTAGTTACAGGCGAGTTGCCCCGCACTAAGATTATTGCTGTAGCTGGGCCGGCCGTAAAAGAAGAGTTTCGCCAGTACTATAAGGTGGAAATCGGAGCCAACCTGGCACCGCTTTTTGAAAAGGCAATTGAAGGCGAAGAAGTCCGGATCATCAATGGAAACATCCTGTGGGGCGACAAGGTTACGAGTAACACCTGCGCCCGCTTCTATGGATCGGAGTACACCATTCTTGAAGAAGACCGCTCCCGCCATCTAATGGGTTGGACCATGCCGGGGCTGTTTCAATACAGCTCGCATCGGGTCAACCTTTCATCTGCTATGGGCATGTCCCATGAATGGAAGTTAGGTACTAGCATGCACGGAAGTCTCCGTGCGATGGTAGTTACGGGTTGGATGGACAAGTACCAGCCACTTAATATCATGACCGACTTTGTTGTTCGCGCTGCATTGGCTCACGATACAGACGAAATGATTCAGCTCGGTATCCTTGAAACGGATCCGGAAGATTTTGCCCTTGCCTCATTTGTTGACCCGCACAAGACCGATGTCTGCGGAATCATCAAGCAAGGCCTGGCCGAGATCGAGGAGGAAGGCATTTAATGAAATTTTTATTCGACTTTATGGACAAGAATATTGCCCCGCTTTTTGAAAAAGGCGGAAAATTCGAACGGCTTTATCCGTTATTCGAAGCAGGCGATACGTTCACCCGCACGCCGGGTGATGTAACCAAAACGGCTCCGCACGTTCGCGATTCCATCGACCAGAAACGGTTGATGATCTTCGTGATCTATGCCCTGCTGCCCTGCATCCTGTTCGGCATCTGGAATGCGGGCAACCAGTTCAACATTTCTAATCATGTTGAAGACGCCACATTCATAACCGATATCATTCGCGGATCGACCATGGTTCTTCCGATTATTATGGTTTCATACATGATCGGCGGGATTTGGGAAGTGTTGTTCGCGCTGGTTCGCCGGCATGAGATCAACGAAGGATTCCTGGTTACCGGTATGTTATTCCCGCTGATTCTCCCCCCTACTCTCCCTTTATGGCAGGTAGCTGTGGGTGTTTCATTTGGTATCGTAATCGGTAAAGAAATCTTCGGGGGTGTTGGCTACAACATTCTAAACCCCGCCCTGACTGCCCGCGCCTTTCTCTTCTTCGCCTACCCGGCGCAGATTTCGGGCGACAAGGTCTGGGTTGGAACCGCACACACCGCCTTCGACAACAACGTGTTTTTCGGAACGGTTGCTGAAAATGTGGATGGCGTTACCATGGCTACTCCGCTGGCGATTGCTGCCGCGGCCGAGAAAGGAACGGATGCGATTGAGGCGTTGAACGCCTCAGGTTTCACCCTTAGCAATATGACGCTGGGAAATATTTCCGGCTGTATTGGTTCTACTTCGGCGGTGGCTATTCTGCTGGGGCTCGTCTTCCTCCTGATTACCGGCATCGCTTCCTGGCGCGTGATTCTTAGCGGAATCATTGGCTGTGTTGCAATGGGCGCTCTCTTTAACGTGCTCCCGCTGGAAAGTGCATTTTCCAATCTTCCCTTTGTTTACCATCTGGTCATGGGCGGCTTCCTGTTCGGGATTGTCTTTATGGCCACCGACCCGGTTTCCTGCGCTGCAACCAATACGGGCAAGATTATTTACGGCTTCCTGATCGGTGCATTGACTGTACTGATTCGTGTGGCCAACCCGGCTTACCCTGAAGGTGCAATGCTGGCGATCCTGTTCATGAATGTCATGGCGCCGTTGATCGACCATTTCGTTGTACAATCGCACATCAAAAAAAGAACGGCTTATGCGAGGGCTTTGAACAATGCGTGAAGATACTAGAACAATCGTTTTTGCCGCTGTTGTGTGTGTGACTTGCAGTTTGCTGCTGTCCGGCACGGCCATAGGACTTAAGAGTCGTCAGGATGCCAACATGGCGTTCGATGTAAAACGTAATATCGTAAAAGCCTTCGGCATCGATATCAGCGCTTTGGATCGCCCAGCCATTGAAGCAACCTATGAAAAGCATATTGCTGAAAAAACCACTGGTGAGCTTCCGATCTATACGTGGACGGAAGACGGCGCTGATAAAGCGACGAAGTTTGCATTTCCAATTTCTGGAAAAGGTCTATGGAGTATGCTCTATGGGTACCTCTCTCTGGATTCGGATCTGGAAACCATCGCGGGGATCAGTTTTTACAAACATGGCGAAACGCCGGGTTTGGGTGCTGAAATCGAAAAGAGCTGGTTTCTATCTCAGTTCGTAGGAAAACGTCTTTATAAAGAGGGTGCTCCGGTTGATTTCGCCGTAACCAAACCAGGCTATGCCTCTGGTGAAAGCGAAGTTGATGGAATTTCCGGCGCAACGATCACGGGCAAGGGTGTGCAAAAGCTCATCCGGAAAGATGCGGCTTCTTACGCTAATTACTTTAACTCAATCAAAGGGAACTAATCATGGCTTCTGCTGCTAAGAAACTGGTGATGGATCCGTTCACGTCCAACAACCCAATTACCATTCAGGTACTTGGAATTTGTTCGGCGCTCGCGGTTACGGTTAAGGTCGATACCGCCATCGTAATGACACTGGCGCTGACCTCGGTGGTCACCCTCTCGAACTTCGTTATTTCGCTGATGCGTAATGTGATCCCCAGCGGAATCCGCATGATTGTAGAAATGGCCGTAATCGCGACTCTCGTGATTATTGCCGACCAGCTGCTGCGGGCCTTCATGTTCGATATCAGTAAACAGCTCAGCGTATTTGTTGGCTTGATCATTACCAACTGTATCGTGATGGGTCGTGCCGAAGCCTTTGCCCTGCAGAATCCACCCAAGGAATCGCTCCTTGATGGCCTCGGCAACGGCCTCGGCTACGGCATCGTCCTGATCGCCGTTGCTTCGATCCGCGAAATTCTCGGCTTCGGGAAATGGCTTGGTTTCGAACTGCCCCTTGGAGAAAACTTCATGGGCAACGGTCTCGTCCTTCTCGCCCCCGGCGCATTCATTATTCTGGGACTGCTGATCTGGGGTCAGCGTACCGTCAGCAAGTACGTGGAGGATTAATACCATGGAATTATTAAGCATCGCCATTAAGGCAATTTTCGTAGAAAACATCCTGCTCGCCTACTTCCTGGGCATGTGCTCTTTCCTTGCCTGTTCAAAGAAAGTCGACACGGCCATTGGACTCGGCTTTGCCGTGGTTTTCGTATTAACGATCACTCTGCCAGCCAACTGGGCCATCCACCACTTCCTGCTGCGTGAAGGCGCATTGCACTGGGTTCCCGGTGTTGACCTGAGCCACATGGATCTGAGCTTCCTGAACTTCATCTGTTTCATTGCTTCCATTGCATCCATGGTGCAGCTGGTGGAGATGATTCTCGATAAGTTTTTCCCGGCGCTGTACCACGCGCTTGGCATCTTCCTTCCGTTGATTACGGTGAACTGCGCCATCCTCGGTGGATCGCTGTTCATGGTTGAACGGGAATACGGTGCGCTCGAATCAACGGTCTTTGGTTTTTCTTCCGGCATCGGCTGGTTACTGGCGATTGCTTCGATGGCCGCCATTCGCAAGAAGCTGCGTTATTCGCATCTCCCCGACGGACTCAAGGGTCTTGGCATTACGATGATCATGACCGGACTGATGGCTATGGCATTCATGTGCTTCTCCGGAATCAACCTGTAATAACTTTGAACTGAGAAACGGTAATTATGGAAAATATACCTTATATTGTAACAAGCGTTCTGGTCTTCACCACGGTGATCATGATTATGGTCATCCTGCTGATGGTAGCCGCGAAAAAACTGGTTCCCCAGGGACTCGCTAAACTGCAGATCAACGATGGCTTCCGCGAAATTGAAGTTAAGCCGGGATCATCCCTGCTGACGGCTCTTTCTAACGAAAAAATCTTCCTGCCATCCGCTTGCGGTGGTGGTGGCACCTGCGCCATGTGCAAGTGTATCGTTCACGAAGGCGGCGGCACATTGCTTCCAACTGAAGCGGGACAGGTAACCAAGGCCGAAGCCAAAGAAGGCGTTCGACTTGCCTGCCAGTTGAAGGTTAAAGAAAACATGAAGCTTGAGATCGAGCAGGAAATTCTCGAGATCAAAAAGTACGAATGCACCGTGCGTTCAAACGATAACGTAGCCACGTTCATTAAGGAACTGGTCGTTGAATTGCCTGAAGGTCAGAAGCTCGACTTCAAAGCCGGCGGTTATATTCAAATCGACGTTCCGGCCTACAAAGGATTGTCCTACAAATCCTTTGATGTAGCTGAAGAATATCGCGGCGACTGGGACAAGTTTAATGTCTGGGATAGCGTAGCGAATAATGACGAGCCTTGTTTTCGCGCTTACTCGATGGCGAACTTCCCACTCGAAGACGACATTATCATGCTCAACATCCGTATCGCATCTCCACCTCCGGGAACGGATTACCCGCCGGGCGTTTGCTCCAGCTACACGTTTGACCTTAAACCGGGCGATAAGATTGTAATCTCCGGTCCATACGGTGAATTCTTTGCTCAGGAAACCGAGCGTGAAATGTGCTTCATTGGTGGTGGCGCTGGAATGGCTCCAATGCGCTCGCACATCTATGATCAGCTTAAGCGTATCGGCACCAAACGTAAGATCACGTTCTGGTATGGCGGTCGTTCAGTAACCGAACTCTTCTACGTTGAGGAGTTCGAAGCACTCGCGAAAGAATTCCCGAACTTCACCTTTCATATTGCCCTCAGTGATCCACTTCCTGAAGACAACTGGGAAGGCCCAACGGGATTCATTCATAACGTAGTGCAGAACGAATACCTCAACCAGCATGAAGATCCGACCGAGATTGAATACTATCTCTGTGGACCGCCAATCATGCTCAAGTGCGTAAACGACATGGCCTACGAACTGGGTGTTGAAGAAGATATGATCAGAGCCGACGATTTCGGTATCTAAATCGTTCCAATCCTTGGAATTGAAAAGCCCGGTTAACGCCGGGCTTTTTTTATGCCTGCGTGCTGAACGGCTCTTTTTATTTAGGTTGAGTTGCAACACTTGGGTAAAAGACCTTGGCTCAAAATGTACTGACTGCCGATGCCGGACCAGACATCAGTGGAGCGCGTCCGCTGGGTCGTTATACGGAAGACTACGATTATCTCGGTGATTTGGGGTATACACAGGGTGTTGACTTTGATTTGAATGAACAGAATGCCCGCTGGTGCATTACGTCCGAATATCCCTCAGGAACCTGGGCCTATTTCATCTGTATCGATACCAACGGAAATCTGATTTTCCCCTACTCGGTCAATTTTTTCCAGGGCGACCCTCTTGGAGATGACGTTTCGGCAGCACCCACTAACAACACCATTTATTTTGAAGGCGTACCCAAAACCGATGAAGCGTATGATTCAACGGTTGTCGATGATGGTGCGGGCGATATCACGCTTCTGTGGTCCGCTGCAAAGGAGGCAATTATCTGGTCTAATCAAGAACTAACTTAACAACAACCGGTTCCTGGGTTGAGCTCGACTCGATGACGTCCACATCCTCCGTGGCTGGAGTCATGGATTCGGGGCAATTGAATTCGGATAATGAACCGTTTTACCGGATCAGCCAAAATAGCGTCCGAGCCTTCGATGATGAAGGCTTCGACTATGATAATAAATCGTCCTTCGATGCATACTTTCCTACGCCGCTTCCTGAGCTGGGGAATTACCACAGTTACCATCAACGGCATCGACGCAAACTGGGCAACCTATAATAACGCAACGGGTGAAATCGGCCTGAATTTTGAAACCAATTCTTTCGCGGACGGAATCTACTACGCAACGCTGACTTATGAGTTGGCGGGCGGCGCCACTACACAGATTGTTTCCTCCACCAGCTATGTAGTCGGGCATCGCAATATTCTCATGATGATCGTCGATGATTGGGCGATCGATGCCAGCCCGCTCTACAACACGAATAACAATGTGTTCCTGCCCAACATGCCCAACCTGAAAACTCTGGCGGATAATGGTCTGCTCTTTAGTCGTGCCTATGCCCAGCCCGTATGCTCCCCAACCCGCGCTACCATGATGACGGGCCGTCAGGTTTTCCAACACGGTATTGGCATCCCAGGTGAAGAAGGCGCTTTTTCTGAAGGTGAAACCACGATTCCGGAGGCTTTCACCCCCTATGCCACAGCGTCGGTCGGGAAATGGCATTGGGGTGGCGGGGACGAATTTTACGGCATCACCGGCGGCGGTGTGCAGGCCTATACCAACTGGTCAAAGAACAGCAATGGATCATCAACCACCGTTACCAACTACAGTACATCCGATCAGGTGGACGAGGCGGTTAAATTTATCGCGACCAATGATGCGGCCAGTACGCCCTGGTTTATGTGGGCCGCTTTTAATGCTCCCCCCCCCTAATGGGGTGGAGGTTAAGCCTCTTGGCTGAATTTTGTTGATTCAAACCATCCTGTTTATCCCTCGTTGTTCAGCCCGGTTTTTTAAAATATTGAATCATAAAGCTTGGACTTTTACATGATTTATGATATGCGTATACGCATGTTTAAGGTCGGGGAGAAATACTAAATGGATGAGGTTGGAAATTTGATGGCGCAGCGTGATGAACTGTTGAGGGAAATGTGTGATGCGCCGCTGTGGGTTAACGGATCGGTCGTAGAGACGACTCGAAAGGTTCGCGGTAAGGAGATGCCATTCCGCTATCTATCCCACAGCATAAAGGGGAAAAATAAGATTACCTATATCTCGGAAGTACATCTAAAACAATTCCAAGCAGCAGCGGTTGAAGGAGACAAAATAAAGCGGCTTCAAAATGAACTGAGTGCAA